>NZ_CBVY010000050.1:0-2048 GCF_000513435.1 Halorubrum sp. AJ67 | reverse complement strand
CTCGATCAGTCGCTCGTATCGGTCGAGGGCGTCGGCGAGCGCCCGTTCTGACGGAGGTGATGATCCCACGGCGCGGGCTTTATGATTGCGGCGGTCAAAAGCGGTTCCATGCTCGTGGACATCGTCCCCGTCGGAGACGTCACCCCCCAAGTGAAACGGGAGGCCTCCGGCGCGCTGCGCTCCGTGTACGACTGCGACGTGACGGTCCACGACGATCAGCCGATCCCCGACTCCGCGTACGACGCCGACCGCACCCAGTATCGCGCCGAGGACCTCATCGAGACGGTCACGCGGGTCGGCGGCGGCGAGAAGAACATCGGAATTACGCCCGAGGACCTCTACTACCGCCGCCGGAACTACGTGTTCGGCCTCGCGTACCTCAACGGGAGCGGCTCCGTCATCTCCACGCACCGCCTCCGCACCTCCTCCGACGGCGGCGTCTCGACCAAGCCCGCGGTCGACGTCTTCGGTGACCGCGTCCGCAAGGAGGTCGTCCACGAGATCGGGCACACGCTCGGATTAGAGCACTGCGACAACAGCAAGTGCGTGATGTCGTTTTCCCCCACCGTCCGCGAGGTCGACGTGAAAGAGGAGAACCTCTGTGGCACCTGCTCTCGGCTCGTTCGCTGACGGCGCTCCCGCAGCACCCGGTTCGCTTTCTCCTCGGCGTCCGTCTTCCCGCTCACCGCCGGTAGACGTAAAGTCCGCCCCGTACAAGGGATGCGTATGGCCGCAAAGCCGGAATACCGCGACCGGCCGGACGTCGAGGTCGCGCTGCTCGACGCGCTCGTCGACCGCGGCGACGAGGGGATGACGGTCCTCGAACTTCGCGCGGCCGTCGACGCCGACATCGACGCCGTCGAGGAGGCGCTCTCGGCGCTGAAAGACGATTCGCTGATCACCGTCGAGACCGAGGAGCGCGTCCGGGTGTACGCCCACGACCGGGTGATACCCGACCCGGACGCGGCGACCGACGACGCCTCGGAGAGCCTCGTCGACGCGATCCGCGACCGGATTGGACTGTAGCCGTCGTCTCCCCTCCCGCGCCAGCGTCTCGCCTTACGCCGCCGTCTCACCCTACGCCAGCGTCTCGCCTTACGCCGCCGTCTCGCCCCATGCCGCCGGAGACGGCGGCCTTTTGGCGCTCGATCGCGTCCCTGCGACCATGACACTCGTCTCCGGCACCCACGACGCGCACGGCGCGGCGTACCGCGACCGCGGCGGCCGCGAGGTGGTCGACCACTACGGCAAACCCGTCCGCGTCGGGAAGGCGGTCCGCAAGGTCGCCGGCGTGATCGAGATGGGGTACGGCGTCCTCGCCGTCCGGGGGAGCGACCGCGTCGAGTTCGTCGACAACGCCGTCTCGAACCGCGTCCCGACCGAGGACGCCGAGGGGACCTACGCCCTCCTACTCGACCCGCAGGGCGGGATCGAGACGGACATGTACGTGTACAACGCCGACGAGCGGCTGCTGGTGTTCCTCCCGCCGGAGCGGACGGAGGCGGTCGCCGCCGACTGGGCGGAGAAGGTATTCATTCAGGACGTCGAGATCGACGACGTCTCCGAGGAGTTCGGGGTGTTCGGCGTTCACGGCCCCAAGTCGACAGAGAAGGTCGCGTCCGTCCTCGGCGGCCCCGGCGCGCCGGAGGAGCCGCTATCCTTCGTCCGCGGATCGATGGTCGACGCCGGCGTCACGGTGATCGCGACGGACGCCCCCTTGGGCGAGGAGGGGTACGAGATCGTCTGTGCCGCCGCCGACGCGGCCGACGTGTTCGACACCCTGATCAACCGCGGACTCAACGCCACGCCCTTCGGCTACCGGACGTGGGACGCGCTCGCGACGGAGGCGGGAACGCCCCTCTTCGAGTACGAACTGGCGGGGACGGTCCCGAACGTCCTCGGCCTCCGGAACGCGCTCGACTTCGACAAGGGGTGTTACGTCGGTCAGGAGGTCGTCTCCCGCGTGGAGAATCAGGGCCGACCGAGCCGGCGGCTCGTCGGGCTCGAACTCGACGGTCTCGCCGAGGCGGTCGCCGACGTCGACGCGG
>NZ_CBVY010000049.1:0-2065 GCF_000513435.1 Halorubrum sp. AJ67 | reverse complement strand
GGTTCGCGGACGGCGTCGACTGCCTGGTCCACGACTGCTCGTTCCCGGACGACGTCGACGTGTCGAACCACCCGCGGCCGACGAGCCTCGGCGAGTCGCTCGCGGGCGCGAAGATCGGCACCCTCCTGCTGTCGCACCTCTACCCGCACACCGGCGGCCGCGAGCGCGAGATGGAGCAGCAGGTCCGCGAGGCGGGGTTCGACGGCGAGGTGCGAGCCGCGGAGGACGGGCTCCGCGTGTCGCTGTGACCGGCGGCGACGGGATTTCGCTGCCGTCATCGTCGCGTCGAGCTGTCGGAAGGGTAATTGGTCGTCCGCCGTGAGTCGACCGGAACGTAACCGATGGCTGTTACGCACCCGCACGATCGACCCGTCTACTTAAGCGCCCGTAGTCGCTCCTGTCGGGTATGGCCGGCCCACTCGCGGACGACTTCGGACGGGAGGTGACGGGAGTCCGGATTTCGCTCACCGACCGGTGTAACTTCGACTGCGTCTACTGTCACAACGAGGGGTTAGGCGACACGCGCGGGCCGATGGAGCCGAGCGAGTCGGAGATGAGCGCCGACGACGTGGTCCGCTTCCTGGAGGTCGTCGAGGGCTACGGCGTCGACGCGGTGAAGTTCACCGGCGGCGAGCCGATGCTCCGACAGGATCTCGAAGAGATCATCCAGCGCACGCCCGACTCGATGGAGGTCTCGATGACGACGAACGGCACCTTCCTCCCCGGTCGCGCCGCGGACCTGAAGGCCGCCGGCCTCGACCGCGTCAACGTCTCGCAGGACGCGCTCGACCCGGACGACTTCGCGGAGGTGACGAAGTCGGGCGCGTACGAGAAGGTGTTGGAGGGCGTGAAGGCCGCCGTCGACGCCGGACTCGACCCCGTGAAGCTCAACATGGTCGTGTTCACGCACACCGCGGGCTACGTCGAGGAGATGGTCGAGCACGTCGCCGAAAACGAGGGGCTCCAGCTCCAGCTCATCCAGTACATGCCGGAGCTGACCGGCAAGCCCGAGTGGAACGTCGACATCGGGCGCGTCCACGACTGGCTCGCGGAGGAGGCCGACCGGGTCGAACACCGCGAGATGCACGACCGGAAGCGCTACTTCGTCGGCGAGGAGAGCGACGACGAGACGGGCGGGATGGTCGAGATCGTCGACCCCGTCGAGAACGAGGAGTTCTGCGCGAACTGCGGCCGCGTCCGCGTCACCCACGAGGGCTACCTGAAGGGGTGTCTCAACCGCAACGACGACCTCCGGTCGATGGGCGAGATGACGCGCGAGGAGATCGCGGAGACGTTCGAGGCAGTGGTGGCCAACCGCGTGCCCTACTACGGCGAGTACCTCGTCGAGGGCGACGACGGCGAGTACGAACTCAACGAGAAGTACCTCGGGACGCCGCCGGCGGCGGACTGAGCGGTCCAGAAGTGAAACTCCCGCGGAGACGACTCTTCTTGAAGTGGTGATTGCGGTGGCGCGTGCCTCCGAGCGGTCGCCTCTGGCGACCGCGAGTAGCGAGGGACCGCAGGTCCCTCGGACAGCCGGCGGCAAAGCCGCCGGCGAGAGCACCGCGCGAGGGAGTCAGTCGGTCGGAGCGAAGCGGAGACCGACTGACGAGGCTGGGGAGGCGTGAGGCTGTGCGGTGCGGGGCGGGACTCGAAGGGGCAGCCGGGAGGGGGGCGCAGGCGACGCGAGCACCGCAGGAACGAGCGCAGCGAGTGACGAGGAGCGCGGCGAGCGTGCGCCCCCCTCCCGGCTGGGGCTTCGGCGGTCTCGGTCTCAGTGTTGACTATGTACCGTCGAAGCGTAGTAGTCACAGCAGCATTCGGAACACCACGAAACGAACGATCTGAGGACGGGCACAGTGGGATTCGAACCCACGACCGTCGGATTAGAAGTCCGACGCTCTATCCGGGCTGAGCTATGTGCCCTCATTCGCTTCTAATCCGCCGGGTCTAAAAAAAACGCCCGCGGTTCGCGGTGGCCCGCTCGGGGCCGCCCAACAGCAGACCTAAGTCCGCGAGCGGAGTAGCCGCCGGTAATGAACGTCATCGGAACCGTCGGTCTCCC
>NZ_CBVY010000048.1:0-2076 GCF_000513435.1 Halorubrum sp. AJ67 | reverse complement strand
GACCTACTCGGCCGAGGAGGCGGCGGACATGGGGATGGTCAACGAAGTGATTCCGCACGAGGAGCTGGAAGAGGTTGCCTTGGAGTGGGCCGACGAGATGACGCGGAAGTCCCCGACCGCGATGCGGATGTTGAAGTACGCGTTCAACATGGCCGACGACGGCATGGTCGGCCAGCAGGTGTTCGCCGGCGAGGCGACCCGGCTGGCGTACATGACCGACGAAGCCGCCGAGGGCCGCGACGCGTTCTTGGAGGGCCGCGAGCCGGAGTTCCGAGAGTACCCCTGGCACTACTGAGCCGGGACGGCGGACCGACTCGTCGGAACCGCGATATTCACACGGCGTTCGTCCGGAGCGTCCGAACGACTGGCGTGGACTGACCAGCAGAAGAAACTTGTCACGCGAAGACTACCTCCGCGCATGAACGTCACCAGACAGGAGATCGGCTACGCCTTGATGTTCGCGTCGCTCGTCGTCTCGCTCGTGTTCATCTTCGAAGGGATCGGAGTCATCTGAACCGGGTCCGGACCGCTCTATCACCTGCCCGTACCGAGCAAGCCGTGAAACCGCTCCGGACAGACTCGCGCCGGAACGCGCGACCTGTCTCCGGGAACAGCGACCCCGAAACGAGAGGGATCGATCAGTCGTCCCCGACGATCCCCTCCGCGACCGCCATGTCGTCGACCGAGGGGTCGTCCTCGGAGGCCCGGAGGACGAACCGCTTGCGGATCAGGTCGGCCATGTAGATGGCCGTCCCGATGATGATCAGGGTGTCACCCGGGAGCCGCGCCCAGAACAGCGTCTGGACCAGATCGCGGTTGTAGAACTCGAGGCTGCGCGCGGCGGCGTACCCCTCAGTGAAGGCAACGTCGAGCTGGAGGAATCCGACGGGCAGCAGCGAGATGCCGACCATCAGCGCGAGGCCGACGTTCCAGCACCAGAACGACGCGCGGAGCCACGAGCCGTCCCAGCGGTCGGGGTCGATCGATAGCTGGAGCATGTACGCGACCATGCCGAGCGCGAGGAAGCCGAACGCGCCGAACATCGCGGCGTGGGCGTGGCCGACGGTGAGGTACGTGCCGTGTTCGTAGTAGTTGATCAGCGGGAGGTTGATGAAGAAGCCGAGGACGCCGGCCCCGACGAAGTTCCAGATCCCGCTGGCGACGATGAACATGAACGGGAGCTTGTAGGGGAAGCCGCTCGTCTCCGTCATCGCGCGGTACTGCCCGATCGCCTCGTAGAGGATGAAGATGAGCGGCAGCAGCTCCAGCGTCGAGAAGACGCTCCCGATCGGCACCCAGTAGTCGGGCATCCCGATCCACCAGTAGTGGTGTGAGACGCCGATGACGCCGGTCCCCATCACTAAGAGTGCCTGAAGCATCACCGCCTTCTCCGCGCTGCGGCGCGAGAGCAGGTTCATCGAGACGAGCGTCAGCCCGATGATCGCGACGATGAAGAACTCGAACGCGCCCTCGACCCACATGTGGACGACCCACCACCGCCAGAACTCGGTGACGGCGATGTTCGTCGACGGCGTGAACATGAAGCCGGCGACGAAAAGCAGGGTGATAGAGCCGCCCGCGTAGAGGATCATGTGCGCGAGCCCGTAGGCCGGCTCGCGGTCGAGCAGCGGCTTGAGCCCGCGGATCGCGAGGACCGCCCAGAGGACGAACCCGGCGAGCAGGCCGAACTGCCACACCTTCCCGACTTCGAGGTACTCCAACCCCTCGTTACCGAGCAGCCACCAGAGTTCGCCGGGGAGGTAACCGTTCGCGCCGAGCCAGATCCCGGCCATCCCGCCGACCACGACGGTCACCAGCGCGCCGAGGAGGACGTTCACGTACGTCCCCTGTCGCTTCGGCTCGTGACCCGTCAACAGCGGCGGAAGGAACAGTCCCGCCCCCAGCCACGTCGACGCGATCCAGAGGATGCCCAGATCGATGTGCCACGTCTTCGCGATGGAGAACGGGAGGAGTTGGAGGATGTGGACCCCGAAGATCTGCTCGATCCCGAAGAACCCGGCCCGTTCGATGTAGAAGTGCGCCAGCAGGCCGCCCAACAGTACCTGCGCGAGGAAC
>NZ_CBVY010000047.1:0-2141 GCF_000513435.1 Halorubrum sp. AJ67 | reverse complement strand
CCTATCCCCTGTCGTGCCCTTGCCTCCCACGACTCCGCGGAGCTTCTTCATCGCGTACAGGAGGTGGAGATCCCCTTCTGGTCGGTGTGTCGCCCGACGAAGAACAGCATCTCGCCGTCGATCCCGAGGTCCGAACGGACGTCTTTCCCGGAGAACGTCGGCGTCGAGAAGCCGTTGTACACGACCCGCGAGTCCGCGTCGTACAGCTCCCTGATGTCCTCGCGGACGATCTCGCTGACCGCGATGTTCGTGTCGGCGGCGTTCGCGAGCCGGCGCTCGGTCTCGACCTCGCGGCTCGGCGGGTCGATGTTACGGTCGCTCGCCAGCGAGTGGAACGACGATACCCAGGTGGCGTCCGACTCGCGGGCGGCGGCGCGACCGGGGCCGTAGCCGAACCAGTCGTGCGTGTGGATCACGTCGTGATCCGGCGCGAGCTCGGCGAAGCGGTCGGAGAGCTGTCCCACGCGTGCGGCCACGTCGCCCTCGCCCGTCTCGACCGGTTCGAGTCCCGGCCCGTCGTCGGGCGCGAACTCCGCGGGCAACACCAGCGTGACGTCGACGCCGAGGTCGTCGCGCAGCCCGGTGAACAGTTCGCCGACGTGGACGTCGAGTCCGCCGGTGATGTTCGGCGGGAACCCCCATCCCAGCATGAGTACGCTCGGCGGCATACCCCCCCGTTTCGAGAGTCACCACTTAGGTATGCCCCTCCCGCGGGGGCGACCGCGCGGTGAGGGTGCCGCCGGTTGAACCGAAAGCGACGGCTGTTCGGAGCGAAAAAACGACGCCGGCCGTCGGCGTGAGAGATCGGTGAGAGAGACTCAGGCCGCGCGGACCGCGTCGCGCAGCGCGTCCGTGCGCTCGGTGATCGACTCGGCAGCGTCGGCGAGCACGTCGAGCGGGTCGCCCTCCTCCGACTTGACGGTGAGGACCGGCTCGGTCTGGCCGCCCGACTGCTCGGGGTTCACGTCGTAGGTCGCGGCCGCGACGTCCTCGGACTCCAGTAACGCCCCCTTCAGCACGTTCATGAACGTGTGGTCCTCCCCCGCGATCTCGATGTTGAGCTCCGTGTCGGTCTTTTCGATGACCCGCAGTTCCATACCTGTCAGGTCGGGCGAGCGGCGTTTCAAGCTTTCGTCTCCCGGATATCGGAAGATGCGGACAGGTCGCACGCTCGCCCCTGCCGGTCGGTCGAAACGGGGATCGGCGGCACCGCTCTCAGGTCGATAAACGGAGAAAGTCGGTCGCGGGTCGGCGACGGCGTTACTCGTCGACGGCCACTTCGTCGGCGTCGACGTCGACGGCGGTCTCCTCCTCGGCGGCGACCTCACGCGGGCGCGCTTCGAGGGTCAGCTTCTGGACCTCGACGCGGCGCAGCGGGTAGATCTCCTTGGCGTCGCCGTAGATGGCCGACGAGAGGTTCCCGTCGACGATCGCGTCGACGAACGCCTCGAAGGTGCGCTCCTCGGCGGCGGCGTGGACCTTGTCGATCATCACGCGGCGGATCGCCTTCTCCTGCGAGCGGTCCGCCTTCTTCGTCGTCAGCGCGACGGGCTGGACGCGGATGCGGTAGTCGTCCGTCGTCAGCACCGTGATCGACGCCTCGACCTTCGAGGCACCGCGGCGGACGAGCGAGCGCAGGTAGTCGCGCGTCAGCTCGTACTTGATGAACTCGGTGTACGCCGAGTCGCTGCCCACGTCGGTGATCTTGAAGGTCAGCTTCGTGTTGTTCGCGTTGGAGTCGCCCGTCAGCTGATCGAGCGTCGTCGTGATCGTGCGCCCGACGACCTGCTGGGGCTCCTCGGCGAGGGTCTCGCCGAGCTCCTGCCGGTCGAACTGTTCGGGCGCTAACACGGTGTACCAGCGCTTCTGTTCTCTGCTCTTGGATACGGATCGTTCGCTCATGTGTCGGTTGGTGTGTCGGTGTCGGTCGTCTGCGGTTCGTCTGTGGAGTCGGAGCGGTGCGTGGAGTCTGCGGTGTCCGCGGAGTCGTTCCCGAGGTGTGCGCGTCCGCGCTCGATAACGCGGTCGGCGACGCGCAGGTTCACGAGGTGGTCGTCCAGCGTCGACTGGAGTTCGCCCGTCGTCGGTCGCGCGACGGTACAGGCGACGACGTCGCCGTCGACGCGCGTGCGCATCGAGTC
>NZ_CBVY010000046.1:0-2153 GCF_000513435.1 Halorubrum sp. AJ67 | reverse complement strand
CGGTCGCCGGTTCGACTTCTCGCCCGACGGCGACTCGTATAACTTCGTATAATGTATGCTATACGAAGTTATTACGCCGCTCCCGCTCCGCGCGGTCGAGCGCGGCCTCCAAGTGCTCCGAGAGAATCTCCGCGACGAGGACATCTGTGTCGGTGAACTCGTCGGCCGTCGGCGCGGAGATGACGAACAGTCCGTGGTCGCCGATCGGCCGCAACACGAGGCTCTCGGCCGGCGTCTCCTCCGATAACGGCTCGTACGCCGAGACCTCGTCGATGACGACCGACTCGTCCCCGCGGAACGCCTCCCACGCGAGGGCGGCCCGCGTCTCCGGGGGCGCGTTCCGCTCGTAGGTCGGCTGCTCGTCGAACAGCATGGGCACCGAATCGCCGAGCGCGGCCGGTTCGAGCCGGTCACCGTCGTCGCTGCGCAGGTGGATCCCGCTCAGCCCGGCGTCGACTAAGTCGTCGACCGCGTCGACCGCTAGCTCCGCCGCCTCCTCCGCGGTCCGGGCGTAGTTGAGCTCTCGCGTCCACTCGCGGAGCCGCGCCAGGGTCCGCTCGCGCTCCTTGCGATCGGAGACGTCGCGGGTGTTGACCACGTACCGCCCGACGGCGCGGTCATCGAGCCGGCTGTTCCCGACGGACCCGACCCAGCGATAGCCGCCGTCGGCACACCGGAGCCGGTACTCGATCGGGCTCGTCGGGGACTCACTGTCCAGGGTCTCTTCGAACAGCCCGAAGACGGCCTCCCGGTCGTCGGAATGGACGTACGAGAACGCGTTCTCGCCTATCATCTCCTCCGGGTCGTGTCCCAAGATCCGCTCGACGGACGGGCTCACGTACTGGAACGTTCCGTTGGCATCTAACGCCGCGACGATGTCGCTGGAGTGCTCGACGAACGCGCGGTGTCGCTCGCGCTCGGTCACGTCCCGGAGGATCCCCACGAACCTGTGTTCGCCGTCCTGCTCGAACTCTCCGAACGAGATGGAGAGGGGAACCTCGCGGCCGTCTCGGTGTCGGCCCGGGAACTCGACCGCGGTCCAGTCCATCGTCGACTCGCCGGTCTCGACGTACCGGGCCATCGCCTCCTCGTGGAGGTCGCGCATTCGATCCGGCATCAGCCTCGTTAGCGGTCCGCCGACGAGCTCCTCGGGCGCGTATCCGAGCAGCCGCTCGACGGCCGGGTTCGCGAACCGCACCGTGCTGTCGTCGTCGACGGTGAGTATCGCGTCCCGCGAGTGGTCGGTGATCGCCGCCAACTGCCGTCGCATCCGGTCGGCGTCCCGCTCGGCGCGGCGCTTCTCGACCGCCTCGACGATCCGGTTCGCCAGCCGCTCGTACCGCTCGGTCCCGCCGCGCTTCTGGATGTAGTCGGTCACGCCGGCGGAGATGGCCTCGCTCGCGATCTCCTCGGATCCCCTTCCCGTGTGGAGGATAAAGGGGAGTTCGGGGTCGCGCTCGCGGACCGCTTGGAGGAACTCGAGTCCGTCTCGGCCGGGCATCTCGTAGTCGGAGACCACGCACTCGACGTCGAACTCGTCGAGCGCCTCCAGCCCCGTCGCCGCGTTCCCCGCGGTCTCGATCGCGATCCGGTCGGCCTCGCGTTCGAGGTACGAGGCCGTGACCGCGAGGAGGTCCGGATCGTCGTCGACGAGGAGGACCGAGATGCGGTCGGACATACGTCTCACGTACCCATGACGGTATTATAACAGTTTGGTCGCGTGTCGGACCGCCCCTCTCGATCGACCGCTCGTGCCGGTTACTCCTCGTTCGCGGGGCGGAAGACGACGAGCCGCTCGCCGTCGGTGACGCGCTCGCCCACGTCGACCGTCACCCGATCGCCGATCGCGGGGTCCGGGGCGGCGTCGCCCCCCTCGCGGTAGACGCCCGTCAGCCGTGTCGGACCGAAGTCGACCACGGCGGTCGCGTACGGGGCGTCGTCGGCGAAGCGCGGCGACGGGACGTGGACGACGCTGTACGTCTCGACGGTCCCCGTCCCGTCGAGCGACTCCCGAGAGAGGTCGGCGGTGCCGCACTCGGGACACACCCGCCGCGCGGGAGCGACCCGTGGCCGTCCGGACAGGCGAGCGCGAACCCGTCGCCGTCGGCCAGCGCGTCGAGCCACTCGGCGTACTCGCGGTCCGTCGAGGCCGC
>NZ_CBVY010000045.1:0-2348 GCF_000513435.1 Halorubrum sp. AJ67 | reverse complement strand
TCCCATCGTCACTCACCCAGCGCCCGCGCGGCGTGCAGGCCGGCGAGCCGACCGAACCCCATGGCGGTCGTGAGCCCGTTCCCGGAGAGGTAGCCATCGGCCCCGTGGCCGCTGATGCCCGTCGCGGTGCCGCCCCCGGCGTAGAGGCCGTCGACGGTCGAACCGTCCTCGCGGAGGACCCGCGCGTGCTCGTCGACGACGAGCCCGCCCTGGGTGTGGAACAGCGAGCCAGTAACTTCGGTTCCGTAAAACGGGGCTGTGAGGACGTTCCGGCCGTCTTCGCGGCCGACCTCGTCCGGCTCGCCAGCCTCGACGGCCGCGTTGTACGACTCGACCGCCTCTCGACTCGCTTCCGGGTCGCAGCCGAGTTCGGCGGCGAGTTCCTCGACGGTGTCGGCGCTGGTGTACGAGCCGAGGTCGACGGCGCGGTCGAAGTCGTCGAACTCGCCTTTGAGCCGCTCGAAGATCCGCTCGTCGAAGATCTCGTAGGCGACGCCGCCCTCCTGACGGACCACGTCGATCGCGAACTGCGAGTACCCCTTCGACTCGTTTCCGAAGCGCTCGCCGTCGGCGTTGACGAGGACGCCGCCGTTCATCACGACGGCGTACGTCGACAGCGCGCCCGTCCCGCTGACGACGGTCGCGTGGCCTTGGAAGGCGTCCATCGACGCGAGGGCGCCGCCGAGCTCCGCGCCCCAGCGGATCCCGTCTCCGGTGTTGCCGTCCGAGCCGTAGTACAGCGCGTCGGCGATGTCGTCCTCGCAGTGAGCCCGGACCATCTCGCGGTTCCCGGCGAAGCCGTCGGTGGCGAGTATCACTCGGTCCGCCCGGATCGCCTCCTCGCGGACCGCCCCCGCGACGACGCCCTCGACGGCACCGTCTTTCGCGACCAGCTTCGTCACCGGCGTGTTCGTCAGCAGCTCCGCGTTCTCCCGCGCCTCGATCCGGTCGCGCATCTCGGCGACGAGGTGTTCGCCGTTCCGGCCCGGCGGCGCGTGCATCCGGTATTCGGAGTGTTTGGGGTATTTAAAGTCGTCCACGAGGTGGAGGGAGATGTCCCAGTCGTCGACGAGCCAGTGGACTAACTCGACGCTCTGCTCACAGAGGTGCTGGACCAGCTCCGCGTCGGCCTCGTGGCCGTTCTTCTCCAAGATGTCCCGCGCCATGTCCGCCGGCTGCTCCTCGATCCCCGCCTCGCGCTGGAAGCGGGTGCCGGCCGCGGGGATCATCCCCGTCGACAGCGCCGCGTTGCCGCCGACCTCGTCGCTCTTCTCTAGGAGGGTGACTGTCAGGCCCTCGTCCTCGCAGGCCGCGAGCGTCGCCGTGAGCCCGCATCCGCCGGCCCCCGCGACCAACACGTCGGTCTCCACGTCGAACTCGACCTCGTCCGCGGAGACGACCTCCGCGCTCGCGTCGTCTAGCGTGCGCCGCTGCGGCTCCGCATCACGTGATCCCATACCACGAGTCAGGAAACCGCTCCGCGTAAAGTTACCGGTCGGCGGGGTGTCGCCGATCGTGTGCCAACATCGATTTCCCCAGGTCCGCTCCGCTGGCGACTCGTGCGTTTGACCGCTGATCGTCATTTAGGACCATGATGGTTCCTTTTATATCTCTTTGGGTGTGTACGGGTATCATGGCCCGAACGCCACGCGAAACTGTCGAGGAGTTCTTCGAGCGGATGGCCGACCCGGACGAGCGGGAGACCGTCGGGGAGCTGTTCGCCGACGACGCCGTCGTCACGGTCCCGGGAGCGCGGTTCGAGGGTCCAGACGCCGCGGCATCGTTTCTCGCCTTCCTCGAACCGCGGTACGAACGCGCCGGCAAGTCGTTCGGTCGCTGGACCGTCGACGGCGACCGGGTCGTCAGCCAGGGCACGCTCCACGGTGTCGACAACGACGGTGAGGGCTTCGAAGACGTGCGATACGTCGACGTGTACGAGGTCAGCGAGGGGACGATCGATCGGCTCGACGTGTACAACGACCTCGCCGTCGAGGGGGTGGTCGAACCGTGAGCGACGGGATCGCCGACGACGCGGGCGCACCGGCGACGGACGACGGAGACGCCGACCGCATTGGCGTCCTCTTCGCGCTGCGCGACGAGCCGGAGCTTGTCGCTCGCGCCGAGGGGCTCGGCTACGAGAGCGCCTGGGCGGCCGAGGGACAGGGGAAGTCGGCGTTCGGCAAACTGGAGCGCTGGGCAGTCCACACCGATCGGATCAGGCTCGCGACCGGGATCGTCAACGTGTTCTCGCGGACGCCGGCCGCGATCGCGCAGGCGGCCGCGACGCTCGACGCGCACTCCGGCGGCGGGCGATCCAGTCGTGGAGGCAAGGCACACACGGGGATAGG
>NZ_CBVY010000044.1:0-2420 GCF_000513435.1 Halorubrum sp. AJ67 | reverse complement strand
GCGTCGTCGGTCGCGCCGTCGCCGGCCGCGACGCTCCCGTCCGTCCCGAACGCGTACGCGAGCCGGTCGGTCGTGTGGCTGCCGTCGATCTCGACGGTGCGGACGGTCGCGCCGAGCTCGTCCGGGTCGACGGTCTCGCCGTCCAGCCGGACCGGAACGTCGTCGTCGACCTCGAAGGCGGTGAACTCGCCGGTGATCTCGTAGGAGTCGATACCGCCCTCAACGTGGCCCGAGACGGTCGTCCCGTCGATCTCGTCGCTCTCGTTGGCGCGCGCGCCGGGAGCGACGCTCCCGTCGACGGTGAACGTGTAGTCGATCCGGTCGTAGGTGACGCTCCCGTCGATGACGAGGGTCTTCGCCTCCGTCGGCGCGTCGGTCGAGTCGCCGTCCCCGCTCGTGTCGTTCGAACCGCCGGCGTCGGAATCGGTGTCGTCTGACGTGGAGCCGGTGACGTCGGACGCGGAGTCGTCCGTCTCGTCGTCGGACTCCTCCGTCTCCGAGACGACCAACTCCGACGGCTCGACCGTCTCGCCGTCCAGCCGGACCGGCACGTCGCCGTCGACGTCGAACGCGGTGAACTCTCCCGTGACATCGTAGGAGTCGATTCCGCCTTCCACCTGTCCGGTGACGGCCGTCCCGTCGATCGCGTCGTCCGGGTTGGCCCGCGGACCGGCCGCGACGCTCCCCTCGACGGTGAACGTGTAGTCGACCCGGTCGTACGTGTCGCTCCCGTCGATGACGAGCTCCTTGCCGTCGGTCGAATCGTCCGTCGGGCCGCTGTCCCCGCTCGTGGAATCGCTGTCATCGGACGCGGAGCCGTCCGTCTCATCGTCGGACTCCTCTGTCTCCGAGACGACTAACTCCGACGGCTCGACCGTTTCGCCGTCCAGCCGGACCGCGGCGTCGCCGTCGACTTGGAAGTCCGTGAACTCGCCGGTCACCCAGAAGGAATCGATTCCGCCCTCGACCTGCCCGGAGACGGTCGTCCCGTCGATCGCGTCGTCCGGGTTGGCCCGCGGACCGGCCGCGACGCTCCCCTCGACGGTGAACGTGTACGTGATCCGGTCGTACGTGTCGCTCCCGTCGACGACGAGTTCCCGGCTGCCGTCCGGTCGGGTCGCCGCGGAGTCGTCGGTCGAGTCGTCGGTCTCCTCCGACTCGGAGTCGTCGGTCGACCCCGACGACGCCGGCTCGGGGTTCGGGAACGGGCACGATCCCTCCCGGGTTATCGACGAGCTCGACGCCGTCGAGTTCTCTAAGGTGATCTCCCTGCCGGTCACGTCGATGGTCGAGTCCTCGACGACGCCGCCGCTCGCGTCCTCGAAGTTGATCCCGTCGCGGCTCGATCCGGACTGGTGGATACAGCAGTTCCGGACGACCGAGTCGTCCGCCTCGACCAGTCGGACCGCCTCGCGGCCGGACGCCGATCCGGTGATGCTG
Organism: Halorubrum sp. AJ67; assembly: GCF_000513435.1. NCBI lineage: Archaea > Methanobacteriati > Methanobacteriota > Halobacteria > Halobacteriales > Haloferacaceae > Halorubrum > Halorubrum sp. AJ67. Next base: position 980 of record NZ_CBVY010000044.1, on the reverse strand, counting down.
ACGTTCTCCATCCGGATCCAGTGGGGCTCCGGCGACGTCTGCTGCCACTCGCGCCAGGAGATCGTACCGGGTCGCCCCCGACGGACCGCCCACATCCGGTCGATGTCCACCTGAACGCGAGTGTTCTCGACGGAGAGGCTCCGACCCTGCGGCGAGAGGTTGATCATGGCGATCCCGTTGGGCGCATTCCTGCCCACGAGCTCGCAGTCGCGGACTTCCGCCCCCGCCGGGATCGGCTGGGCCCCTTCGATCTGGACGCCCTGCTCGATCTGAACCCCGCGCATCCCGAAGCCGGTGGAGATGTCACCCAGCTCCGGCCCGGTGTACTTCTCGAAGTCGATCTCGACCGTACAGTTCTCGATGTAGCTCCCCTCCCCGCCGATGCGTACGTTCGCGGCGTTGTTGTTGAGGAAGTAGCAGTCGACGATCTCCACCTGTCCGGGCGTCCGAGAGGTGTACGTGCCGTTGTTGCCGAACTCGCGGAAGTCACACCCCTCGATGCGGACGGTCCCCTTGTTCGTCCAGCCGACCCAGACGCCGATCCGCCCGTTGCCCCTCGCGTACCCGTCGACGCGGGACCCCTTCTTCGCGACCGCGTTCCGCAGGACCCCCCGCCCGTCCTCGCTCGTGACCGCGAGCAGGAAGGCGCTGACCTGTCCCGAGTTGTCGGTGAGTCCCCGCCCGAGGAACTCGACGTCCTGAATGTGGAACCGGTTCCGGCACCTGAGCCGGATCCCGGTCGTCGTGTCGTCGGCGCGCATGTCGACGTCGACGTTCTCGATGAGCACGTCGTCCGGCACCGGGTCGTAGTTGAACAGGAACCCGGTGTGGCCGGTCGGGGGGACGAACCGCACGTCGCCCTCGCCGAGCACCCCGACGCGGTCGGCGTCGATCTCGAACTCCCCGTCGAACAGGTACTCGCCCTCGGGGAACCGCACCAGCGTCCCCTCGGTGAGCGCGTCGTCGAGACGGTCGTTCAC
>NZ_CBVY010000043.1:0-2723 GCF_000513435.1 Halorubrum sp. AJ67 | reverse complement strand
CCGCGCGACCGATGAGGTCCGGTCGGAACGCGGTCTCGAAGACGGCCGGCAGATCGATGCTGCCCGCCTCGTCGCCGTCCAGGTCGTGTACTGTTGCGTTCATTGGTTATCCCTGGTTGGATTCGGTTGAAACGTACCGGACCTCGGGGTCGAGGCGCGGCTGGTCGTTCGGCCGGATGGCCGGGCGGAAGCGAAGCAGGCGCTGGTCCGGTCCCGGCAGCGAGCCCTTGATGAGCGCGTACTCGCCGTCGACCTCGCCGTAGTTGACGAAGCCGCCGTCGACGGAGGCGTCGTCGCCCTCGCCGAAGTCGATGAGGCGCTTGTTGAGCTCGGTGCGCTGATGGTAGCCGGTCTGGCCCTGCTGGGGCACGGTCGAGCGGACGCGAGAGGGGTTCCACGGACCGAGGTTACCGATCCGACGCCGCCATCCCTGACGGGCGTGTTTGCCCTTCCGCTTTTGAACGCCCCACCGCTTGACGGGGCCCTGCGTCCCTTTGCCCTTCGTGATGCCGGAGACGTCGGTGTACTGCCCCGCGCGGAAGACGTCGCCGAACTCGTGGGCACCGCCCTCGGAAACGAGATCAAGCGCGAAGTCGGCGCGCTCCTCCAGGGAGCCGCCGCCGACGCGCGTCTCCATGACGTCGGGCTTCTTCTTGGGTACGTTCGAGAGATCCGAGGGCGCGGTGTGGGTGATGACGCGCACGTCGTCGACGACGTCGTCGTCGAGCAGCGCGCGCAGTTCCTCCGCGTCGGTCTCGAAGGTGTCTTCGGCCGGCAGGTCGAGCGCGCGGTCGAGCTCCTCGTGGAACTCGCCGCTCCAGACCTCTGCGACCGGCTTCTGTCCGTACGGCGTCTCTTCGTAGGCGCGCACGGCGACGGCGTACATCTGCGGCGTCTCGACGACGGTGACGGGAACGGCTTCCTCCATTCCCTCACGCGGCGAGTTCGCCTCGTCGTTGACCATCATGACGTGGGTCATTCCGGCTTTGTAGCCGGCGAAGCCCTGCAGCGCAGGGGCCCCATCGTCTTCTGGCCACGAACGGATGCGCGGCACCTCGCTCTCTGCGCGGGTGCGCGGGCCGTAGCCCAGCGAGCCTTTTCGTGGTCGGCTTGGTTGTGGCATGTGTTTACTCCGTGAGTGTGAGCGAGCCGAGGGTCGCGAACAGAGCCTCCTCCGTCCGGACGACCTCGCTCGCCTGTGCCGGGATCGTGTTCAGCCAGAGGTCGAACCCCGGATCGGGTTCGACCGAGCGGCCGTCGGCGACGGCCGCCCGAATGCGGTCGGGCGAAAGCCCGAGCATCTCCGGAAGCCCCCGCTCGGGCGCGCCGAAGGCGACGGTGTACCCGCCGGCCTTCCGCGCGTCCGAGACGAGGTCGCCGAGCCGCGAGACGGAGAGTTCTGCTCCGTGTCGCGACGTCGCGACGGCCAGTCCGTCGCCGGCGAGCGCTTCCGACAGGTCCGCGGCCACGACCTGGAAACCCTCCTCGGGCTTCCCGGCGATGCGGGCGCGGACCGGTTCTCTCGAAGAGACCCTGATGGTGACGCGCTCCCCCTGCTCGACCTCCATGTCGGAGGGAACGAGCAGGGAGATCGGGTGTTCCCGCAGCGGGGAATTGACCCGGACGCGGCCTTCAGGTCCGACCTCGGTCACGAGTCCCTGTGTTTTCGACTCTCCCCCGCTAGGGGTCGAGCCGGTCCGCCACGGCACGCGGAGCGGGGGGAGTACACCGACGTACCGGAGTTCGTCGCGTTGGCCCCAGAGGTCCTTTCGGAGCTCCGGGGGCGTCGCGGCGTACCCCAGCACGGTGCGGACGTACTCCCCGCCCCGTCGACCGTCGCCTTCCCGGTCGGGGAAGACGACGAGCCGATCCGCCCGGAACACCGCCGCCGCACGGGCGACGTAGCCGAGTTTGCGAGTCGCCTCGCGGTCGTCCTCGGCTTCCCGGACGAGCGAAGACGGAACACAGATCGTGAGCCCGTCTTCGGTACGCATCGTGGCGAGACTGTACCCCTCGATTTCGGACGGCACCGTAAAAGGATAGCGGTCCCGATCTCCGGCTGTGCCGCGTTCACACGGGGTCTGGCGGTCGATTTCGACCCCGAGACCGTGCGAACTGTCACCGCGGTGGTTGGGGCCACGCCGAGACAGCGACGGCCTTCACGCCGGGACGATACTGGCCTTCACGCCGAGGCGGCGACGGTCCTCAGTCCGGTACGATCCGCGCGATCGGCGCGTCGCCGGCGTCGACCACGACGTAGAGGTGGCCCGTGGCCGGCTCGACCGCGACCGCACGCATGCGCCACTCCTGATCGTCGAGCAGCGGACCGCGCTCCGTCACCGACGCCCCCTCGGCACCCGCACCCTCGACCGTGAACCGTCCGAGGTACTGCGACGCGAGCGTGCCGGCGAAGAGGTCGCCGCGCCACTCGGGGAACGCGTCGCCGTCATAGAAGACGGCCCCGCTCGGCGGGAATCCCTCGGAGCCGCAGCGCCAGTAGTGAATCGGCCCGGTCACGTCGTCGCGGTCGTCGTGGGGTGGCGCGAGGGGATCGTCGGTCCCGTAGCGGCACGCCTCGGTCGCTATCGGCCAGCCGTAGTTGCCGCCGCGCTCGACGACGTTGATCTCGTCGCCGTCCTCCTCGCCGTGTTCGCACTGCCAGATCGCGCCCGTCTCGGGACGCACCGCCATCGCCTGCGGGTTACGATGGCCGTAGCTTGTAG
>NZ_CBVY010000042.1:0-2826 GCF_000513435.1 Halorubrum sp. AJ67 | reverse complement strand
GCATATTTTTTTACGGTCTCCCCCGTGGTAGAAGTGAATAATTCTGGGGCAAATGAATGTTGCGAATATTATAGAGGATGTATAATTGTTCATCTATTATTTTCTGATCGATACCAACGGATCACCGACGAAACGGTCCGTCTGAGGGACCGGTCTCGGCGTGGGATCAGTCGGCCGTCGCCCGCGCAAAGGCGGAGGTGGCGAGCTTTGACTCGACCGCGGTCAGCCGCTGAGACAGCGCGGACTTCGATATCCCGAGGTCCGCGGAGAGCTCCCCCAGATCCGCCTCTCGGGGGCGCGAGTAGTATCCGGCGGCGACGGCGGCGGCGGCCGCCTCGCGCTGTTTCTCGGTCAGTTCGAAGAGATTGAGGGTCACGTCGGCTCGCGGCTCCTCTCGTTCGAGCGAACCGATCCGCTTCAGCCGCCGCAGCGAGATGCCGTCGACGACCGCTTTCAGGTCGTCGACGAGGTCGGTCAGCACGTCCCGGTCGGGCAGGTACGTCTCGACGACGACGTCGTCGCCGTCGATCTCGGTGATCTGCGGAACGCAGCCGTACTCGCTGAACACCTCGCACGGACAGCGGTCCCCGACCGCGCTCGCCGCGTGGACGACCTCGGTACAGTCGTCGTCCGCACAGCCGCAGTCGTCGGGCGAAAGCGTCACGTCCGTGTGACACCGGTTGGCGGTCCGCTGCTGGCGTACCTCCACGACGTCCCGTTCGAACCCGCTCAACGGACAGTCGGCCGAGGACGACGGCTCGACCTCGAATTCGACGTACAGACGCCGTGTCGAGGCGTCATCCGGTCTCCCGGTTTCGGGTACGTCGTCCTCTGTGTTCATACCGGAGCGTGACGCCTCGGGGATAAATACACCATGACGATTCCCAACCGGTGTTAACGAGGGGACGGCACGAGAACCGCGCTCACCGAGCGGATCGAAGGGGGTTTAACGTTTGAGCAATTACTAAATCGTGTGTCCCAAGGAGTAGTTAAGCAGAAGGGCCAGACGAACAGTGACCGTGGAATGACAGTCGACGATTCGCTGAGCGAGGAGAGCAAGCGCCAGCGCGATGGCATCGACAACGTCGGCGCGTTCGGAATGCGGACCGGGGAGTCGGACCTAGTCTTCTTCCAGGGAATCCTCCCGGAGATCAACGGGGACGTGAAGGGGTCGGAGCCGGTCGACGAGCAGATTCGGATGTGCTTAGACCGGCTCGAACTGATGCTCGAAAACCGCAGCGCGTCGCTCGATGACGTGATGAAAGTCGAGGTACAACTCGCGGATGCGGACGCTGCGGCGGTCGTCGACCGCGCGTACGAGTCGCGGTTCGACGCCGTCGAGTTCCCGCCGCGGACCGTCGTCGGCGTCTGTTCGCTGCCCGGCGGCGCTGACGTTCAGCTCGACGTGATCGCCGCCGAGGAGTGACCGCTGTGTCCGGTTCGATCTCGGGACGAAACGCGTCTCGTCTCGGCCGTCCGACGTATCGACAGAACAGGTGAACTACCCCACCCTACTCGCTCACCGCTGACGCGGTTCGCTCCTTGACGACGGGGAGTTAGCGCCTGAAAAAGTTAATCCGATCGCGGACAGAAACCTTCGGTATGCCCGAGTCCTCGTCCGACCCGCCTGCCGAGACCGATCTCGACGTCCTGATCGACGACGCGACGACGGCCGTCGACGTGAAGGCGCTGTCGGCGTTCGGATACGAGACGCGGTACCGGCTCGTTCGCCTGCTGGTCGAGACCGACGACGCCGTCAGGTTCGACGAGATCACGCCCTACGTGTCGATAAGCGACAGCGCCGTCAGCCACGCGCTCACGTTGCTCTGTGACGCCGGACTCGTCGAGAAAGAGAAGGACGGCCGCTCGCGTCGATACGCGGCGACGCGACGCGCCGAGGCGCTCGTGACCGCCCTCGACGACACGCGGTGACCCGGATGAAGGTCCTCTGCGTCGCGGGACCCTCTGACTCGGGAAAGACGACGGTCGTCGCCGCCTTGGCCGAACGTCTCCGGGAGTGCGGGACTGTGGCGACCGTGAAACACCTCACGCACGAACCCGATGTCGACACCGAGGGGAAAGATACGGCCCGTCACCGCGCGGGCGGCGCGGTCCACACCGTCGGGCTCACCGACGAGGGAACGTGGTTCGCGACCGGTCGGGACCGGACTCTCGGCGACGTGTTGGACGAGTTCGCGCGCACGTACGACTACGCGATCCTCGAGGGATTTAGCGGGAGCGACGTACCGAAGGTCGCGTTGGGCGACCGGACCGTAGCGCCGCCCGTAGTCGCAGAAGCTGTGACGGCGGACGATCTGGACCTCAACGACGTCGTCCGTGTCATCGACCGGTTACCGTCGTACGATCCGGAACGTTCCCCGGATCGCGGCGACGAGTAACTGGGAAGGGTGTCCGGGGGATCGCTTCGATGGTGCGAGACGAAGGAGCGCCCCGAGCTGCTGTCGGTCCCGATCGTCGCACGGGAAGGAACGAGTATCCGGAGGCGATCAAGAATGATTGGCCCTCTAATTCAGTAAATACTCAATTATTCTTGGATGCGTTCAGAGGGGGTTTGGATTGAGCCTTTACCATACTCCCCAAAATCAACGTGTTCCCGAATAATATGGTGTTTTATACGTAGTTGGTCCAGATCGACTCGATAAGAGAAAACTACAAGTGTATGAAAGCTAAATCGGAGAGTACAGCATGAACGATGATGATACTCTGTCGGCGACCCGGCGGCGGCTCCTCGCGACCGTTGGGACGGCCGGCGCCGCCTCCGTCGCAGGATGCGGGTTCCAAGCTCCGCGGGCCGACGACGGGAGC
>NZ_CBVY010000041.1:0-2887 GCF_000513435.1 Halorubrum sp. AJ67 | reverse complement strand
GGCCGAAACGACGACGACAGCTCCGCCGTCGGAGCTCACAGGGACGACCACGGGTGAGCGATGAACCCGTACGTGGCCGAGGTCATCGGAACCGCGATCCTCATTGTCTTCGGCGGCGGCGTCGTCGCCAACGTGGTGCTCGACGAGACGAAGGGGAACGGCGGCGGCTGGATCGTCATCACGTGGGGGTGGGCCATCGGCGTGTTCATGGGCGTGTTCACCATCAGTCAGGTCAGCGGCGGCCACATCAACCCCGCCGTGACGGTCGGGCTCGCCGCCGCCGGGCTGTTCGACTGGGCGCAGGTGCCGCTCTACGTCGCCTCGCAGACGCTCGGCGGATTCCTGGGCGGCGTTACGGTGTGGCTAGCCTACAAGGATCACTTCGCGATCACGGAAGCCGAGGACGCGAAGCTGGCGATCTTCTCGACCGCTCCCGAGATCCGAAACTACGCGTCGAACCTGATAACCGAAATCATCGGGACGTTCGTGTTGGTTTTTGCCGTATTGTACCTGAACTCCGCCGGCTTCGTCGACGGGACGTCCGGCCAGATCCTCCAGACGATCACCATTGACGGACAGGAGGTCGGGTTCGGGCTCGGTGCGCTGTCGGCGCTCCCGATCGCGTTGGTCGTCCTCGGGATCGGGTTGTCGCTCGGCGGCCCCACCGGTTACGCGATCAACCCCGCACGGGACCTCGGACCGCGCGTCGCACACGCAGTCCTCCCGTTCCCGCACAAGGGACCGTCGGACTGGGCGTACTCCTGGGTCCCCGTCGTGGGACCGATCCTCGGCGCGCTCCTCGCGGCCGGGCTGTATCGGGTCCTGTAGCGGGGAATCGCCCCTCCGTGGGCCGGCGGTGTACGAATCCCGGAACACGCTGGAGAGGGCTCGGGAGGGGTGTCGAGTTCGGCTGCGAGAATCACTCGCGCTGGTCGAACCGGGTCGTCGGGCGGTCCTCGCGGTCCATTCCCTCGACCACGCGTCGGACGATGGTGGCCTCGGCGCCGTGGAGGCGCTGTGACACCGCGGACTTAGAGATGTCGAACTCGGCGGCGAGATCCGAGAGCGTCGCTTCCCGCGGGTCGGAGTAGTACCCGGCTTCGACCGCTCGAAGCAGCGTCTGACGCTGTACCGCGGTCAGATCTGCGGGATCGACCGGGACCGCCGATCTCTCCTCGCCGCTGACGTCGCGGACCCGTGCTCCGTTGACGTCGAGTTCCGCGATTTCGCCTAACACGGCCGCGACATCGGCACCCGGATCGATCTCTATGGACACCGTGTGCCGGCCGTCGCGCTCGCTCGCGTCGTTCGTGGCCATCGGTATGTCCGAGTTACTGAAGTTATATATCGAAAGAATCAAACAGATTCTGATAAACTATGTAGGTTATTAAATATCCAGCGAGAGTCGTGGGGGTGCCGCTTGCTCCGGAGCGCGACTCTCGGACGACGCGGTGTGCCCTCGTCGAAATCGGTCCGTAGATCGGTCACTAGGAGGTTCACCGCTCGGGAATCGCTGATAGTACTTAAACGCCTGTAATATACAGGGGTACCCATTGGGTGGCCGGGCTGTAATCCGTAGATATGCATCGTGACCACGAGGCTCCGCCCGACATCGACGACGATGAGTTCGACGGCTGGGCCGAAGACCAGCTCGGAGATGTCGAGTACGACACGGAACTCGGCAAAGAGATGGGCAAAGACGCCATCCGCCTCGCTCGCGGCGAGATGGACGAAGCGGAGTTCCACGAGAAGTACCACGAGCAGGTAAAAGACGAGTTCGGCGTGGACGACCGGCCGACGAAACCGGAGGGGTTCGACGATGAGTAGCGACGGACTCGATCTGACGAGGCGCGACGCGCTGAAGGCCGGCGGCGTCGCGGCCGCGGCGCTGGGGATCGGCGGGAGCGCGTCGTTCCTGCGGGAGGCCGAAGCGCAGTCGACCAGTCTTGAGTACGAGGAGGTTCCGACCGCCTGCTGGGTCGGCAAGATGGACTGTTCGTCCGTCGCGAAGAAGGTCGGTAATCGGGTCGTCAAGTTCGAGGGTAACTCGGAGGATCCGCGGACGGACGGCTCCCTCTGTCCGAAAGGCCAAGCCCAGATCGAACAGGTCTACAACCCCTACCGGATCAAGGCGCCGCTGAAGCGAACCAACGAGAAGGGCACCCACGGCGAGTGGCAGGAGGTCAGCTGGGAGCAGGCGATGGACGAGATCGGCGAGGATCTCAAAGCAAAACTCCAAGACGATCCTCGACGCGTCGTCTTCCAGGTCGGCCGGAAGAAGTCCCCACAGTGGCAGGAGGACGCGTGGGTGACCGGCACGAGCGACAAGTACGGCAGCATGGAGAAGTACGGCCACGGCGCGACCTGCTCGGACTCCGGCTATCGCGCCCAGGAGCTGATGTTCGCCACCCACGGCGTCTCGGAGACCGACTTCGAGAACTGCGAGTACTACATTGGCTGGGGCCACAATGCCGCCCAGGCCGGTGGCGCACACCTCTGTCAGATCACGTGGCCGAAACAGATCGCCGACGCCCGCGACGACCAGGGGATGGAGAGCGTCTCGATCGACCCACAGCGACGCAACTCAGGGCCCTACACCGACACGTGGCTCCCGATCGAACCGGGGACGGACATGGCCTTCTGGCTCGCGTTCAACAGCGTCCTCGTCGAGAACGGCTACATCGACGAGGAGTACCTGACGACCGCGACCAACGCGCCGTGCCTCGTCGCCACCGAAGGCGAGGAGGAAGGCCACATCCTGCGGACCGACGACGCCGAGGACCCCGGCGAAGAGTACACGTGGGCCGACGGCGAACTCGTCTGGGACGAAGCCGCTGGCGAGGCCGTCGCCCACGAGGAGGCGTCGTCGCCGGAGAACGTCGCCCTG
>NZ_CBVY010000040.1:6967-8481 GCF_000513435.1 Halorubrum sp. AJ67 | reverse complement strand
GGACGTGTCCGGTATGTCTCGCTCGCCGGAGCCGGAGACGCTCATCGATCTCGCGCAAGACAAGATCGCGGTGATCGACGAGCGGGGCCGGTTCCGGTACCTCAACGCGGCGGCCGGCAACCTCCTCGGATTCGACCCCGACGAACTTGTCGGGCGGAACGCGTTCGATCTGGTCCACCCCGACGACGTCGACCGCGTCCGCGCCGGCTTCGACTCCGTCGTCGCTGACGGCACGTCGCCGAACTCCCCGCTGGAGTACCGCTACGGCACCGCCGACGGCGACTGGGTGTGGTTCCGAACGCTCGTGTTCCCGCCCGCGGAGACCGGTGTCGACGGCTACGCGCTCAGCTCCCGCGACATCACCCTCGAAGTCGAGTCCCGGCGGCGTTTGGAGACCATCGCGTCGACCTCGCCCGACGTGTTGTGGATGTTTAGCGCCGACTGGACCGAACTGCTGTTCGTCAACGGCGCGGTCGAGCCGGTGTTCGGGATCGACCCCGAGGCGCTCGAACGACAGCCACAGATGTTCCTGAAGTCGGTCCACCCCGACGACCGCCCGGCCGTCGAGCGTGCGATGGAACGGCTCTCCGCCGGCGAGTCCACGAACCTCGACTACCGGATCGGCTCTCCCGACGGGCCGACGAGCTGGGTCCGGGTGCCCAGCCGCCCCGTGACGGAGAACGGCGAGGTCGTCGCAGTCACCGGGTTCGCCCGCGACGTCACCGACGAGTACCGCCGGGAGCGCCAGCTCACGGTGATGGACAACCTGCTCCGGCACACGATCCGCAACGACATGAACATCGTCGACGGCACCGCGGAACGGATCGCCGACCGGATCGACGACGCCGTGGAGCCGGCGTCGTCGGTGTCGTCCGACGGGCCCGACGATCGGGCCGATTCCGGCTCCGAAGACTCTAACTTTGCTACTTCCGATTCCGACGATTCTGATTCAACGACTCCCGACCCTGTCGATCCCGACGTGGACTTCGCGAAACTCGCGGCCGACGTGAGAGACCACGCGGAGACGGTCCGACGCGTCGCCGCCGACCTGTTGACCACCGCCGAGAAGCAGCGCGGCGTGATCGATCTGCTCCGGCAGCACGAGCCGCCGCAGCCGCTCCGCGTCGCGCCCCTCGTCGAGAGCGCGGTCGCGGACGCCGTCGGCGACCCAAGTGACTCGCGCGCGTCGGTGACCGTCTCCTGTCCCGAGGAGGCGCGGGCGTTCACCCACCCCGAGCTCGACTACGCGATCGCGGAGCTGATCGAGAACGCGATCGAACACGCGGAGGCGATGCCGACGGTCGAGATCGAGGTCACGGCCCCGGCCGACCGGGTCGAGATCGCGGTCCGGGACAACGCGCCGCCGATCCCGCCCGCCGAGCGCGACCCCATTACCGACCGCTGGAAGATGGACGACCTCAAACACACCGGTGGGATGGGGCTGTGGCTCGTCTACTGGATCGCGGACCGCTCCGGCGGGGACCTGCGATTCGACGCCGGGACCGACGGCAACG
>NZ_CBVY010000040.1:0-1834 GCF_000513435.1 Halorubrum sp. AJ67 | reverse complement strand
CCCCGTTTCGCCCTACAGATCGGTCGGCCTCGCTCCGCCTCGCGGACGCCTCTCCTCACACTGGGTCCGCCGACGGCAGCTGCGACTCCGCGACCGCGAACGCGAGCGTGCTCAACACGCCGATGAGCGTCCCCGCCGCGAGCGCCATCGCCAGCTCCGAGAGTCCGAGCGCCGTCACGCCCGGCGCGTCCGGGAGGAAGAACCCGGAGACCGCGAACAGTACGACGGCGATGGACACCACGTAGAAGGGCGCGTTCAGGTAGCGCCACCGAAACCGCCCGGCGAGGTACTCGTCGGTTATCTGACCGAGACTGGAGGTGACGCCGGCGACGCTGAGCCACTGGACGAACCCGTGGACGAACGCGGCGAGGGCGGTGCCGCCGGCGAGCGACCCGCCCTGAACGCCGCGGACGGCGTCGACCGTGTCGATCCCCTGAACCCCGCCGACGACGATCAGCGCGAGCGCGACGACGTACGTGACGAGGGTCACGCGGCCCGTGTAGAGGACGTTGCGGACGCTCTCGGCCGCGCCGTCGACGGTCTCTTCGAGTCCCAGCCCGCGGAACAGCGAGTAGAGACCGACCGCGCCGGATAAGATTCCGAGCACCGCCGCGCCGGCGACGTCGAAGAGGTTCGCGACGACGACGAGCGGGTAGATCAGTAGGAGGACGCCCAGCGGGATGAGGATCGTTCCGCGGGTCTCCGGGTCGGCCAGCACCTGCTTGATCGTGTAGTAGAGCGATTCGAGGTCTTGCGCCTGCCGGACGACGACGCGTCGCATCCCGTCGATCGGCATCCGCGAGCGGATCACGGGGAGGACGGACTCGTCTTGGGCCCCGTCGGTGATCACGACCGCCGAGACCTCCTCACCGGTCGACAGCTCGGCGAGGACGCGGTCGACCTCTTGGCCTACGGCGCGGTTCGCCTTCACGTCGGGACCGTCGACGCCGGTGACGGCCGCGACCTCGACGACCTCGCCCTCGGCGGCCAGCTCGTCGTGGACGTTCACGCCCTGAAAGAGCACGTTGACGTCGGAGTCCTCGGGGTCGGCGGTCGCGAGCGCGACCGCGGCCTCGGTGACGTCCTCGTCGCCGATGACGGGGGTGGGGATCCCCGTCTTCCGGCCGAGGTCGTCGTCGAGGTCGACACAGAGGACGAGCAGCATCATCCCGGGCTACGCGAGGGGTCGGGATATGTTTTCGGCTCGCGACGGCGCGCCCCTCGCGGGCGCGACCCGGTCGAGCCGAGAGTCGGGGGCGGCGGCGACCCGTCAGTCCGACTCGTGTTCGATCCCGTTCATCATGAGCCGGACGTTCTCGCCGTCGCTGAACGCGGCCGGATACGCCGCGAGCGGGAGGACGAAGTCGTCGTCGACCGAGACGGGCTCGCCGATGTGAAGCTCCAGTTCGGTGCTCGCGCCGGTGCCTTCGATCTCGCCTTGCGCCGTGTACACGACCACGTCGGCGTCGCTTTCGAGGACGGTCGTCGTGTACTCCGACCCGCGCTCTAAGTCGCCGACGTTCTCGAAGCGGTTCAGGATGATCTCGGCCCGCTCACGCGTGCTGAACTCGGCGACGGGGTTGAGCGCCTGCCCGAGTACCTCGATCCGCGGCGTCGTCACCGCCGCGAAGACGGCGGCCTGATAGCGCTCGCCGAACAGCTCGACCGCCTTGTCGTACTCGGCGACGGTGTTCGTCACGCGGACCTCCCGGGTCTGTCCGGCGGCCTCGACCTCCCGAGAGAGGGTCTCCTCGCTCACGTCGTTCAGCTCGTAGCCGGTGTCGGAGAGGGTCCCGTCGGCGACCGTCGCCGTGCCGGCGGTGAACTCGGCCGG
>NZ_CBVY010000039.1:6520-8413 GCF_000513435.1 Halorubrum sp. AJ67 | reverse complement strand
CCGACGAACGCGAAGAGGCTGGGTTCCCGCGCCACGGGAGAGCGCCACCTCGACGGACCCGACGAGCGGGAGCGCGACCGTCGTCGAGAGCGCGACCGGGAAGACGATGAACGCCACCGCGCCGACCGCCGCCCCCGAGGAGACGCCGATGATCGAGGGGTCGGCCATCGGGTTGCGGAAGAAGCCCTGCATCACGGTGCCGGCGGCCGCGAGCGCGAACCCGACGAGCGCGGCCAGCAGGATCCGGGGGAGCCGCACCCCGACGACGATCTGCTGGTGGACGGAGTCGACGGGGAACGCGAACGGCGACGCGAACGCGAGATCGAGACCGGGGAGCGTGAGCGGTCCGACGCCGGGCACCGACAGCGGGCCGACACCCCCGCTCGTTTCGATCCCCACCGGCACCGTGAGCGCGTTCAACACCGATTTCACGACGGTCTCTGGCGGGATTCTGACCGGACCGATCGCGGCGCTGACGACGACGACGACCGCCAACAGCGCCGCTATCGCCGCCGACCACGACGACGACCGAACCCAGGGTCGCATACGTTCTCCAACACAACTTGTAGTAGGTAAATACTTATTGGACGAGGCCGGTCGTCGATCCGATGCGAAACAGCTTCGCGATCGCAATGGCCGTGCTGGTGACGACCGCCCTGCTCGGCGGCGTCGCCGGGACCGCCGCGGGCGCACAGCCGACGATATCGACCGAGGGGCCGACCGCTGTCGGGGGATCAGCGGCCGGGGAGATCGGAACCGCGGACGCGCCGACGCAGACCGACGACGCCTGCGGCTTCCCGGTCGAGGTGACCGACGCGACGGGGACGACGATCACGCTCAACGAGTCCCCCGACCGGATCACGACGATCAACCCGTCGGCGGCACAGACGCTGTGGGAGCTCGGCGAGCAGGACCGCGTCGTCGGCGTGAGCCAGTTCGCGCTCTACCTCGACGGTGCCGACGAGCGCGCCAACGTCTCCGCCGAGTTCGGGGCGAGCGTCGAGCGCGTCGTCGACACCGAGCCCGACCTCGTGTTAGCGCCCAACTCCTCGTCGGCCGACGTCCAGCCGCTCCGCGAGCAGGGGCTGACCGTCTACCACTTCCAGGCGGCGACCTCCATCGACGACATCGCCGAGAAGACGGAGACGATCGGCCGGCTCGTCGGCGCGTGCGACGCCGCGAGCGAGACCAACGAGGAGATGTACGACGCCGTCGACGCCGCCGAGAACCGGACCGGCGACGTCGACCGCCCGGCAGCGCTGTACCCGCTGGGCGGCGGCTACGTCGCCGCGAACAACACCTTCATCGACGCGATCATGAACGCCGGCGGCACCGACAACGTCGCCGCCGAGTACGAGGCGTACCCGCAGCTCTCCGACGAGGTCATCCTCGAAACGAACCCCGAGCTACTGTTAGTCACCGACTCAGAGGCCACTATCCTCGATCAGGAGCCGTACGCCAGCACGACCGCGGGGGTCGAGGACAACTACGTCGTGATGAACCGGAACTACCTCAACCAGCCGGCACCGCGCAGCGTGATCGAGTCGACGACGACGCTCTCGAACGCGGTCGTCGAGATACAGGCCGACAGTGAGGGGTCGACCGACGGGTCGAGCGGCGACACGGACGACGACTCGCCGAGTGACGGCGACGACTCGTCAGGTGACGGTGAGGACGGTTCGAACGACGGCGACGCGGACAACGGGACCGACCTCACGACCGCGGACGGCAACGAGACCGACGGGAACACCGGCGCGGAGTCGCCCGGGTTCGGCGTCGTCGCGGCCGCCCTCGCGCTGCTCGCGACCGGTCTGCTCGCGCGGCGCGAGTGAACTGACTCCTTTCCGGACGGTCGGCCGTTTCAGATTCCCTGTCCCATCAGGTGACTGCGGA
>NZ_CBVY010000039.1:0-1495 GCF_000513435.1 Halorubrum sp. AJ67 | reverse complement strand
CGCGCGAGACGGACGCGGTCGTCGTCGCGGCCTCGCCGCCGGAGGCCCGGCGGCTCACGGGCGTCGAGTCGGTCCCGACCGAGGGCGTGCCGAACGTAACCGGGTGGTACGCGGTTCCCGAGGACGAGGCCCCCGACGCCGGCGATCGGATCCTCCTCAACGCCGCGTCGGAGTCGCCGAACGCCGTGATCCCGATGTCCGAGGTCGCCCCCGAGTACGCGCCCGACGACCGCGCACTGCTCGCGGCGACGTTCCTGGGGGAGGGGTCGCTGGATCGGGACGACGCAGACCTTCGTGCGGACGTGCGCGACGCGCTGGAGTCGTGGTACCCCGACCGCGAGTTCGGCGGGCTAGAGACCGTCGACGTCCACCGGATCCGGTTCGCGCAGTTCGCGCAACCGCCCGGCGTCCACGCCGACCTCCCGGACTCGGACGACCCGGAGGGTCCGGTCGTGCTCGCCGGCGACTACACGGAGTGGTCGTCGATACAGGGCGCGTTAGAGAGCGGTCGGACGGGGGCTATCGCCGCGGCCGACTACCTGTAAGCGAGCGGCGGCCCGCTCACTCCTCGCGCAGGAACGCCTCCTCGCCGTGTCGCTCGACCGCCGCGAGGAGCTCGTCGCGCTGGCGGCGGATCTCGGGCGGGAGCTCGGCGTAGGCGTACTCGAACATGTCGCTCGGTTCGGCTGCGATCGACTCCGCGAAGTCGATCGCGTCGGCGACGACATCGTCGGCCTCGGCCCGGACCGCCGCGACCCCCTCGTCGTCGATCCGACCGGTCTCGCGGAGGAACGCCTCCATGCGGTCGATCGGGTCGAGCGCGCGCCACGGGTCCACGTCGTCCGGGTCACGGTAGGCGCTCGGGTCGTCGGCGGTCGTGTGCGCACCGAACCGGTACTCGACGAACTCGATCAGGGTCGGGCGCGGCGCGTCTCCTTCCTCTCCGTCGCCGCCGTTCGATCTCGCCCGCTCGGCGGCCTTCCGCGTGACCGCGTAGCTCGCGAGCGGGTCCATGCCGTCGACGCGGACGCCGTCGAAACCGTAGGCGGTCGCTTTCGCCGCGAAGGTGTCGCTCGCGGTCTGGCGCGACTCGGGGATCGAGATGGCCCAGCCGTTGTTGTGACAACAGAAGAGCGTCGGCGTGTCGAACACGCCCGCGAAGTTCATCGCCTCGTGGAAGTCGCCCTCGCTGGTCGCGCCGTCCCGAAGTGACAGGCGACGACCCGGCCTTCGTCCCGGTGGTCGAACGCCCACGCCGCGCCGACCGCGTGCGGGAGATGCGCCGCGATCCCGATGTTCAGCGGGAAGACGTTCCCGTCGGCGATCGCCTCCGTCCCGGACTCGTGTCCCATCCAGTAGGGGAGGTACTCGGAGAGCAGGTCGCGGACGACGACCGCGCCGTGTTCGCGGTACTGGTAGGAGATCAGGTCGTCGGCCGCGAGCGCATGCGTCGACCCGACCGCCGAGCCCTCCTGGCCCGCGCAGGGCGCGTACG
>NZ_CBVY010000038.1:7070-8811 GCF_000513435.1 Halorubrum sp. AJ67 | reverse complement strand
TCCCCGGCGCGACGAGGTCGACGCCGGTGGCGGCGGTCGCAGCCTCGCGGGCGGCGAAGGCGTCGGTCTCTCCGGCGAGTTCGAGCCAGTACACGCCGACGGCTCCGCGCGGCGACGGGAATAGCGTGGCGGTTCCGACCAGCCACCTTTTTACGGCGTTCGGGCGAGAACGTAGGTAATGACGGCCGATCCGAAGGAGACGATCACCGTAGAGAACGTCGTTGCCTCCACAGGAATCGGACAGGAGCTCGATCTCCAGAGCGTCGCGATGGACCTCGAAGGCGCGGACTACGACCCCGAGCAGTTCCCCGGCCTCGTCTACCGTACCACGGACCCGAAGTCGGCCGCCCTGATCTTCCGGTCGGGGAAGATCGTCTGTACCGGCGCGAACTCGATCGAGGCGGTCCACGGGAGCCTCGACATCGTCTTCGATGCGCTCCGCGCCCTCAATATCCCGATCGAGGACCCGGAGATAACCGTCCAGAACATCGTCACGTCGGCCGACCTCGGGAAGAGCCTGAACCTGAACGCGATCGCGATCGGTCTCGGCTTGGAACACATCGAGTACGAGCCGGAGCAGTTCCCCGGCCTCGTCTATCGGCTCGACGAGCCGGAGGTCGTCGCCCTCCTGTTCGGCAGCGGCAAGGTGGTCGTCACGGGCGGCACCAGTCCCGCCGACGCCGAGGCCGCCGTCGACGTGATCGTCGAGGAGCTGAACGGACTGGGGCTGTTAGACTAAAGCGTCGACACCGCGCGATCAAAACGACGGCACCGCGGACGCGTTCCGCGGGCACTTTTACCCCTCGTCCCGTAGGTCGCCCATGCTCTTACAGACGGTGACGCCGGTCTCCGTACTCGGGACGACCGTCCTGTTGGCGCTGTTCCTCTCGGTGACCGCACATGTCGCGGCCCGGAACGTCCTCGGCGACGTCGACCCGCGCCGCGCCCTCTACGTCGGCCCGCTTCCGGCGGTGATCAGCGTCGTTGGAAACGCGTTCGACGCTCCGGCCGCGCTCATCGTCCTCGGCGCGCTCCTCGTCGACGGGACGATGTTCTGGTGGAGCTACGAGGAGCCGCGGCGGGTCGTGGCCGCGATGACGCTCATCCACGCCGTGGTCACGACGCTGCTCGCCGGCGTCCTGATCCTGATCTCCGTCCTGCTCGCGTCCATGCCGGGATAGGGCCGCCGAGAGAAGCGCTCGCCGGGCGGCTCACGGGACGGCGGTGGCCCGTCTTAGGGCGACGGCGGCGGCCCGTCGTAGGCGTCGTGGTCCTGATAGAAGTTGAGCATCGCGAACTTTAGCTTCTCGGGGTCGATATCGAGGAGCTCCTCGCGTTCCTCCGGCGGGAACGCGGAGCGGACCGAGTACTTCCCCATGTCGGCGGTCGTGTAGCGACGGTCCGCGAGGATGCGGACGCCGAAGTCCTCCGGACCGCGGATCACCCGCCCGAGCGCCTGTCGGGTCTTGCGTATCGTCGGGATCTCGACCGCGTACAGCCACCCCGGATCGCGGGCGCGGTCGCGGTCGGAGAACGCCCGGTTGTAGGCGTCTTGAACCGCTTCGGTGCGGTCCGAGAGGTGCGGGTACGGGACGCCGACCACGACGACCGTGCGGGCGTCGTCGCCGTCGAAGCTCACCCCCTCGCCGAGCGTCCCCCACAGCGACGTGAACAGCGCGGCCCCGTCGTCCGCGACGAACTCGCTGCGGAGCCGCTCTTCGTCCTCCCCGGGACCGTCGAG
>NZ_CBVY010000038.1:0-2410 GCF_000513435.1 Halorubrum sp. AJ67 | reverse complement strand
GTCGCGTCGCGCTCGGCACGACGCTCGGCATGGCAGCCGGCGGCGTCGGTGCCGCCGCGGTCTCGCTGGCGCTCTCGAAGAAGGTCGACACGCTGTACGTCGCGAACGGGCTGCTCGCCGGGCTGGTCGGCGTGACCGGCATCGCGAACCTCGTCACGTGGTGGGGTGCCGTCGCGGTCGGTCTCCTCTGTGGCCTCCAGCTCCCGCTCGTCTTCGAGTTCGTCTCGGACACGATGAAGATCGACGACGTCTGCGCGGTGTTCCCGGTCCACGGCTCCGCCGGGGTCCTCGGCGTACTCGCGCTGCCGTTCGTCAGCATCAACGGCTTCTCGGTCGACCTCCTCGTCTCGCAGGTGATCGGCGTGGTCGTCATCACCGCGTGGACCGTCATCGCGACGGCGATCGTCTTCGGCGCGTTCAAGGCCCTCGGTCAGGCCCGCGTCACCCCCGAACACGAGCGCGACGGCCTCGACGTCAGCGAACACGGCGTCGAGACGTACCCCGAGTTCGGCCGCGCGAACGTGGCGACCGACGGCGGCCCGTCGGTCGTCGACGCGACCGAGTCGGCGAACGACTCCCCGCGCGCCGACGGCGGCGAGGAATCCGGCGCGGAGATCAAGATGGTCACGGCGGTCGTCCGCCCCGACAAGCTCGGAGCCATCAAGCAGGCGCTCGCGGAGGTCAACGCGCCCTCGCTCACGGTGACGAACGTCTCCGGCCGCGGCAGCCAGCCCGCGAAGAAGGGCCAGTGGCGCGGCGAGGAGTTCACGGTCGACCTCCACCAGAAGGTGAAGGTCGAGGTCGTCGTCGCCGACATCCCGGCCGACGAGGTCGCGGAGGCGATCGCGGGCGCGGCCAAGACCGGCGAACCGGGCGACGGCAAGGTGTTCATCATGCCCGTCGAGGACGCGCTTCAGGTCCGCACGGGCGCGACCGGGCCGGAGGCGGTGTAGGCGCGTAGCGCACGAACTGACCGGCCGCTTTTTTTGCGGATCCGAACCGGACGCGACCGGTTCGGCAACTACTTTCAGCCCGCCGACCCAACCGTTCGGACATGAACCACGAGCGCTCGCGCGGGCTGTACGACCGCGCGCTGTCGGTCATGCCGGGCGGGGTCAACTCCTCGGTCCGGGCGAACATGCCGCACCCGTTCTTTATCGAGCGCGGCGACGGCGGGCACGTGATCGACGCGGACGGCAACCGCTACGTCGACTGGGTGATGGGGTACGGGCCGCTCCTGTACGGCCACGACCTCCCGGACCCGGTCGAAGCCGCGGTCCAGTCGCACGTCGCGGAGGGACCGATGTACGGTGCGCCGACGGAGATCGAGGTCGAACACGCCGAGTTCGTGGCGCGACATGTCCCGAGCGTCGAGTCGATCCGCTTCGTCAACTCGGGGACGGAGGCGACCGTCTCGGCTGTGCGGCTCGCGCGCGGCCACACCGACCGCGACAAGATCGTCGTGATGCAGGGCGGCTACCACGGCGCACAGGAGTCGACGCTCGTGGAGGGGTCGGCGGACGACCCCCACCCGTCGACGAAGGGGATCCCGGAAGAGTTCGCCGAACACACCCTCCCGATCCCGTTCAACGACCCGCAGGCGGCCAAGGAGGTGTTCGCCGAACACGGCGACGACATCGCCGCCGTCCTTGTCGAGCCAATCTTAGCCAACACGGGCATCGTCGCCCCGATCGACGGCTACCACGAGACGCTCCGGGACCTCTGTGACGACTACAGCTCGCTGCTGGTCTTCGACGAGGTGATCACGGGGTTCCGCGTCGGCGGGCTGGGCTGCGCGCAGTCGAAGTTCGGCGTGACGCCGGACGTGACTACCTTCGGCAAGATCATCGGCGGCGGGTTCCCGGTCGGCGCAATCGGCGGGAAAGCGGAGATCATCGAGCGGTTCACGCCCGCGGGCGACGTGTTCCAGTCGGGCACCTTCTCCGGCCACCCAGTGACGATGGCCGCGGGGAAGGCGACGCTGGAGTACGCCGCCGAGAACGACGTGTACGAGCACGTCAACCGGCTCGGCCGGAAGCTCCGTGAGGGAATAGCCGAGATCTGCGCGGAGCGCGCCCCGGAGTACACCGTCGTCGGCACCGACTCGATGTTCAAGACGGTGTTCACCCGCGACGCGCCCGACGACGTCGACGCCTGCTGTGCGGGCGGCTGTCGGCAGAACCCCGACTGCGCCCGCTACGAGACCTGCCCGAAGACCGGCGCGGACGTCGCCGCGGCCGCGACCGACCGGTGGGAGCGCGTGTTCTGGCAGGAGATGAAAGACCGGGGCGTGTTCCTCACCGCGAACCAATTCGAGTGCCAGTTCACCTCCTACGCGCACACGGAGGAGGACGTCGAGCGGACGCTGGAGGCGTACCGCGAAGCGATCTGAACACGCGAGAATCGAAAG
>NZ_CBVY010000037.1:7723-9707 GCF_000513435.1 Halorubrum sp. AJ67 | reverse complement strand
GGGGGTCTCGGCCACAGCGTTGGCTTCGTAGTACCGAGCGGCTGGGGCTTCGGGGGTTTCGATCAGATCGTTCGCGTATCGGCCACAACACTCTCCCCACGCGCGTCCCCTACCCGAACCATGCGCTCCGAAGCAGAGATCAGAGAGCAGTACGAGTTCCTCCGCGAACAGTTGGACGACGAGGAGATGAACCACCGCGGCGTCGAGGAGCTTTTCACCCACTACAAGCGCGCGCTCGGCTGGGTGTTAGAAGAGGAACACATGTGAGCGACGTACGACACGTTTATGATGCTCTGCGGTGTACGTTCAGGTGACGCTTCGTCTGGAGGGCCGAAGCGTCAGCGGGGACCAATCGGCAGGCCCGACGCGGCTTTTTTCCGCGTCGGGCGTGCCTTCTTCCGATAACTCGACCGAGTAGCCCCGGGTTCGGTCCGTTCGTACATGCTCCACCGAGTCACGACGCTTTTCGAACCGGAACACGACACTTCTCACGACCGGTTTCGTTCGTGTGCGGTCGCCGTCGGTTCGCACCACGTATCAGACCCGGGAAACGACGCTCGACCGCAAATCTACTGCCAACCGCCAACGACAGTTACGGAGTTGACAGGACAGGCGTGTCCGTTGCGGGGTGGTAAGGCGGGGCGTCCGGTCGTACGGAGACTGATATAACGGTATATTTATTTATTTTCGACAGGTATGTACTGACAGTTGTATGTACGACCTCACAGGTTTCCAGCGCGACCTCCTCTACGTGATCGCGGGGCTCGACGAGCCGCACGGGCTGGCTATCAAAGAGGAGCTCGAGGAGTACTACGAGAAAGAGATCCACCACGGCCGCCTCTATCCGAACCTCGACACGCTCGTCGAGAAAGGGCTCGTCGAAAAGGGCCAGCGCGACCGCCGTACTAACTACTACACGCTGACGCGTCGCGGCCGCCGCGAGATCGAGGCGCGTACCGACTGGGAAGCCGAGTACATCGAGCACTGACGCGCCCGCAAGCGACCCCCGAAGCCGACCGATAGCCCTCGGCTCCGTCGGCCTCGCCGTCTTTCCTTCTTCCTCCGTTCCGTCGTTTCCGCCGAGCGGTTCCGATCGCCGAGCCGTTCGCTCGTCCGGTTCCGAGCCGCAACGCCCCGAACCGACAGGCGCGCGCCGCGAACGGTTGGATTCAAGTCCGCCCCGGCGGAACCCGGTCGTATGCAACCGGGAGATCGCGTCCGCGTCGAGCGCGGGGGCGTCACCAACGAGGGCGTACTGCTCCCCTCCACGACGCGCGACCACCTCGTCGTCAAGCTCGACGGCGGCTACAACGTCGGGATCGACCGCGACGCGGCCGACGTCGAGGTGCTCGAATCCGCCGTCCGCGAGGTCGACCCCGCGGCCGAGACCGACGACGACGCCACCTCAGAGATCACCTTCGACGACGACCTGCCCACAGTCTCGCTCATCTCGACCGGCGGGACCATCGCCTCCACCGTCGACTACCGGACCGGGGCCGTCACGGCCCAGTTCGACGCCGAAGACGTCCTCCGGGCCGTCCCGGAGCTCGCCGGACGCGCGAACTACCGCGGCCGGGTCGTCGCGAACATCCTCTCGGAGAACATGGAGCCGTCCATCTGGCGCGAGCTGGCCGCGGCCGTCCGCGAGGAGGTCGAGGCGGGTGCCGACGGCGTCGTCGTGATGCACGGCACCGACACGATGCAGTACTCCGCGTCCGCGCTCTCCTTCATGCTCGATTCGCCGGTGCCGGTCGTGTTCACCGGGAGCCAGCGCTCCGCGGACCGCCCCTCCTCCGACAACGTGATGAACGCGGTGTGCGCCGTCGAGGCCGCGAAGGCCGACCACGCCGAGACGCTGGTGTGTATGCACGCGAGCCCCTCCGACGACGCCTGCGCGCTCCACCGCGGCACGCGCGTCCGGAAGAACCACACCTCGCGCCGGGACGCCTTCGAGACGGTCGGTGCCGACGCCGCTCGGGCTGAT
>NZ_CBVY010000037.1:0-2296 GCF_000513435.1 Halorubrum sp. AJ67 | reverse complement strand
GACGGCGTTTTTGATCCCGCAGTCGAGCAGCGTCAGCACGTCGGCGCGGCCCTCGACGACGATGACCGCGTCGGAGTCGCCGACCCGCGGCCCGGCGGGAAGCCCCTCGTAGTCGACGATGCCCTCGACGCGGGCGGCGTCGCGGACTTCCTCCAACACGTCGCTGCTCGCGAGGCTCGTCTCCTCGAAGCCGCCGGCGACCAGCTCCTTGGCGCGCTCGACGACCTCGCGGCGCTTGGCCGCCCGCACGTCCTCGATGCTCGTCACCTCCACGGAAGCGTGACAGGGGCCGATACGGTCGATCGTCTCCAACGCGGCCGCCAGGATCGCGGTCTCGACCTTGTCGAGGCTGGAGGCGACGGTGACCTCGCCGAACGACTGCCCGTTCTCGGACTCGACGGCGACGTCGATCCGGCCGACGCGCGAGGACTCCTGGAGGTCCCTGAGGTCTAGCTCGTCGCCGAGCAGCCCCTCGGTCTGGCCGAACACCGCCCCGACGACGTCGCTCCGCTCGACGACGCCGTCGGCCGCGATGGTGGCGTGTATCAGGTATTTTTCTGTGTCTTTCATGATGTGTGAATTGTGATATCGGGCGGGAGAAGCCGCCCGCCTTACGTTTCGTCCCTCGCGGAAAATAGCTATCGCCACGCCCCTCCGTCGACGGCTATTGAAGAAAATTTCTCTCCGATACGCATTTTCGAATCTATCCGATAGTTCTTAGTGTCTACGGAAACAGATTTATCGCACATGATGCGCTCACGGAGCGATCTCGTGTGGATACCGACGTTCGCGATACTCGTGGCGTTCGCGGTGCCGTGGCCCCTCTGGGGTGTCAACCGCGTCGTCGCGGGCCTGCCGGTGTGGATCTGGTGGCACGTGGCGTGGCTGGGGCTGTGTGCGGCGCTGTTCGCGTTGTTCGTCCGGAGCGGCGCGTGGGAGCGCGGGATGGGGCAGCGGTCGACGACGGACTCCGGCAGCGGAACCCCCGGAACCGCCAGCGGGACCGCGAAGACCGCCGACGCGGAGGGCGACCGCCGATGACGCTCGGTCTCTCGCTCGGCGTCGTCGTCGGCTACCTCGTCGTCGCGCTCGCGCTCGGCCTCGTTGCGTACCGCGTCTCGGAGACGACCGCCGAGGACTACTACCTCGCGAGCCGGTCGATCGGGACGCTCGTACTGCTGTTCACGACCTTCGCCACCCTGCTTTCGGCGTTCACCTTCTTCGGCGGCCCGAACCTCGCGTACGCCGCCGGACCCGAGTGGCTGGTGGTCATGGGAACGCTCGACGGCGTCCTGTTCGCCGTGCTGTGGTACGTGATCGGCTACAAGCAGTGGCTGATCGGCGCTCGCAACGGCTACGTGACGCTCGGCGAGATGCTCGGCGACCGGTTCGGCTCCGTCGGCCTGCGCGCGCTGGTCGCCAGCGTGAGCCTCCTGTGGCTGTTCCCGTACGTGATGCTCCAGCAGATGGGGGCCGGCGAGGCGCTCGTGGGACTCACCGACGGCGTCGTCCCCTACTGGGGCGGCGCGGCGCTCATCACGGCGTTCATGATCCTCTACGTCACCGTCGCCGGGCTCCGCGGCGTGGCGTGGACGGACACGCTTCAGGGGCTGTTCATGCTCTCCATCGTCTGGATCGCGGCGGCGTGGGTCCTCTCCGCGGTCGGCGGCGTCGGTGCCGCGACCGGCGCAATGTTAGCGGCCCGCCCCGAGTTCGGGAGCTTCGGCGGCGGGACGTACACGCCCGGGTTCATCATTTCGACGGCGATCACCATCGCGTTCGGGGTGACGATGTTCCCGCAGATCAACCAGCGGTTCTTCGTCGCGAAGTCGGCCGCGACGCTGAAGCGGTCGTTCGCGCTGTGGCCCGTGTTAGTCCTCCTACTCTTCCTCCCCGCGTTCATGCTCGGCGCGTGGGCGGCCGGGATGCCGATCGAGGTCCCCGAGGGCGCGAACGTGCTGCCGGTCGTGTTGAACGAGTACGCGCCGGCGTGGTTCGCCGCGCTGGTGATCGCGGGCGCGATGGCCGCGATGATGTCCTCGTCGGACTCGATGTTGTTATCCGGGTCGTCGTACTTCACCCGCGACCTGTACCGCCCGCTCGTCGACGCGGACGCCTCCGAGCGGCGCGAGGCGTGGATCGCGCGGATCGGCGTGGCGGCGTTCGCGACGCTGGCGTTCGTCGCGAGCCTGTTCCGGCCGGGGACGCTGATCGAGGTCGGCGACACCGCCTTCTCCGGGTTCGCGCTGCTCGCGCTCCCCGTGATCTGCGCGCTCTACTGGCCGCAGACGACCCG
>NZ_CBVY010000036.1:6896-9444 GCF_000513435.1 Halorubrum sp. AJ67 | reverse complement strand
GAGCGTATTCGCCCTCCACGATCACTTTCACTCCGCACCGCGCGAGCGGCCGCTCCGCGAACGATCGGCGAGGTTTCGGGCCGCGAGCGGGTCGTGAACGGACCGGGTCGCTGGCGGTCGTGGGAACGGTGGCTCGGTGGAGAAAGTCGAGAACTACTACTAGACCGTGGCGAGTGTGTCGAGTGTTGTAACTCGGCATGTAGAAGTGGTGGCTCGGTTGAAGTTTTCATCACAAGGGGCTTAGAGGGGGTAACGGATCGTCATGGCCACCACACCGACGATTGCGCGGTCGCGGATATAAATGGCTCGCGACGCTCCGGAACCCGTTTGAACCTCGACCGCCTCGACTCCCGCATGCGGGAAGTGACGTTCCGGATCTACCACGCGGGGGAGCCGGAGTGCGAGGTGAGCGCGAACCACCCGGAGGTGCGCTACCGGTCCGTATCGTCGATGACCGGGAGCGGTCCGGAGCGCAAGCGGATCGCCGAACTCACCGGTCCGCCGGCCGAGATCGAGGCGTTCGTCGAGGAGTTCCGCGAGTTCGACCTGATAGTCTCCGCCGAGCCGCTCGCGCCGATCGAGGGCACCCACGCGTACGTCGCCCTGACGATCGACGTAGCGGCGGCCGACTGGGAGGGGATCGGCGACCGCTTCTCGCGGATGGGGATCCACTACCGGACGGGGACGACCATCTCCGGCGGCGTCGAGCGCTGGACGGCGTACCTCGAAGACGGCGACGACCTCTCGGCGGTGATGCGCGAACTCGAACGCGGCGGCAACGAAGTGGAGCTGGCGCGGAACGTGGAGCTGGCGTCGATCGAGCGCTCCCCGCAGCTCCCGGCGTCCGGTCTCCTCGACGACCTCACCGACAGACAGCGGGAGGTCCTCGCGACCGCCATCGCCGCGGGCTACTACGAACACGGCGGCGGCGTGGGCGTCGAGGAGGTCGCCGCCGAACTCGGACTCGGCTCGACGACGGTGTGGGAACACCTTTCTCGCGCGGAGTCGGCGGTGATGAACGCGCTGTTCGACCGGTTCGCGGAGGGAGAGCCGGTCACCGCCGTCCGCGAGGCGGACCGATTGGACTCGTCGTGAATCGTGAATCCGTCGCGAATCGCGGACCCGCCGCCACCTCCCCCCGAACAACGCTTTTGTAGCTTCGGGACAGAGCGCCGCGTATGGACGACGGAACCGTCTCCGTGCCGGACGAGCAGTACGAGCGGCTCGCGGCTCTCGCCGCCGCCCGCGGCGTGAGTCCCGAGACGCAGCTGGCCCGGCTCATCGACGACGCGTACGCCGGCCTTGACGCGGACTCGGACTCCCCGGAGAGCCTCCCGCTCGGCGTCTCCGACTGCTCTGAGAAGGAGTGAGTCGGCCGTCCGACGGGCGGGGAACCGTCCCCGAGCCGCCGCGCGCGCCGAACCTCCTTTCGTGCCTGCTCACCCCTCGTAGGGCCACCGTCCGCCGGTCTTCAGCTCCTCGACGTACCCCTCGTCGATGGCGTCGCGGATCGACTCCCGCGACCGGTGGGCCGCCTCGACTTCTCCCGTCGCGAACCGATAGACGGACGCCGCGACGAGCGTCGCCACCTCGCCGAGGTCCCGCGAGTCGAGCTTGTCGAGCGTGTCGGCGTGGGTGTGGCCCCAGCCGCGACCGGACTGGTCGCTCGTCGTCGAGACCATCACGGCCGGAATGCCCTCCTGAACGAACGCCCACTGGTCGCCGTGGGGTGAGATCGTCTCACCGGTCGCGAGCGGTGCATCGAACGCGTCCACGACCGCCTCGAACACCGACCGCATCCCGTCGAACCTGTTCGTCCCCACGCGGAGGTTCCGCGAGCTACACGCCCCGTCGAGGTTGACGACGCAGGCGATCTCCTCCCGGGGCGTGGTCTCGGCGGCGTGGTACGCGCCCCACAGGCCGATCTCCTCGGAGCCGAACGTGACGAGACGCACCCGCGTGTCGAGGTCGTCCTCGACGCTCGCGAGCAGGCGGCCGACCTCCACGACGAGTGCCGACCCCGCGCCGTTGTCGTTTGCCCCGTCGCTTACGTCGTGGGCGTCGACGTGCGCGGTGAGGTACACCGCCTCGTCGGTGTCCGGCCCGACCTCCGCGACCGCGTTCACCGAGGTCGTCGGCTCGTTCCGGCAGTCGACGTCGAGCGAGACGGTCGGCCCGTCGTCGCCTTCCGAGCCCACCCCGCCTCCCTTCCCCGCTCCCACCGCGAGCCGCGAGAGCCGGTCGCCGACCTCCTTCGAGACGCCCACCGCGGGGATCGGTCCGGGGCGGTTGTGGTAGCCGATCTCGCCGGTCGGCGGGAGCGCTCCCTCGATGTGGTTTCGAAAGACGAACCCGACCGCGCCGCGCTCGGCGGCCGCGACGTACTTCTCCATCCGGTGGATCCACCGGTCGTGGCTCTCCGGCGTGAGCGAGGAGGCCATCGCGACCGCGCCCTCCAGCGCGTCGCCCGCGGCCGCGAACTCCTCGTCCGTGCCGTCGCCGACGTCGACCAGCGGGGCCGTCACCTCCCCGCTCGGCGTGCCCGGAA
>NZ_CBVY010000036.1:0-2036 GCF_000513435.1 Halorubrum sp. AJ67 | reverse complement strand
CTCCGCATCGCGGAGGAGGAGGACGAGACGTCGCTGAAGGCGTTCGTCACGACGGACAACCGCGAGGCGGTGCGGCTCGGGAAGTACCTCCTGATCCCGTACCCGGACGGCGAGCGCCTGTTCTGCCGGATCACCGGCTTGGAGTACGCACAGGAGTTCCAGTCGGACGACGCGACCGAGATCCACGCCCGCCGGCAGATGCGCCGCGACGAGTTCGCCGAGCGCGACTACAAGTTCGTCGCCGATCTGGAGCCGATGTCGGTCGTGTACGGGGAGGGCGACGACATGAAACGCCGGATGACCGACCGGGTTCCCAAACCCGGCGCGGTCGCCGAGGAGGCCGCGGACGACGCCGAGATCAAGACCGGGCTGAAGATCCCCGACGACGGCGTCTTCCTCGGCCACCTCTCGGTCGGCGGCGAGAAGGTGCGGACCGCGGCCGAGCCCCCCACCGTCGACTACCGGGTGAAGGACGACTACGCCGACGGCGACCCGCTCGCGTTCCGGCACACGCTCGTCGCCGGCGGCACGGGGTCGGGGAAGACCCACGCCTCGAAGAACGTCCTCCGGCAGTACCTCGACGCGGACCGCACGTACCCGATGGGCGACGGCCGCGAGTCGCGGATGGCGGTGGTCCAGTTCGATCCGCAAGACGAGTACGCGCAGATGCACGACGACAACCCCGACCTCGACGACGCGTTCGCGCGACGGCTGGAGCGCGAGGGGATCGCCCACGGCGGTCACGACGACACCGTCGCCCTCGTTCCCCGGGCCGCGAACGCGACGTACCCCGGCGAGGGCCACCGCGCCGAGCGCGTCGAGTTTACGATCCCCTTCTCGCTGGCACGGGACATGCCGTGGCTGGTCGCCGGGTCCGGACTCAACGACAACCAGTACCCCGCGCTGTTGACGCTTCTCAACCGCTTTTTCGACAACTACGGCGACTCGGGAACGTACAGCCAGTTCCTCTCGTACCTCGACGACCCGGCGCTCAAAGAGGAGCTTCACGAGAGCGGTCGGGTCCACGAGGCGACGTTCGACGCCGTCAAGCGCCGCGTCCGCGGCGTCCCGAGCGGCGTCTTCGACCAGGACGCGAAGCCGATCACCGAACTCGACCACACCCTCGTGCGTCCCGGTGGCCTCTCGGTCGTCCCCACCTACCACCTGCCGACCTCCCGGCAGAAGGAGATCGTCGTCCTCGCGGTCGCGGGGCTGCTCATCGACGACAAGCTCTCGAACGACCCGGCGAGCGACCGGATAAAGGAGACGCCGCTCTTGGTCGGGATGGACGAGGCGCACAACTTCCTCGCCGACGCCGACAACGTCCAGGCACAGAAGGTCGTCCAGAAGTTCACGGAGGCGGCGAAGCAGGGCCGCAAGGAGCGGCTCGGGCTGTTTCTCATCACGCAGGACCCGCAGGACGTCGCCGAGTCGGTGTTCAAACAGGTGAACACGAAGGTCGTGTTGAACCTCGGCGACGAGGACGCGATATCGAGCGTCAACATCCCCTCGAACCTCGCCGGCAAGGTGCCGTACATGGAGAAGGGGCAGATGGTCGTCTACTCGCCGGACAACTCCGAGCCGGTCGAGCTGATCGGCCTCTCCGAGTGCGTGACGCGGCACGACTGACGACGCGCCCTCTCTCCCGCCGAGCGGTTCCCTCTCGTCGCCTCCCGAGCCGGATTGTCGCCGTATCGGAGCCGGCGCGGTGGTTTTTAATCCGAGCGAGCGAACCCTCGCGTATGTCCAAGCGTATCCTCGTTGCGATCGACGGCTCCGCGGAGGCGACCGAGGCGCTACGGTTCGCCGCCGAGGAGTGGCCCGACGCCGACCTCACGGCCCTCCACGTGATCAACCCGGCGGACGTCGGCGACGGGGGCCGACGGCGGCTTCCCGGGGGCCTCCGATCAGTGGTACGAAAGCGCCAAAGGGCGCGGCGAGCGGATCCTCGCCGAGGCGACGGGAGCGGTCGACCGCCCGGTCGCGACGAGACTGGAGGTCGGACGCCCGAAGCGGACGATCCTCGACGTAGCGGG
>NZ_CBVY010000035.1:5700-8527 GCF_000513435.1 Halorubrum sp. AJ67 | reverse complement strand
CCCCGTCCGACGGGGGACGCGCCGCGACGCGGACCGACGGAGGCTCGCGATGAGCGCCGCCGCTGCCCGCGACCGAACGCCGAACCGACCCAGCGACCGAACGCCGAACCGACCCAGCGACCGAACGCCGAACCGACCCAGCGACCACGCCACCACACAGTAACCGATGAATCCCAACGAACTCGACGACGACGTCTTCGACAGAGATATCGACAACCCGGCCGGCCGAAAGCTCCGCGAGCTGTTCGACGAGCAGGAGTACACGTTCGCGCCCGGGATCTACCACGCGCTCGACGCCCGCCTCGCGGAGATGGCGGGCCTCGACGCGGCCTACATGAGCGGCTACTCCACCGTCCTCGGCCAGTTCGGCTTCCCCGACCTGGAGATGGTCACGATGACCGAGATGGTCGAGAACGCGAAGCGCATGGTCGAGGCGACGAACCTCCCGGTCATCGCCGACTGCGACACCGGCTACGGCGGGATCCACAACGTCCGGCGCGCGGTCCGCGAGTACGAGAAGGCCGGCGTCGCCGCCGTCCACATCGAGGACCAGACCTCGCCGAAGCGCTGCGGCCACATCGCCGGCAAGCAGATCGTCTCCCGCGAGGAGGCGCGCTCGCGCTTCGAGGCGGCCGTCGACGCCAAGCAGAGCGAGGACACCGTCATCATCGCCCGCACCGACGCGTACGGCTCCGCCAACGGCGACTGGGAGGAACACCTCGAACGCGGGCGGATCTACGCCGACGCCGGCGTCGACCTCGTCTGGCCGGAGATGCCCGACCCGTCCCGCGAGGACGCGGTCGAGTACGCCGAGACGATCCACGAGACCCACCCCGACCTGGATCTCGCCTTCAACTACTCCTCGTCGTTCGAGTGGGGCGCGGAGGAGGACCCGCTCACCTTCGAGGAGCTGGGCGACTTGGGCTACCAGTACATCTTCATCACGCTGTACGGGCTTCACTCGGGCGCGCACGCCGTCTACGAGGACCTCTCGAACATCGCCGAAAACGACGAACAGGCGCAGTTCGACCTCGAAGAGCGCTACATCGGCCACGAGACCGAGAGCCACCACGAGCTCTCCTTCGTCCCGCGGTACCAGGACATCGAGGCCGAGTTCGACCCCGAGGCGCGCAAGCGGCAGGAGGAGTCGGCCGGCTTCACCGAGGAGGAGAACGACCCGATCACGGCCTCCGAGGGCGGCGACGACTGAGACGGAGACTCGGGGGCACGACCCGCCTCCCGCGTCGATCGATCTTTTCGCCGGAACCGTCTCACACTCACTACGTCGACCCCGTTGAAACACTGTTCTTCAGACGCTTTCTCGCCCGAACGGCCGGTCGTTGAAGGGTGCGTATCGACGGACCGTTCCGCCCGTTACTCTGAATAAAGAAAATAGAAAATTTATCTAACCAGTAACCCGACCAGCATAGATGAGACCGCAGTTAGAATCGCTTCTTCTAGGGAAGTCTTTGAAACGATCGCTTCGGTATCTCGGGTACTCGGTCATTCTTATGGGCTTATTCTTCGGCCAACTCTACCTTACTGGGAATTTCGATGTGGGAACATCATCTAGTTTACTTATGAGTCCACTCGGAGCCACAGTATCAGCGAGTATCCTCGCAGGGATACATATCGAAATGACGGAATACTAGTGAGTATTGCTTCCGCCGTCATCATCCTCAGTGGCTATGGCCTGTATGGTATCGTCTCGCTTAATCACCCCCAACCGGACTATGGACTGTTAACCGGTGTGGGGACAGCAATCCTGTATGGTGTACCAATAGGGATTACAACATCCACTATTGCGTATGTGTCACGTCGATATGTCACGAGCCGATCTTCAGTGGCACCTGAGGAAAAATAGGGCACTGTGGCTCTGTTGAACTCTGATCTTTCAGATACATTCTCGCCTGAAATAGTCGGCTGATGAGAGTTGCTTATAAGACAGGTATTTCGTGAGTCCTGTCGGTGATGAGAACAAAGTCGTTGCTAGCGTGGTGAACACCTCCGAAGTCCCAGCAGCTCGCTACGACGACGCGCTTACCAAGGACACGACCACCGAAGCCCCAGCCGCGAGGACTCCCGCGGCTCGTTGCGCTCCTCGCTCGCGTTGCTCGCTACGGTGCTTACGTCGTCATCAGAACGCTTCGCGTTCTGATTGGCTCACGAGAGCTTCGCTCTCGTGAACGCCGAGGAGCGTCCTCGCGGTTGCCCCTTCGAATCCCACCCCGCACCGCTCCGCACCGCAGCCTCGCGCCTCCCCAGCCTCGTCGGCTAGCCTCCGCTTCGCTCCGGCTAGCCGACTCCCTCGCGCGGTGCTCCTCGCGGTCGCCAGAGGCGACCGCTCGGAGGCACGCGCCACCGCACTGGGGATTCGTCGGTTACTTCGCCGCACTGAGCGAATACGATGTGAAAACCATCAGCCGTTGAGAGTTTCAACGGTGCCGCTATTCCGAAATCGCCCCGCGCTCTCGGAGTTCGTCTATGTCGCCGTCGCCGTAGCCGTACTCGCGCAACACCGACTCCGTGTGCTCCCCGAGCGCGGGCGGATGGCGGCGGACGGTCGTCGGCGTCCGAGAGAAGTACATCGGCGAGCCGGGGAACGTCACGGTCCCGGCGGTCGGGTGGTCCGCCTCGGCGAGCATGCCGCGCGCCTCGATCTGCGGGTCCGCGAACACCTCGCTCACGTCGCGGACGCGGCTCGCGGGCACGTCGTGCGCTTCGAGCGCCGCGACGCCTCCGCGGTCGTCAGCGGCGCGAACGTCTCCTCCAGTTCGCGGTCGAGGACCTCGCGGTTGCGGACGCGCCCCTCGTTCGTCTCGAACCG
>NZ_CBVY010000035.1:0-1774 GCF_000513435.1 Halorubrum sp. AJ67 | reverse complement strand
CTCGTCGGCGTCGGGACCGGTCGCGTCGACGTCGGCGAGCGCGGACCGGTCGACGTTCGACTCCGAGAGGAGCAGTCCGCCCGCGAGGACGCCGGTGACGGTGATGAGCAGCGCGATGCCGGCCCGCGCGCCGACGTAGACGGCACCGGTGGTAACCCCGAGGATCGGGATCAACACCGGGACGTAGTAGGTGAACACGTGCTGGACAAACCCGAAGAAGGTGTTCATCACCACGGCGACGAGCGTCGCCCGGTCGTCGAGGAAGCCGGACTCGCGGTACTCCGCGAGCGTGGCGTAGCCCGCGGTCGTCGACGCCGCAGTCGTGAGGATCGCCGTACCGACCTCGTCCGGGAGGTTCGCGGGCCGCGTGAGCCACCCCGCGATGCCCGCGACGTAGCGGACCAGCCCGAACGCGACGGCGACGTTAGCGGCGAAGACCCCGCCCGCGATGAACGCCGTGATCCGGGCCAGCCGAGGGATCACGTCCGCGAGCAGCGTCGAGAGGTCGGCGACGACCGATTGCACGCACTGCGGTAGGTCGGGGGCGACCAAATGGCCGTCGGAACGGTTCGGGGCGTCGGAACGGCGCGGGGCGTCGGAACGATTCGGGGCATCGAAACGGCGCGGGGGGTCGGCCGGCTCACTCCGGTCGCTCCGTCGAATCGCCGTTCCTCACACACGTCTCGACCCAAACGGGCGGGCGACGAAGCGTTGAGAGCCCCCCGAACCCAAACGACTATCGCGTTCGTGAATCACCGGACGGTATGACCGAACACGCCCGCTCCCTGCCCCGGCGTGTGCTCGACCGTCTCGCCGGCGTCAACATGTGGCTCGTCGTGGCCGCCGGCTTCGCGCTCGGGTTCACCGTGAGCCACTTCGACGGGCCGTGGTGGCTGGCCTTCCTCTGTTACCTGGGCGGAGGATTCCTCCCCGTTTTGCTCTCGACGGTGCCGAGCGACGAGGACGGCTTCGAGTACGAGATGACGAACCGGAAGCGGGCGGTCTACCTCCTCGGGGTGCTCCGCTGGGCGTTCACGCCGTGGGGGATCTTCACACAGCTCCTCCAGCTCGCCGGACAGGGAGTCGCGTACGTCCGATACCGAGGGGATCTACCGAGTACGGAGCGACGGGCTCCCGAGACGGAGCTGCGTCTCCCCGTCGAGGGCGAGTGGACCGTGGTCAACGGGGGCGTTACGCCCGACACCTCCCACTCGTGGGGGATCTTCTCACAGCGCTACGCCTACGACTTCCTGCGAACCGACGACGACGGAACGACCCACGCCGGATCGGGAACCGAACTCGCGGACTACTACGCCTACGGCGAGCCGGTCGTCGCGCCCGCCGCCGGGACGGTCGTCGACGTGAGCGACCGCCGCCGGGACTACCCGGGCGTCGGAACGGCGCTCGTCGAGTGGCGCACTTGGGACATCGCGGGCAACCACGTCACCATCGAACACGCCGACGGCGAGTACTCCTTCCTCGCACACCTTCAGGCCGGAAGTACGGTGGTTTCCGAGGGTCAGGAAGTCGCGGCGGGGGACCTTGTCGGTCGGTGTGGCAACTCCGGGCACTCCAGCGAACCGCACCTCCACTACCAGCTTCAAGACACGGCCGACTTCTGGACCGCGGCGGGCCTCGCGCCGCGCTTCCACGGCGTCGACGTCGAGCGCGACGACCGGAAGGCGGACGAGCGCCCGGTCTACGCCGACCGGGAGGGCGGAGACGGGGTGTACCTCTGGGCCGGGGACCGCGTCCGACAGCGCGGGTCGACTCC
>NZ_CBVY010000034.1:7873-9980 GCF_000513435.1 Halorubrum sp. AJ67 | reverse complement strand
TCCGGATCCGGGGCGTGCGCCCGGAGGCGATCGGCGACGCGGTCGACGCGCTCGACGGCGCGAGCGTCGCCTTCGAGTCGCTCTCGTGGTCGGAGCCGTCGCTGGAGGACGTGTACCTGCGGCTCACCGGCGAGGAGTACGCGCATCGGGGAGACGAGAGGGCGGTGACTAAAACCGTCGGCGACGCGGAGGGTGACCGATGACCCGACTCGGCCGGATCCGGACGGAGGCGGTCGCGGCGGCGCGCTCGTTCACCCGTCGCCGGACGGCGGTGTTCTTCACGTTCTTCTTCCCGGTCATCTTGGTCGTCATCTTCGGCGCGCTGATTCGGACGCAGCCGACCGGCGGGGGCCTCTTCGCCGAGCCGGCGGGCTACTACATCCCGGGCTACCTCGCGGTCGTGGTGCTTTTCACGCCGCTGTCGCGGGTCGGCTCCGAGATCGCGCGCCACCGCGACGGCGGGCGGTTCGAGAAGCTGGCGACGACCCCGCTCTCCCGCGCCGAGTGGCTCCTCGCGCACACGCTGGTCAACGTCGCGATCATCGGCGCTGCGAGCCTGCTCATCCTTGGGCTCGTGCTGGCGGTGACGGACGCGACGCTCATCGTCTCCCCCGCGCTCGCCGCGCTTCCGGCCTTCGTCGCGGTCGCGGTCGCACTCTTCTGCGGACTCGGCGCGGTTCTCGGCGCGGTCGCGGACTCGCAGGACGGCGTGATCGCCGCGAGCAACACGGTCGCGTTACCCCTACTCTTCCTCTCCGAGACGTTCGTGACCCCGTCGCTGCTGCCGGAGTGGTTTCTGCCCGCCGTCGCCGCCTCGCCGCTGACGTACTTCGCCCGCGGTACCCGCGCGATCACCTACGAGGGCGGCGAGTGGGCCGGCGACCTGCTCGTGTTGACCGCGCTCGCCGCCGGTTTCCTCGCGGTCGGCGCGTACGCGGTCCCCCGAACCGAGTGACTGCGCGGCGGCCGCCGCGGAACCGTCCTTTTATGTCCGCAGCCCGCGTCCCGACGAACTGAGAGGGAGAGCGTTGACAACCGTTCACTTCACCTGTTCGGACTGCGCGCAGACCATCGAGGTCAACGACGCGATGCGCGAGACGATCCTCGAGGCCGGCTGCCCGGTGTGTACCGCGGCCGCGGCCGAGGACGACTTCGCCGTGACCTGCGAGTGACCGTCGCGGCCGCCGCGAGAGTCCCGACAGTCGTCGGTCGTTGACACACCGCATCCGGTTGCTGTGGCTTTTTGCGTCGACCGCGACAACGGGTCGACGATGGCTCCCGAACTCGACGAGATCGACCTCGGAACCGTGCCGCTCGGCCGGACCGGCCTGCGGACGAGCGAACTCCAGTTCGGCACGTGGCGGTTCGGCCGCGTGACCGAGGCGGGGAACGTGGAGATCGACGAGGACCGCGCCCACGAGCTGCTCGACGCCTACGAGACCGCCGGCGGGCGCTACATCGACACCGCCGACGTGTACGGCGGCGGCGACTGCGAGCGCTGGATCGGCGACTGGCTCGCCGAGCGCGACCGCGAGCGCTACACGGTCGCCTCGAAGGTGTACTGGCAGATCCGCGACGGCGACCCGAACAGCCGCGGCACGAACCGCAAGAACGTCCGCCACCGCGTCGACGCCCTGCTCGACCGGCTCGACACGGACTACATCGACGTCCTCTACATCCACCGGTGGGACGACGAGACCCCCGCCCGCGAGCTGATGAAGACCCTGAACGGACTCGTCGAGTCCGGANAAAGTACATTACCTCGGCGCGTCGACGCTCCGCCCGAACGCCTGGAAGGTCGCCCGCGCCAACGAGATCGCGCGCAACGAGGGGTGGGAGCCGTTCAAAGTGCTCCAGCCGCGGTACAACCTCGTCGACCGCGAGGTCGGAGGGGGATTACCTCGAGTTCGCGCGCCAGCGGAACCTCGCCGTCTCCCCGTGGAGTCCGCTCGGACAGGGATTTTTGACCGGCAAGTACCACCGTGACGCCGACCTCCCCGACGACTCGAAGGCCGCCGAATCCAGCCGGTTCCAAGAGGCGTACCTCACCGAGGAGAACTTCGACGTCCACGACGAGCTGGACGCGGTCGCCGACGCGGTCGACGCC
>NZ_CBVY010000034.1:0-2688 GCF_000513435.1 Halorubrum sp. AJ67 | reverse complement strand
GTCGATCACGGCGTCGGTCGCGTCCGTGCCGCCGACGGTACACCGGGCGAACGCAAACCCGTCGGGGGTGCCGTCTGCGCGGACGACGACGCTGGCCGCGCGGCTCACGTCGCGGTCGTCAGAGAAGGCGACGCCGAGCGTTCGGCTCGGCGGGGTCCTCACGTCTCCTCGGACTTGATCTCCTGAAGCCGGTCGAGGAGTTCGTCGTTGGACGCGCCGGGCTCGTAGTCGACGGACCCCTCGTGGGTTTCTTGGGCAGCCTGAACGCCGTCTTCGTCGTCGAAGTCCGCGTCCAGGTCCTGATTCTCCTGTTCGGACTCATCGTAGCTGCCGAAGCCCATTTGTGTGTGAGACTAACAGGGGGTGAGGGATAAATCCACGGGCGAGGACGGTTCCGACCGCCCGGCTCGGGGCCACGACTGTACCCTTTTGTCCCTCCGCGAGCGAGTACGGGCATGGAACCGATCGCCGTCACCGCGGACGCGGAGGAGTTCACCTGTAACGCGTACCTCGTCGTCGGGGACGCGACGACGCTCGTCGACGCCGGCACGATGCCGGGCGTCGAGGACGCGGTCGCCGAGGCGCTCGCCGAGGCCGACGCCGACGGACTCGACCGCGTCGTCCTCACGCACCAGCACCACGACCACGTCGGGGAACTCGACGCGGTCGTCGACCGCTTCGACCCGGAGGTCCTCGCGTACGCCGACCACCCCCACCGCGACGTCGCCCTCGAAGCCGGCGACGAGGTGTTCGTCGGCGACGAGGCCTGCGAGGTCGTCTACACCCCGGGCCACGCCGACGACCACGTCTCGCTCGTCGGCGACGAACGGCTCTACTCCGGCGACGTCGTCGTCTACAACGACGGCGCGTTCTCGGACGGCTCGTTCGGCCGCACCGACATGGCCGGCCAGTCGCGCGAGCGCCTGATCGAGAGCCTCCACGACCTCCTCGACCGGCTGCCCGATACCGTCGAGGCGATGTACCCCGGTCACGGCGGCGTCTATCGCGCCGCGGAGGGACCGGACAGCGTCCGGGAAGTCATCGAGCGCGCGACCGAGCGCGCCGAGCGCCGCGAGCCGAAGTACCCCGACGAGTAAGGAGGCGACGCCGTTGCTCGGTGGGATGGAAGAACTGCGGAAAAGCGCGTCGACCGGTTACGCCGCGCGGCGCTCGGTCGCCTTCGGGCGGAGGTTAGTGTAGCCGCACTTGCGGCAGCGCTCGGCCTCGGAGGCGTTGCGGGCGTTACAGCGCATACAGATCTGTCGGTCGAGCATGCGGCGTTCGGCGGCGTCGAATTTGGCCATACGCCTACTGAGCGAGCGGCGCTGTAAAAGGTTGCGAGACGCCGCGGCGCGGACCGGTCAGGCCCCGGCCTCGGTGAGGGCGGCCTCGATGTCCTCGCGCTGGGTGACCCCGACGAAGCGGTCGACGACGCCGTCGTCGTTCTCGACGATGAGGGTGGGCAGCGAGCGGACCTGGTACTGGTTCGCCACGTCCTGTTCCTCGTCGACGTCGACTTTCTGGAGCTCGAACGCGTCGCCGAGGTCCTCCTGAATCTCCTCTAAGATGGGGTCTTGCGTCTTACACGGGCCGCACCACTCGGCGTGGAAATCCAGCAGTCGAACGGTCATAGTCGGCCTCAACTACCGCCGGCCCGCGCATAAGGGTTTCCCACTCGTGTGCGCGGCTCACGAAACCCCGTGAAGACGGCGGCACGACGGAGGCGATAACTCCGCGAACGCGGCGACCCACCGGCGGCGACGATCCCGCGGAGACGGCGATCCCGCGGAGACGACGATTCCGCGGAGACGACGATTCCGCGGAGACGACCGGGAAGCGACGCCTCCGGAACAACCGAGAGAAGACCGCGGCGTCCCGGCGGCGAACGAAACGTTTAGAACGCGGCGACGCGCACAGACGGACATGAGTGGTTCCAACTCCGGCGGGCTGATGTCCAGCGCGGGACTGGTCCGCTACTTCGACAACGAGGACCGGAACGCCATCTCGATCGACCCCAAGACGGTGATCGCGTTCTGCGTTCTCTTCGGCGTGTTCGTCCAGATCCTCTCGCTGACGGTCGCGTAGGCTCCCCCGTCGCTCTCGTTTCTCGGCCCGTCGATCCGGTCGCGTAGCGCGCCCTTTTTCCACGCGCCCGCCCCATCGATCCGTATGAAAGCAGGCGTCATCGCCGTTCAGGGCGACGTGGCCGAACACGCCGCCGCCGTCCGCAACGCCGCGGCCGCCCACGACGAGTCCGCGGAGGTCGTCGAGGTCCGGGACGCGGGGATCGTGTCCGACTGCGACGTCCTCCTCATGCCGGGCGGGGAGTCGACGACCATCTCGCGGCTGATCCACCGCGAGGGGATCGCCGCCGAGATCCGAGACCACGTCGCGGCCGGCAAGCCCGTCCTCGCCACCTGCGCCGGGCTCATCGTCTGCTCGACCGACGCGAAGGACGACCGGGTCGAGCCGCTGGGGCTGGTCGACGTCTCGGTCGACCGCAACGCGTTCGGGCGACAGAAGGAC
The DNA here is from genome assembly GCF_000513435.1 of Halorubrum sp. AJ67. NCBI lineage: Archaea > Methanobacteriati > Methanobacteriota > Halobacteria > Halobacteriales > Haloferacaceae > Halorubrum > Halorubrum sp. AJ67. The sequence goes on along the minus strand of NZ_CBVY010000034.1, from coordinate 162 downwards.
TCCTTCGAGGCGAAGGTCCCGATCGCCGGACTCGACGACCCCTTCCACGCCGTCTTCATCCGCGCGCCGGCCATCGACGAGATCGGCGCGGGCGTCGAGACGCTGGCGACGGTCGACGGCCGCCCGGTCGCGGTGCGTGACGGCCCGGTCGTCGCCACCGCG
>NZ_CBVY010000033.1:7278-10188 GCF_000513435.1 Halorubrum sp. AJ67 | reverse complement strand
CGCTTCGCGCTCGACGACGTCGGGCCGGACGGCGTCACCGAAGACACCGCCACGCCGGAGAGCGAGCCGATAGAGCCGGGGGACGTCACCCTCGAACACGCGGTCTTCGTCGTCCTCGGAGTCGCGCTCACGATCGGCGTCCTGGTCGGCGGGTTCTGATCGCGAGCGCCGCGGCCGCGCACCGACGCTTCGTGCCGCGACCGCGCGCACCACCACTTATCAGGCCGCGGCCGTAGGACCGAACATGGACGCGCTCGCACAGGCCGGCCTCCTCTCGCCGGACACCCTCCCACTCCTGTTGTTGACCGCGGGACTGCTGCTCTCGATGGCGGAGGCGCTGGCACCCGGAGCGAACTTCATCGTCGTCGGCATCGCGCTCATCGGGGCCGGACTCGGGGGGCTACTCCTGACCTCGCTCGGCGTCGCCGGCGCGCTCCTCACGCTTTTCATGGCGCTCCTGACGCTGGCGTTCGGCGCTGCCGCCTTCTACGGGTACCACGAGTTCGACCTCTACGGCGGCAAGGGACAGCAACAGACGAGCGACAGCGACTCGCTGAAGGGGAAGACGGGGACCGTCACGGAGCGCGTGACCCCCACGGGTGGCGAGGTGAAACTCGCCGGCGGCGGGTTCAACCCCCACTACTCGGCGCGGTCGATGGACGGCGAGATCGACGAGGGCGAGGAGGTGATGGTCGTCGACCCCGGCGGGGGCAACGTCGTCACCGTGGAGTCGATGGGATACGTCGAGGACGACATCGACCGCGAGCTCGCGGCCGACCGCGCCCGGAAGGCCGCGGCGAGCGAGGCCGACGTGGAGAGTACCGAGGAGAGCGAGGCCGACGCGGAGACCGAAGTCGAGCGGGAGTGACGGGCCGACCTCGGGCCGCGGCGCGCGCCGCCGGTGAGCAAAACACTTACCGCTCGCGTCGGGACGCTCGACCATGCCCTCCCCGCTCGCCCTCCTCTCGCGACCGATCGGTAGCGTTCTCGACCGCGTCCGCGACGCCTTCGACACCCCCCGTGCCGGCGCGATCGCCGTCGCGATCCTCGTGGTCGTCACGATCGGTACCACACTCGGGATCGTCGCGCTCGGCGGAATCTTCGACGCGACCGTCGACCAGCAGGTCACCGTCGACAACCCGGACCGCCCGCCCGAGTCGACCTGCGAGAGGTTCGGGGACGACCCCGACTCCGTGTTCGGCGAGCGGTGCGACGAGCCGGCGCGGATCGACGTCGACGCCGGGGAAGAGCTCCGAGACGCCGCGAACGGCTACCTCCACTACGGCCTGATCGGCGTGTCGGTCTGGTGGGGGATCTTCTCGCTCGCGCTCCACGTGGGCGCGCTGTTCGCCGGCGGGTCCGGCTCCGTCGGCGACACCTTCGTGATCGCCGGCTGGGCGCTCGTCGGCGAACTGCTTCGGGTGATCGCCGGTGTCGCGGCGATCTGGGTCGCCCTCTCGAACGCGGCGATCACGGGGTCGACGTTCGAGGCGATCGCGGAGGAGATAGTCGCCGCGATAACGGGCACGACCGGCCCCCTGCTCGTTGCGTCCGCGGTCGCGATAGCGGTCCAGTGGGTGATCGTCGTCGGGGGGTTAGAGGCCCACCACGACCTCGACCGCGGGGCGGCGGCGGGCGTGGCGACGGTCTTCGCCGCCGTCGCCCTCCTGCTCGCCGTGCCCGCGAACTTCGGGAGTTTTTAAGCCGACGGCGCTCGCCCTTCCGACATGATCCTGTCGGACGCCGACATCCTCGACCGGCTCGCGGAGGGCGACCTCGCGATCGAGCCGCTCGACGACGTCGATCAGCAGGTCCAGCCCGCGAGCGTCGACCTGCGGCTCGGCGAGCGATTCTTAGAGTTCCAGCGCACCAACATCCCGTGTATCCACCCGACCGAGGCGGACGAGGTCGGCGAGTACGTCACGGAGACGACCGTCCCCGAGGGCGACGAGTTCATCCTTCACCCCGGGGACTTCGTCCTCGGGACGACGGTCGAGCGCGTCGCGATCCCCGACAACCTCGTCGCGCACGTCGAGGGGCGCTCCTCGCTCGGGCGGCTAGCTATCGTGGTCCACGCGACCGCGGGGCTGTGCGACCCGGGCTACGAGGGGCAGATCACCCTCGAACTGTCGAACCTCGGGACCGCGCCGGTGGCGCTCTCGCCGGGCATGCGCGTCTCGCAGCTCACCTTCACGGAGCTGAAACGACCGGCCGACCGCCCGTACGGTGCCGAGCGCGGCTCCAAGTATCAGGGACAGGACGGCCCGCAGGCGTCGCGGATCGGCGACGATCCGGAGTTCGCAGGTGACAAGCGAAACGCCGCGGAGGGAGAGCCATGAAGTTCATCGAGGAGGTCGTCGTCGACGAGTTCCTCCCGACCGTCCGTTCGATGCTCGCGGAGGACCTCCGCGACCGGGGGTTCACCCAGTTGGAGGTCGCCGACGCGCTCGGCATCTCGCAGTCGGCGGTCTCGAAGTACGCCGCGGGCGACGTGGCCAGACACGACCGGATCGTCGCCGACGAGCGCGTGCGCGAACTCGTCGAGCGCGTGGGCGAGGGGCTCGCGAGCGGCGATCTCACGCCGGTCGGCGCGCTCGTCGAGATCGAGGTGCTGATCCGGCAGTTGGAGGAGGGCGACCTGCTCGCGGACCTCCACGAGGAGGCGATGCCCGCCCTCGCCGACGCCGACGTGGAGTTCTCGGTCCACGACCCGGACAGTGGCCTCCGCGAGCGCGAGCGCGTCCTCACGTCGGTCCGGCGGGGGCTCCGCACCCTGACGAACGCCTCCGGCTTTGCCGGGCTGATCCCGAACGTCGGCGCGAACGTCGTGGAGTGTCTCGCCGACGCGGCCACGGTCGACGACGTCGCCGCGGTCCCCGGTCGGCTCGTCGACGTGAAGGGCCGGGCGAT
>NZ_CBVY010000033.1:0-2092 GCF_000513435.1 Halorubrum sp. AJ67 | reverse complement strand
CTCGACGAGGAGGACCGCCGCGTCGAGCGCCTGCGGAACGGCCGACCGGGAGACCCGGCCCGCGTCGTGGTCGATTCCACCGGACGCACCCCGACCGACGCCCGGATCTTGGATGACGCGGCGACGACGTATCTGCTCGTCTCGGAGGCGACCGACCGGGAACGTCGCGAGGCGCTCGCCGACGCGGGCGCGGAGGTGATCGTCGCCGGCGAGGAGCGCGTCGACATCGGGGCGGGGGTGGAGAAGCTCGCGGACCGCGGCGTCGACCGCCTGATGGTCGAGGGGGGCGGCGAGGTGATCTTCTCGTGTTTCGAGGCCGGCGTCGTCGACGAACTCCACGTCTACGTCGGCTCCATGGTCGTCGGCGGGCGCGACGCGCCCACGCTGGCGGACGGGAGCGGGTTCATCGAGGCGTTCCCCGACCTGACGCTCACGGACGTGGAGCGGCTCGACGACGGGGTCGTCCTCTCGTACGACGTCGAGGACGACGACGGCTCGTAGCGGGGCCGGACGGCGGTGGACTATCCGTGTGAACTGTAACCACGGAGATCGGGCGGTACACGGGCCGTGCCACCGGTGTACACGAAAATCACCGAAGTATTTATGTATCGCCCGGGGATAGTTGCTGATACCAGAACGCCTCTGGCGCTGGTGGAATCGCACGCTGAAATGAACGGGAGTTCTTGCAGACGGCCCGACGCACCACAGCGAGCGGTCGCTATCGCCGGAGCGGTGATGGAGAGATAACAAATGGTAACGAAAGAAGAAGTCATCGAGCAGTACGACGTGGAACCGATGGACGAGGCGGACAACGTGGACCTTTCTGAGGACGACTTGGAGAACGGCTCCAAGGGGCAGCTCATCAAACGCGCCGGTCAGCTGCGAGACCGACGTAACGAGCTGAACCAGATGGCCTCCGAGCGCGCGTCCAAGCGCGACGACCTCAACGCGAAGACCCGCGAGAAGGTCGACGAGGCCCAGGAACACCGCGAGAACCGCGACGAGCTCAACGAGCAGGTCCAGGAACACAAGGACAAACGCAACGAGCTCAACGCCGAGGCCAACGAGCTGTTCGACGAGGTCGAGGAGCTCAAACAGGACCTCGAACTCGGCTCCGGCAAGTCCATCGAGGAGCTCGAAGAGGAGATCGAGGACCTGGAGTTCCGTCAGCAGACGGAGGTCCTCGACGCGGAAGACGAGCGCGAGCTGATCGAGAAGATCGACGACAAACGCGAGAAGCTCGCCGAGAAGAAGGAGAAGGTCGACGACACGAGCGAACTCGACGACCTCGTCGAGGAGGCCGAGGAGGTCCGCTCCGAGGCGTCCCAGCACCACCAGAAGGTGACGGAGCTCGCGGACAAGGCCCAAGAGCACCACAACCAGATGATCGAGGCCTACCGCGAGGCCGACGACATCCGCGACGAGGCCGACGAGATGCACGAGCTGTTCGTCGAGGCCCAGGAGGCGGCCGACCGCCACCACGAGGACTTCGTCCGCGTCCAGAAGCGACTGCGCGAACTCGACAAGAAGGAGGAGGAAGAGCGTCAGGACGAGCGCGCCGAGAAGCGCGAAGAGGAGAAGGAAGAGGCCGAGGAGATCTATCAGAAGTTCAAGGAGGGCGAGACGCTCGACACCGAGGACCTGATGAAGCTCCAGAAGACCGGCCTCCTGTAAGCCGGCGATTTCGACGGTTCCGACGCGGTTTTTCTGCGGCTTTTCGCACGAACAGCGTCGCAGCCGGCCACGGCCCCGCGCACCGATCGACTGCGGCTCCGTATGCCGGTCGACTGCGGCTCCGTATGCCAGTCGACTGCGGCTCCGCACGCTAGCCACGGCTTATAAACGCGTGCGACGCCAACCGTCGGTATGGACGACGCGCCGACGAACGGACGGAAGGGGTTGCTCGTGGCTGCCGCGGTGGGCGCGGCGACGACGATCGCGGGCCGCGCGGTTCTCTCGCGGCTCACCGGCGGTCGGTTCGGCGACACCGAGACGTACAACACCGCGAAGGTGACCGTGTCGGGACCGATCCGACGGAGCCAAGGGCGACCGTCGCCGCTGTCGGGCCCGGGCGGCGCGACCGCGGACGACG
>NZ_CBVY010000032.1:14074-15840 GCF_000513435.1 Halorubrum sp. AJ67 | reverse complement strand
GGTCGGGACGTGTCCCGACGACGGCGGGCCGCTCGTGCGCTCGCGCGGCGACGTGGTCTGTCTCGACTGCGAAACGCGCTGGGGACTCCCGGCCGGCGCGAGCGTCACGGACGCCACCTGCGACGACTGCGGTCTGCCGAAGGTTCGCGTCGAGCGCGGCGAACCGTTCCATCTCTGTCTCGACCCCGCGTGCGACCCGCTGGAGGAGGCCGTCGGCGATCGCTTCGACCGCGCGTGGCCCTGCCCGGACTGCGACGGCGACCTCGCCGTCCGGTACGCGCCCGGCCGCGTCTACCTCGCCTGCGAACGCGACGACTGCGAGACCACCCTCTCGTTCCCGGCCGGCGTCGTCGTCGACGAGTGCGACTGCGGGCTTCCCGTCTTCGAGACGGCGGCCGGTCGGAGCTGTCTGGACGGGAGCTGCGAACTCGCCGGTCACGCGGCGGTGAAAAGCCCGGACGCCGAGTGATTCGGGCTACTCGGCGAGCTGCTGGCGGCCCGGCGCGATGAGGCGGTCGAGGTACTCGGCGAGCGCGCCCTTCGCGTCTGCCGGGTGGAGTTCGCCGGACGCCAACTCCGCTTCGAGGGTCTCGTAGTCGTCGTATTCGAGGTCGCCGCCGTACTCCTCGGGGCGCTCGACGACGACCGAATCGAATCGCGGGAACACGTGATATTCGAACACCTGAAGCACGGGGTTCTCGCGCTCGACTCCGTCGTCTGTCGGCTCGGGGTCGGCCGTCGGCGGGCAGTAGGCGTCGTTCACCTTCGACTCGATGTCCTCGCGGGAGTCCTCCATCGAGATGGTGACTCCCTCGCTGGAGGACATCTTGCCGCGGCCGGTGCCGAGGTCGGCGATGAGCGGCGTGTGGAGGCTCGTCGGCGGCTCGCGGTCGATGCTCGGGAGCACGTCGCGCGCGAGCATGTGGACCTTCCGCTGCTCCATCCCGCCGACAGCGAGGTCGACGCCGAGGTACGGGATGTCGAGCGCCTGCATCAGGGGGTAGACGGCCTGCGACACCTTCACCGAGTCGCCCGAGCTGATCTCGGCCATCGCGCGCTCTGCCCGCGCGAGCGTCGTTTCAAGCTCCAGCGCGTGGAGATCGAGGGTGTAGTCGTCGTCGAGCTGGAAGTCGGAGCCGAGGACGAACTGCGTGTTCGACTCGTCGAGGCCGTACGCGATGAACTGGTCGCGCATCCGCTCGGCGGTGTGGCGGATCTCCTCGAACGAGCCCTTGTCGTTGAGGTAGGCGTGTACGTCGGCCAGGAGGACCGTCACCTCGAACCCCGCCTCCTGGAGGTCGATGAGCTTGTTCGCGGTGAGCATGTGACCGATGTGGAGCACGCCCGAGGGCTCGTAGCCGACGTACGCCCGCTTACCGTCGGGGTCGTCGGCCAGCGCCTCGATCTCCGCCTCGGTGACCACCTCGGCCGCGTTCCGGGTGATCAGCTCGTGAGCGTCCATACGCCCGAGTGTGCGTTCCCGGACATATGACTTCTGGAAGCGTGTTGTGATGGCTCACGCGGACCGAGTGCGACGGCGTCGATTCGGCGGGGTGCGGCTACTCCTCCGTCTCGGGGAGCGTCCGCCCCGCGCGGTGTTCGGAGATGATCCGGTCGATCCGCTCGGCCTTCTGGTCGCGCCGGCGCTGTTCGGCGCGCTCCTCCCAGTCGTCGACCGCGGCGGCCAGATCCTCCTCGCTCGCGACCGCCAGCTCGTCCACCTCGCGGACCGGCACCGCGTCGGCGGGCACGACCGGTATCGCCCG
>NZ_CBVY010000032.1:5989-8863 GCF_000513435.1 Halorubrum sp. AJ67 | reverse complement strand
GTGCGGTCGGGCGAAACCGCCCGAGTCGACTGCCGCTACCCCCCGAACACTTGAGCGCTCGGGCCGTCTCCATCGTATGAAGTCCGCGCCGGAGTCGACGCCGATCGACCACGCCGAGTCGATCGTGAACGCGCTCGGCGACGGCGCGTACGTCCTCGACGCCGACCGGAACCGCGTGTTCGTCAACGACCGCCTCCGCGAGGTGACCGGGTTCGACGAGGCGGTCCTCCACGGGGTACACCCGGAGCGGCTCGTCGAGGCGGGGTACTGGACCGAGGAGACGGGCGACCGCTACCGGGCGGTGATCGACCGCGTCCTCTTGGGAGAGAGCGACGACGAGCGGGTCCAACTCACGACGACGCTCGGAGACGGCAGCGAGGTGACCACCGAGACGCGGCTGACCCCGATCGAGCGCGACGGCGAGATCGTCGGCGCGGTCGGCGTCATCCGCGACGTGACGGACCGGGTCGAACGCGAGCGGGAGTTGGAGCGGCTCAACGAGCGGCTCGAACGCCTCGCCGGGTTCCTCTCGCACGACCTGCGGAACCCGCTGTCGGTCGCCCGCGGCTACGTCGACCTCGCGCGAGAAACGGGCAGCACGGAGCGGCTGGCGGCCGCCGAGGAGGCGCTCGACCGGATCGAGTCGATGATCGGCGAGGCGCTCGTGATGGCCCGCGACCCGGCCGAGATCGACACCGAAGACGCCGCTGTCGATCTCGACGACCTCGCGGCCGACTGCCTGGAGTCCGGCGACTTCGGGGATCGGCCGGCCGACGCCGAGATCGTCGTCGAAGACTCGGGGCCGGTCACGGGCGACCCGACACTGCTCCGGCGCGCGGTCGGGAACCTGATCGGCAACGCCTTCGACCACGCTAGCGACGCATCGACGGTCCGAATCGGCGTCGACGACCGCGGGCTGTACGTCGCCGATGACGGACCGGGGCTCCCGGACGACGAGCGCGAGCGCGACGAACTGACCGAGTTCGGCGTCTCCCGCGGGGGCGGCACCGGGATCGGACTCGCCATCGTCGAGCGCGTCGCGGCCGCGCACGGCTGGACCCTAGAGATCGGCGAATCCGCCGACGACGGGTTCCGAGCGACGCTGGTCGGCGCGGAACCGACGGGATAAAGGAGACCGACATCGAACGACCGGCTGCGTGCGAGGGTAGCCAAGCCCGGAAACGGCGGCGGATTCAAGCTCCGCTCCTGTAGAGGTCCGTGGGTTCAAATCCCTCCCCTCGCATCGCCGGGGTCAACCCCCGTGATGCGGAAGGGCGCTCTCGGAGCGTTCTTCCCTCGCAAAACTTCACTCGAACGTGACCAGCGGCGGCTATTTATAATCAGATCCGCGGTGGCGCGCGCCTCCGAGCGCCCTTTTAAGGGCGCGAGGAGCGCCGCGCGAGGGAGTCAGCGGCGACCAACGGGAGCCGCTGACGAGGCTGGGGAGGTGTGAGGTGCGGGGCTGTGCTGTGCGGTGCGGGGCGGGAATCGAAGGGGCAGCCGGGAGGCGGACGCAGGCGACGGTAGGACCGCAGCGAGGGAGCGATAGCGACCGAGTGAGGACCGCTCCGAGCGTGCGTCCGCCTCCCGGCTGGGGCTTCGGTGGTCTCCGCGTCGATAATCTATTTATAAACAACTACCCCTCCGTATAATCAAGCGACCAGAATTTTGACGGCGTTTTCTCCGAATCCGCGCTCCTCGACTTATAAACCGATGTCCGATAGAACCGCTGTCATCGCCACGCCGATGGCACATACCCCTCCACGACAACCCCACGCGTCCCGAATTAACACGAACGTCCACCCGAAATGTGGGGTCCGAAACGGTTTTGACCCGGCCTGACGGACGGTCGATATGCCAGCAGATCCCGACACGGGGTACGACCCCTCGATGGGTCGGAAGTTCGTGTTCGTCACGGGCGGTGTGATGTCCGGGCTGGGCAAGGGCATCACCGCCGCCAGCACCGGGCGTCTTCTCGCCAACGCGGGCTTCGACGTCACCGCCGTCAAGGTGGACCCCTACCTCAACGTCGACGCCGGGACGATGAACCCGTACGAACACGGCGAGGTGTACGTCTTAAAGGACGGCGGCGAGGTCGACCTCGATCTGGGCAACTACGAGCGCTTCCTCGGCACCGACATGACGTTCGACCACAACGTCACCACGGGGAAGACGTACCAGCACGTCATCGAGCGCGAGCGCGCCGGCGACTACCTCGGCAAGACCGTTCAGATCATCCCGCACGTCACCGACGACATCAAGCGTCGCATCCGCGAGGCGGCCGAGGGCAGCGACGTGTGTCTCGTCGAGATCGGCGGGACGGTCGGCGACATCGAGTCGATGCCGTTCCTCGAAGCGCTCCGCCAGTTCGCCCACGAGGAGGACGACGAGGACATCCTCTTCACCCACGTCACGCTCGTCCCCTACTCGAAGAACGGCGAACAGAAGACGAAACCGACCCAACACTCCGTGAAGGAACTGCGTTCGATCGGGCTTCAGCCGGACATCCTCGTCGGGCGCTGCGAGGACCGGCTCGACCCGGAGACGAAAGAGAAGATCGCCCTGTTCTGTGACGTGCCCACCGACGCCGTCTTCTCGAACCCGGACGTCGAGGACATCTACCACGTCCCGCTGATGGTCGAAGACGAGGGGTTAGACGAGTACGTGATGGAGCGGCTCGGACTCGCCGACGAGGCGCTCCCGAAGGCGGAGCGGTCGACCGAGTGGCGGGACCTGGTCACCCGCGACCGCGACAAAGAGATCGACGTGGCGCTCGTGGGCAAGTACGCCCTCGAAGACGCGTACATGTCCATTCACGAGGCGCTGAAACACGCCGGTATCCACACCGAGACGGAGGTCAACGTGCTGTGGGTC
>NZ_CBVY010000032.1:0-1240 GCF_000513435.1 Halorubrum sp. AJ67 | reverse complement strand
AGCGCGTTCCGCCGCACGCTGTGGAGTCCCTGCTGGGCCTTCCCGCGGCTGCTGTACCCCTGTCCGGCGGTCGCGATGACGTTGCCGTTGCGGTGGCGGAGCCGCCAGCGCGGCTTGCCACCGGCGTCCTCGAACAGCTCGAACCGGGCCTTGCTCTCGCGTAACGCCGCGGTCTCCGCTCGGACCGATCCGAGCGCCGACTCGGTCTCCGACAGCTTCTCCGTGGTCGCGGCGAGTTCGGACTCGGCCGCGTCCAGTTCCCCCCGGGTTTCGTCCAGTTCCTCTCGGGTCGCGTCCAGCTCCGCGCTCGTCTCGTCGCGCTCGGCCGTCGCGCTCGCGGTCTCGCTCCGCATCCGCTCGTAGTCCTCGTAGACGGGGTCGGAGAGCAGCGGGACGACCGTTCCCGCCAGTCCGATGAGCCCCAGTCCGAGGCCGTACAGCACGATCACGGTCGAATCGCCGGAGGAGGTGGACCAGCCCTCCGGGAAGATGCTCACGAACCAGACGACGCCGAGAACGCTGACCGCCGTGCCGAGGTACCCGAGAGTGGTGCCCGCCTTCCGCAGCGGGAATCGGATCACCGCCCCGAGCATCACGAATATCGGTGCCAACGCCGCCAGCGCGTACCCGATTCCCCGGGTCGTCGTCGCAGCCTCGGTGAAGAAGAACAGCACGACGCCGGCCAGTCCGAGCAACACGCCGAACCCGAACAGCCAGTAGCCGTTCACCTCGTCGTTCGTCGTCGGCGTGCCGATGCGGCGCTCGTACAGTCCGCCGGACGGTTTTGATTCGTTGTCACTTGCCATGCGCGAGTGAACTCCGGCAGTCCTGTTATACTTGTCGGGCGTCCGGGACGTGTGCGGCGAGCGCGGACTACCGCGACCCGAGCGTTTACCCGTCGAACGGTCCCTGTTGGGACGTATGTACGTGTTCGAAGGCGGTCGCGTGGCGGACGCGGACGGGACTCGTGAGGCGGACGTCGCGGTCGCGGACGGCGAGGTCGTCGCGGTCGGCGACCCGGAAACGGTCGCGGAGGCGATCGACGACGGGTCGGACGCGGATCTCACGCGGATCGACGCGAGCGGCCGGGTGGTCGCGCCCGGGCGTGATCGACGCCCACGTCCACGTGATGATGGACGGACGCCCGGATGTCGCGACCGCGGTCTCCGACAGCGACTACACGGCGAGCTACCGGACCGCGAGCAATCTGGCGGCGGCGGTCGAGGCCGGCGTCACGACC
>NZ_CBVY010000031.1:7904-10978 GCF_000513435.1 Halorubrum sp. AJ67 | reverse complement strand
TCAGGCGACCTTCGAGCTGTACGCCGACAGCGCCGACGAGTGGCGCTTCCGGCTCCGCCACGACAACGGCAACGTCGTCGGCGACTCCGGCGAGGGGTACGCCTCCAAGTCCAACGCGAAGCGCGCGCTCGCGAAGCTGCGCGACCACGTCGCGGCCGCGGACTACCTCCGGATCGACCCCGCGGCGTTCGAGGTGTTCCGCGACGCGGCCGGCGAGTACCGCTGGCGGCTCGTCCACGAGAACGGCAACGTCCTCGCCGACTCCGGCGAGGGATACGCCTCCCGGCAGAAGGCCCAGCAGGGGCTCGACAGCGTCAGGTCGAACGCCGGCGGCGCGGGCCTCGCGTTCCCCGACGACGAGGACGCCGAGGGGCGGGCGGGCGACGGCGAGAGCAAGGCGACGTTCGAGGCCTACGAGGACAGGGGCGGCAAGTGGCGCTGGCGGCTCGTCCACGACAACGGGAACCTCATCGCCGACTCCGGCGAGGGGTACGCCTCCAAGTCCAACGCGACGGACGCGATCGAACGCGTCGGCGAGTACGCGCCCGACGCGACTACGCTCGCGGCCGGCAGTGCGGCCTTCGAGATCTACGAGGACGCCGCCGAGGAGTGGCGCTGGCGGCTCCGCCACCGCAACGGCAACGTCCTCTCCGACTCCGGCGAGGGGTACGCCTCCCGGTCGAACGCCGTCGAGGCCGTGACGAGAGTGAAGGCGAACGCGCCGGGTGCGGAGACGGTCGAGAAGTAGCGGGGGAGTCGCGGTCGTCGGGGTCAGTCGCGGTTTTTTTCGAAGTCAGGTCGCCGCGAGCAGCTTCAAGCGCAGGTCGCGCTCGTCGACCTCGTATTTGAACGCCGGGTGGCCGTCGACCAGCACGTACGGGACGCGCTCGCCGTACTCCTCGGCCAGTTCGGGATCAGTGTCGACGTCGACCTCGTCGAGGTCGACCGCGACGCCGTCGAGGTCGGCGGCGACCGACTCGATCGTCTCGCGGGCGACGACACAGAGCGAACAGTCCTCGCGGGTGTAGAGGGTGACCGGAACGGTCGCGTCCGCGCCGTCGTCGGCGTCGCCCTCCCCGCCGTCGGTCGAGGTCGACTCGCTCACTGGTTCGATTCGTCGTCGCTCGGCTCGCCGTCGTCCGTCTCGTCCTCGCTCGGCTCGCCGTCGTCCGTCTCGTCGTCCGCCAGCAGTTCCTCGGCCACCGTCTCGGGACCCAGCAGGTCGGGGTCGACCGCGAGGTCGGCGACGGTCGCGACGAACTCCGGCAGCGACCGGCTCGCGTACGTCACGATCCGGACGTCGGGGTTCAGCTCCTTCGCGATCGGGATTCCGGTCGCCTCCTCGACGTCCGTGAGGACGAACAGGTCGGCGTCGGCGATCCCGGCGGCTTCGAGCTTTTCCGCCGTGACCAGCCCGTCGATGCGGGCGATCGCGACGCCCAGCGCCGCCAGCTCCTCGCCGAGACCGCGCTCGTCCGGGCCGGCGACGACGGCGATTATCTGGTCCGTCATCACTCGTACTCGATCGTCGCGGGCGGCTTGTGGGTCACGTCGTAGACGACGCGCGCCACGTTCTCGTTCTCGCCGGTGATCCGGCTCTGAATCCGCTGGAGCGTGCTCCAGTCCAGCTCCTGTGCGCGGGCGGTCATCCCGTCGCGGCTCTCGACGGAGCGGACGGCGACGACCCAGCCGTGGACGCGGTTGTCGCCCTTGACGCCCGTCGCCTTCCCGAGGACCGCGGCGAACGCCTGCCACGGGTCGTACTCCTCGAGTTCCTCCTCGACGACGTGCGTCGCCTCGCGGGCGACTTCGGCCTTCTCCGGCGTCACCTCGCCGACGATCCGGACGGCGAGCCCGGGGCCGGGGAACGGCATCCGCTCGGAGATGACCTCTTCGAGGCCGAGCGCGCGGGCGACCTCGCGGACCTCGTCCTTGTAGAGGTCGCGCACCGGTTCGACGATCCCCTCGAAGTCGACGACGTCGGGGAGCCCGCCGACGTTGTGGTGCGACTTGATGTTCCCCTCGGACTCGATGCGGTCGGGGTAGATCGTCCCCTGAACGAGGTAGTCGGCCCCGACGTCGCGGGCGACCGTCTCGAACTCGTCGATGAACCCCTCGCCGATGACGTGCCGCTTCTCCTCCGGGTCGGTGACGCCGTCGAGGCGGTCGAAGAACCGCTCTTGCGCCTCGATCACCCGGAGCGATTCCATGAAGGAGAACGTCTCGCGGATCTCCTCGGTCTCGCCCTTGCGCATCAGCCCCGTGTCGACGTAGACGGGGGTGAGCTGGTCGCCGACCGCCTCGTACGCGAGCGTCGCCGCGACCGAGGAGTCGACGCCGCCGGAGAGGGCGATCACGGCGTTCGCGTCGCCGATCGCCTCCCGGATCTCCGCTTTCGCCTCCGCGATGAATTCCTCCGTCTCGACCATCTATAGCCTCACGTCCGCGTTCCGCTCGGTTGTGTCCGTCGATTCCAGCGCCGCCTCGACGAGCGAGACGAACGGCGGGCTCGCACGATCCGGGCGCGACCGGAACTCGGGGTGCGCCTGCGTCCCGAAGAAGAACGGGTGGTCGGGGCGCTCTAAGATCTCCATGCGGTTGTCAGCGCGGCCGGAGAAGACGAGTCCGTCCGCCTCCAGCGCCTCGATGTACTCGGGGTTCACCTCGTAGCGGTGGCGGTGGCGCTCGGTACAGGAGTCGGCGTCGTACACCCGCGCCGCGAGCGTGTCGGCCCGAATGTCGGTCTCGTGAGCGCCGAGCCGCATCGTCCCGCCCATGTCCTCTGTCTCGTACTGGTCGGGAAGGAGGTCGATGACGGGGTGGGGCGTGTCGGGGTCGATCTCGGCGGAGTGGGCACCCTCCAACCCGAGGACGTTGCGCGCGTGTTCGACGACCGCCATCTGGAAGCCTAAGCAGAGCCCGAGGAAGGGCACGTCGTTCTCGCGGGCGTACCGGACCGCCTCGATCTTCCCGTCCGTCCCGCGGGAGCCGAACCCGCCGGGGACGACGACGGCGTCGGCGGACGCGAGCCGCTCCTCGTGGCGGTCCGTCGTCTCGTCGGCGTCGACCCACAG
>NZ_CBVY010000031.1:0-3695 GCF_000513435.1 Halorubrum sp. AJ67 | reverse complement strand
CACGAGGTGCGGCTCGCGGCCGCCCTGCTCGACGCGTTAGCGGGCTGTACGACACTCGCGATCCACTCGACTCAGTCGTACGCGGAGCCGTTCGCGGTCATCGACTCGATGGACGAGGTGACCCGCGCCGTCGCGCCCCACCTGCCGGTCGACGCCGTGATCCAGACCGACGCGTACACCGAGGGGCGGCTCATCGAACACCCGCACACCCTCGAAGTGGAGGCCGGACTCCAGGGATCCGAGAGCGCCGCCGACAACGCCTACTGGCTCGCCCGCGCGTTCCTCGCCGCGACCGGGCCATCTCCGCGCCCGGTGCCGACGACGTGCTGGACGCCGGCGGCCGCGAGGACGTCTCGGTGTTCTGGCTCCGCGAGCGGATCCCCAAGCCCGCCGCCGACACCTACGAGGTGTTCGCGCGCAACTTCGAGCGCGTCGAGTCCGGCGAGCGGTTCGCGGCCGCCGACGGCGAGCCCCTGCTGGCCGACGAGCCGTTCTACCCCGTGCTGCTCTCGCCGAACGGCTACCGCGACCAGTTCGGCTACGTCGCCGACCGCGTCGGCACGCTGGAGTAGTCGACACGCCGGAGTAGCCGCCACGGCGACGCGCCGGAGGCTCCGGCGGCGACGCGTCCGGTCGTCGACGGCGGAGGCCCCCTCACTCGACGAGTTCGATGGTATCGTCGCCGTTTGGGACGACACAGATGAACGCGCCCGCCTCGTCGCCCTCGTTCCGGTACCAGTGTTCGACGCCGGCGGGGATCAACAGGGCGTCACCGGGCGAGACCACCCGTTCCTCGTCGCCGATACCGACGACGTACTCGCCGGCGAGGACGTACTGCTCGTGTTCGACCGCGTTGGTGTGGCGCGGGACGGCAGCGCCCGGCGCGAGTTCGAACCGCCGCATGGCGAAGTTCGGGGCCCCGTCCGACTCGTCGAGGAGGACGGCCTTCGAGAGGCCGTCGGCGGCGTCGACGGGTTCGGACGCGACGTCGTCGCCGCGTTTCACGACCGGATCGGGTTCGACTGCGTCGCTCATGTCTCGGTCGACGGCTCCCGGGTATTTAACCGCTCACCGGACTAACGCCGACCCATGCGAGGAATCAAGATCGGGAGCGCCTTCGGCATCCCGATCAGGCTCAACTGGACGTTTCTGATAGTCTTACCGCTGTTCGCGTACCTCATCGGGCAACAGGTCGGGTCGATCGTCGACGTGATGAACGAGACCGCGGGGCTCGGGATCGACGCGGCCGTGCTCGCGTCGGGGCCCGCGCCGTGGCTGCTCGGCTTGGCGGCCGCGGTGGGGCTGTTCGTCGGGGTGTTGCTCCACGAGTTCGGGCACTCGCTGGTCGCGATGCGGTACGGCTACGAGATCGAGTCGATCACCCTGTGGCTGCTCGGCGGGCTGGCCAGCTTCACGGAGTTCCCCGAGGACTGGAAACACGAGTTCTGGATCGCGATCGCCGGCCCGCTCGTCAGCGTCGCGGTCGGGATCGCGTGTTACGGGGTCGTCTTCGCCCTGCCCGCCGGGGCGGGGGCCTCCGTCGGCGTGAACGCCGCCCTCTTCGTCTTCGGCTACCTCGCGCTGTTGAACGTCGTCCTCGCCGTCTTCAACATGCTCCCGGCGTTCCCGATGGACGGGGGGCGCGTCCTCCGGGCGCTCCTCGCGCGGAACCAGCCGCACGCGCAGGCGACCCAGCGGGCCGCCTCCGTGGGGAAGATCTTCGCGTTCCTGATGGGGATCATCGGACTGTTGACCTTCCAGCTGCTGCTCATCGTCCTCGCCTTCTTCGTCTACGTCGCCGCCTCCGGCGAGGCCCAGCAGACGACGCTGAGGGCCGCGTTCGAGGACGTCACCGTCGGCGACGTGATGACGCGCCGCGAGGACCTCCACACGGTGACCGAGGACACCTCCGTGGCCGACCTGATGAGCCGGATGTTCGAGGAGCGACACACCGGCTACCCCGTCCTCGACGGCGACGAACTCGTCGGAATGGTCACCCTCGAAGACGCGCGGTCGGTCCGCGAGGTCGAGCGCGACGCCTACCACGTCGACGACGTGATGGCGACCGACCTCGTCGCCGCCGCGCCCGAGGCCGACGCGCTGACCGCGCTTCAGACGATGCAAGAGAGCGGGGTGGGTCGGCTCCCCGTGGTCGACGCCGACGGCGACCTCGTCGGCCTCATCTCGCGGTCCGACCTGATGACCGCGTTCAACATCATCCAGACCGGCGGCACGCCGCGGGTCATCGGCGGCCGTCGGCGGGTCGACGACGAGCCGGGAATCCTGTAGCGCTCCGCTTCCCCCTCGACGCTGGAAAAGGGAGGTCCCGCCCGGCGTGGGGTATATACGCCGCAACGACCTACCTCGGTACGTGACAACCCGGACCATCCGCGCCCGCGACCGGCCGGTGTTCGGCGTCGACGTCCACAGCGGGGACATCCGCGGCGACAGCCCCTCCTACGCGCTCGTGATCTTGGATCCCGTCGACGAGGACGACCCCGACGCCCCGGACGCCGACGTCCCGATGGCCCGGGTCACCCGCGACGTGGTCTCCTTTCGAAAGCTCTGCCGGCTGATCGACGACCGGGAGCCGCTCTACGTCGCCACCGACAACGCCTACGAGCTGGCGGCGGACAAAAGGGAGCTCGTCGGCTTCCTCCAGTCGCTGCCCGACGGTACGCGGCTCGTTCAGGTGACCGGCGCGGAGCGCCCGGAGCCGCTCTCGCGGGTCGCCTCCCGGCACGGGATCCCCTACGGGAAGGAGCCGATGAAGGAGGCGGAGGCGTCGGCCCGGCTCGCGGCCGCCAACGTCGGCCACGAGGTGACCGCGTTCACCGACGAGACGACGGTGAAGGTGTCTCGCGGGCGCTCCACCGGAAAGGGCGGGTGGAGTCAGGACCGCTACACCCGTCGGATTCACGGCAACGTGAAAAAGCGGACGCGGCAGGTCCAGTCGAAGCTGAAGGAGTCGAACCTCGACTTCGAGCGCGACGTGACCGAGAAGTACGGCGGCTACGCGAACGCGACGTTCACGGTCGAGGCGCGCCCCGAGGACATCCCCGTCTCGAACTCGCGGGCCGGGGACGTGCGCGTCGAGGTCGAGCGCGAGCGCCGCGACGGCATCGAGTACGAACCCCTCGTGAAGCGGCGCGACCGCGTCATCGTCGGGATCGATCCGGGAACGACGACCGCGGCGGCCGTGGTCGGGCTCGACGGCACCGTCCACGCGCTGTACTCCTCGCGGACCGCCGACACCGCCGACGTGACGGAGTGGATCGTCGAGCAGGGGCGGCCGATCATCGTCGCCGCCGACGTGGAGCCGATGCCGGAGACCGTCGAGAAGTTCCGGCGCTCGTTCGACGCCGCCGGCTGGCGGCCCACCACGGACCTCCCGATCGACGAGAAGCTCCACCGGACCCGCGAGGCGAACTACGCGAACGACCACGAGCGCGACGCGCTGGCCGCGGCGCTGTACGCCTACGACGACCACGCCGACCAGTTCGAGCGGATCGCGGCGAAGACCCCGCCGCGGCTCGACCGCGAGGCGGTGATCGCCGGCGTCGTCGCCGGCGGCGCGTCGGTCGAGTCCGTCATCGAAGACCTGAGCGAGGACGACGGCGGCGACGACGGCGAGGGGGACGACGCCGAGACCGACCCCACGGAGCCGGAGCGCACCGAGGAAGAGGAGACGATCC
>NZ_CBVY010000030.1:25735-27438 GCF_000513435.1 Halorubrum sp. AJ67 | reverse complement strand
GATCCGCGGCGCGTCGAAGGGGTCGTCCGACGCGAGCGTGACGCGGCCGCGGCTCTCCGGTCGGAGCTGCGTCGCGCCGATCGACAGCCCCCCGCCCGTCGGCGGGGTTCGGCGAGCCCGTCGCTCCACTGAAGTACAGGGCGCGAAGTGGAACTGGAGGTCGGGGCGGGGTTCGTCCTCGCTCGTGCGAACGAACCCGCCGGCCTCGCCGACGTTGGAGGTGAGCTTCCCGCGCTTGAACACGAACCAGTTGAGGACGTCCCGCAGCCCGCCAGCGTCGTCGAGCGTGCTCACGTCGTCGGCCGTCTCGTAGACGGTGAAGGCGAACAGGTGGTCCTGAAGGTTCCGACCGACGCCCGGCGACTCGACCGCCACGTCGATGTCATGGTCCGAGAGGTGGTCCGGGTCTCCGACGCCAGAGAGCATGAGCAGCTGCGGGGAGTTGACCGCGCCGGCGCTGAGGATCACCTCCTCGCCCGCGCCGGCGCTGCGGGTCCGGCCGTCCTGTCGGTAGTCGACGCCGGTCGCATGGCCGTCCTCGATGGTCACCGCCGTCACCTGCGCGCCGGTCTCGGCGGTGAGGTTCGGGCGGTCGAGGGCGGGCTTCAGGTACGCGTCGGCCGCGCTGTGGCGTTTTCCGTTCTTCTGCGTGACGTGGTACAGGCCGACGCCCTCCTGTGTCGCCCCGTTGAAGTCGTCGTTCCGGTCGTAGCCCGCCGCGGCGGCGGCGCGGACGAACGCCTCGGAGGCGGGCCGCGGCGAGGTCTGTTCGGTGACGCTGAGCGGTCCGTCCGCTCCGTGGTACGACGATCCTCCCGGGCCGAAGCGCTCCGCCCGCTTGAAGTACTCCAGCATCGAGTCGTACTCCCACCCGTCGTTGCCCAGTTCGGCCCAGTGGTCGTAGTCGGACGGGTGGCCGCGGACGTAGATCATCGCGTTGTTCGACGAGCAGCCGCCGAGGGTCTTGCCGCGCGGCCAGTACAGCTCCCGGCCGCCGCAGTGCTCCTGCGGCTCGGTGTAGTACTCCCAGTCCGTCGAGGTCTTGAACAGCTCCGGGAACGCCGCCGGAATCCGGATGTTCCGCTCGTCGTCCGGCTCGCCCGCTTCGAGCAGCAGCACGGACGCCTCCGGGTCCTGTGTGAGCCGGTTCGCGAGGACGCAGCCCGCGGACCCGGCACCGACGACGACGTAGTCGTACTCGCTTTCCATCATGGACGATCATGTGCGGGACGGCCAATTAAGTGTACCCGTGTCACACACCGTCCGTCGGCGAGGGCCCCCGTCCCGTCTCGTTCCCGGAGGTTCGACGGAGCCGACCGCGACCCGCCGCCGTCGCTCGTCCATTTATATACCTCCCGCCGCGTAGTCCGAGCGTGTCCCGCGTCACCGTCAGCATCGACCCGCACGTCCACTCCGAGGGCAGCTACGACGGGCACGAGCCGGTCGAGCTCATCTTAGAACACGCGGCCGAGATCGGACTCGACGCGGTCGTCATCACCGACCACGACGTGATCCGGGAGTCGAAACGCGCCGCGGAGATCGCCTCCGAGTACGGGCTGATCGGTATCCCCGGCGTGGAGGTGTCGACCGCGCACGGCCACCTGCTGGCGGTCGGCGTCGATCGGATGCCGCCGCGCGGGCGACCGTACGACGAGACGGTCCGGCAGATCCACGAGCAGGGCGGGGTCGCGATCGTCCCGCAC
>NZ_CBVY010000030.1:19631-20805 GCF_000513435.1 Halorubrum sp. AJ67 | reverse complement strand
GGCGCGGCTCGGCTGTGAGTTCGTCCCGCTCGGCGAGCAGTCGGTCGTCGTCCGGGCCGCCCCGGACCGTGTCGACCGCGAACCGGTCGCGGCGCTTGAAGCGGAGCTGTCGGCGGGTGTGGGCGGTGACCGCCCCGCGCTCGACGCGATCCTCGACGACCTCCCGGGCTACTCGCGGAACAGCCGGAACGACCCCTGACCGACGACGACCTCCGAGCGGTTCTCTTCCCCGTCGTTCTCATCCGTCCCGCCGGCCCCGTCGACGGCGGTGGTGACGGTCATCTCGCTGACGCCGATCGAGCCGCCGGCCCTGACGACCTCCGCCTCGGCGCGGAGGTCGCCTGTCGCGGGCCGGAGGTAGTTCGCGTCGAGGTTCACCGTCGCCACGCCGCCGCCGAGCGGGTTCTCGAAGGTGGTGCGCTGCGCGACGCCGCCCGCCGTGTCGATCAGCGTCGCCGCGACGCCGCCGTGGATCGTCTGCCCGTCGGCGTTCGTGAGCTTGTCGTCGAAGGGGATAGAGAGGACGACGCGGCCGCGCTCGATCGTCTCGACCGACGTGTTCAGCCACGAGAGGTAGCCGTGTTCGTCCTCCAGCTTCCGCTCGACGAATTCCGTCGCGTCCGCCGGGAGCGGGTCCATCTCCGCGATGTCCGTGCGGTCCATGTCCCGGGGGTCGCCCTCGGACGGCTTGTAGCCCCCGGAAACGCGAGACAACGGGTCGGTGATTGGCTTCATCTCGTCGCCCGCGACTCAGCCGACGCCGAGCCGGACCGGGTCGTCACTCGGGACGACCTCGACCGTCACCGACGCTCCGACCTCGAATGTCGCGTCGGGGCAGACGACCTTGACACCGAAGCGGCCGCCGCGCGCCGCGAAAAGCGAGAGTCCGACGACGCGCTCGCCGTTCGCGAGGACGTCGACCGGGGCCCACTCGACGCGCGGCGCTCCCGGCTCGGTCCCGGCGTCGTGTTCGGTCGCGGTCCCGATTCGGGTGCCGAAGAGGGACAGCGCCGATCCGGTCGGCACAGCCGACTCATCTCCGACTCCGAACGTCCCGCCCCCGGCGTAGTGCGTCAGCCCGCCGTCGAGGGAGACTCCCTCGTCGCTCGCGAGCGCCGCGAACGCCGGTGCGGACCCGTCCCCTCGCGAACGGTTCCGCCCCGGACCGACACGG
>NZ_CBVY010000030.1:13476-14746 GCF_000513435.1 Halorubrum sp. AJ67 | reverse complement strand
GGGTTCCGCAGGTCGTGCGAGACGACGCCGGCGAACTCCGCTAACCGCTCGTTCTGGCGTTCCAGTTCGGTCTCCCGCCGTTCGAGCGCCGCCTGTCGCTGCTCCCGCGCGGTCACGTCGCGGAGGAGGAAGACGTGCCCGCGGTCGGTGCCGCGCGGGTCCGTGATGGGGTTCTCTTGGATGTCGAACTGGCGGTCGCCGATCGCGATCGGGTGTTCGGAACCGTCCTCCAGTCGCGGGAACACCGCCGGCAGCGACGAGCCGACCGCGTCCGGCGGGAGGAGCGCCTCGGCTGCCGGGTTGAGGTCGCGGATCCGCCCGTCCGAGCCGGAGACGATCACGGGGTCTTGCATCACCTCGACGGCGGTGTCGCGCGCGACGACCGCGGCGTCGAGGGTCCCGAGCCAGAAGACGGTGCCGTACAGGAACACGCCGTGGATCACGAACGCCGTCGGCAGCCACGAGAGGCTCGCGTAGCTCCCGACGTCGACGAACGTCGCGACGCCGGCCAGAAACGGGAACAGCGTCCCGAGCAGCACGACGAACGTCTGGAGCCGGTACCGGTTCCCGGTCCGCTCGTAGAGGTCGACGACGAGCAGCGCGCCGGCGACGCACAGTCCGTACGCGAGGAGGACGTACGCGCCGCCTACCGGTCCCAACCCGTATCCGAGCAGCGTGAACGGGCCGTCGACGACGGCCATCACCGACCGCCGGGCCAGCCCGTGGGTCTCGCTCGACCACGCGAGTAGCACCCAGACGAACGCGGGCGTCGCGAGCGCGACGATCCGGCGCTCCGTCCGCCAGCGCTCGTGGCCCGTGAACGCGAGCGCGAAGCAGATCCAGAGGACGGGGAGCGCCCCGACGAGCGGCGTCGACAGGTTGAGCGCCACCGTCATCGCGACCTCGCCCGGGAGCGCGATCCGGACGGCGTACAGGAGGGCGACGCCGCCGCCACAGAGCAGGTAGAGCGCGACCTCCAGCCCCCCCGGCTCGTCGCGCTCGTGCCACGCGACCCGACCGAGCCAGAGCCCGATACCCCCCGCCAGCAGACAGGCGGTGAGGTACGCTTGGACCGGCAGGGCACCCAGGTCGCTCATCGATATCGGTATCACTCTCACCCCCGACAAAACTGTTGTGTCACGCGACGGCGTCGCGCCGCGTGCGGGCGGGGTCCGCGGGCGAGGCGAAACGGACGACGCAGGCGAACGCAAAGGGCTTCGGCGCTGCGGCCGTCAGTCGCCGTATGCGCGTGTACCGGGGAGAGTTCTCG
>NZ_CBVY010000030.1:6603-8093 GCF_000513435.1 Halorubrum sp. AJ67 | reverse complement strand
CCGGCCGGCTCGTCTGTATCGACATCGCGCAGCCCCCGCGACGTCGACCCGGCGGCGGGGGCCCGCGAGGGCGTGACCGTCTACGACATCGACGACCTCGAAGACGTCACCCGGCGGACCCGGGAGAGCCGCGAGCAGGAGGCCCGCGAGGTCGAGTCCATCATCGACGAGGAGTTAGCGCGCATTCTGAAGGCGTACAAGCGTAAGCGCGCCGACGACGCCATCTCGTCGATGTACGCCGGCGCTGATCAGGTGAAGGCGCGCGAGCTCGACCGCGCGATGTCGAAGCTGGAGGCACAAGGCGACCTGACAGAGGCGCAGCGCGAGACGGTCGAGGACTTGGCGGACGCCTTGGTCGGCCAGCTGCTCGCGGCACCGACCCGGTCGCTTCGCGACGCGGCCGGCGAGGACGACTGGGAGACGATCCGGACCGCGCTCCGCCTGTTCGACCCCGAGTTCACGCCCGAGGCAGACGAGGCGGCCGAGTCCGACGCCCCGGACGCGGGGATCGGTTCGCCCGACGCGATCCCGGACTCCGTCGCCGAGGAACTGGACGATTAGATCGGTTCCGGTGTGACCCGGGTCCGTTCTGTCCTGTACTGTTCCGTCGCGGAGAGATCTCTCTGAGATCGTCGCGACCGGTTAGCGAACCAAGCGGGGAGCAGCAGAGCGACGACCACCGAAGCCCCAGCCGCTCGCTACGACGTAGTTGCTGTCGATGGGACGACCTCCGAAGCCTCAGCCACTCGGCTGTACAACAGTGTTTCTGCTTATAAACGGCTGATCGACACGAACACCACCGAAGCCCCAGTCACGAGGCGGGCAGACGCTCGCTGTCGTTCGAAAGGCGCGAAGCGCCTTTCGTGATGACGAGAGAGCTTCGCTCTCTCGAACCACGCACCTCGTCGCTCGTTTCACTCGCTCCTGCGGTGCTTACGTCGTCATCAGAACGCTCCGCGTTCTGATTGGCTCACGAGAGCTTCGCTCTCGTGAACGCCTATTCCCGCCTCGTGACTGCCCCTTTGAGTCTCACCCGCACCGCAACCGCACCTCACGCCTCCCCAGCCTCGTCGGGCGCATCCCTCGGGCTCCCTACGGTCGCCCTCGGTCGCACCCGACTCCCTCGCGCGTGCTGGCTCGCGGCCTGTCGGCCGCTCGCAGGCACGCGCCACCGCATCAATCTAAACGGTCGCCTGCGACGGGGTCCCTCGTCCGGGACAAAATCGGTCCCCGCCGGACCGTCGCGTCTTTACTTTCCCGTCGGATTCACGGATCTGTATGGAACTCTCCGAGTACGTCGACCGACTCGACGAGCGACTCGACACGGCCGCGTACGCCGATGTCGACGCGAGCGCGAACGGACTTCAGGTGGGGCCGGACGATGCCGAGATCGAGCGCGTCGCCTTCGCGGTCGACGCCGCGCGGGCGACGATCGAGGCCGCCGCGGACGCGGGCCCGGACCGTCCTCGTGGTCCACCACGGGCTCTCGT
>NZ_CBVY010000030.1:0-1472 GCF_000513435.1 Halorubrum sp. AJ67 | reverse complement strand
CCTCGGCGGGCGCGTCGAGTGCGAGTGACTCGTCGAGCCGGAAGGCGTCGACGTACTCCATGACCCCGTAGGCGTTCTCCGAGACTGCGGCCACGTCGTCGTCGGGCACGTCGCTGGCGTCGCCGTCGAGTAAGTCGTGGTAGTCGGACTGGAGCATGACGGCGTCAGAGGGCTCGACGACGACGACCTCCCACCCGTCCCGGACCTCGGGCGCGAGCGTCTCCACGGCGTCTCTGGCCGTCGCGCGCGACACGTCGAGCATCCCCTTCGAGTGGGGCGGGCGACCGCTGCCGTCGACGTCCGGAATCTCGACGTGGCAGTTCGCGGCCTCCAGCACGCGCACCGCGGCCTTCCCCGCGCCGGGGTTGACGTAGGTGGTGTACACGTCGGGGAACAAGAGTACGTCGCGGTCCGCCTCGTCGCGCGGGACGCCCGCGCCGCCGCGGGCCTCGAACCAGTCGGTGAGCGTCTCCGAGCGGAACTCGGGGAGGTCGCGCTCCCGCGCGATCCCGAGCGCCTTCTCCGCGAGGAGGCCGCTCCCGGGGATCTTGTTCGGGAGGTTCGAGAGGGGTGCGAGCGTCGAGGCGAGCGGCGCGAGGTCCTCGAAGCGACCGAGCAGCCGCGTGCGCAGGTCAAGCCCCTGCTCCTCGTGGTGGGCGTGTTCGACCTCCGCCTTCAGCTTCGCCATGTCGACGCCGCTCGGGCAGTCCACCTTACACCCCTTACAGCCGACACACAGGTCCATCACCTCAGTGACGAACTCGCCGTCGGTCGGGTCGTCGGGCAGTTCGCCGCTGATCGCGCCGCGGAGTATGTTGGCCCGGCCGCGGGTCGACTGGATCTCCTCCTCTGCGGCGCGGTAAGTCGGACACATGGTGCCGCCGGTCGTCTCCTGCGGCCCGCGGCAGCCGCCGCAGCCGTGACACAGCTCCACCATCCCCTGCATCCCGTTGTCGATCGCCCACTCCATCGCGGGGTCGAAGCCGGCGTCGTACTCGTAGTCGGCGTCGAACCGGAGGTTCTCGCCCATGTCGTGGTCGCCGCAGACGTTCCCGGGGTTGAGCAGCCAGTCCGGGTCGAACGCGGTCTTTAACTCGCGGAACGCCTCCCACAGGTCGTCGCCGTACAGCTTCCGGTTCCACTGGGTGCGCGCGCGGCCGTCGCCGTGTTCGCCGGACACCGATCCGCCGAGCCGGACCACGGCGTCGGTGACGCGGTCGGCGATGTCGACCATCGCCTCGACGTCGTCGACCTCTTTCGTGTTGATCAGCGGCCGGATGTGTAACACGCCCGGCCCGGCGTGCGCGTAGAAGGTGGCGAACGTGTCGTTGTCTTCGAGTATCTGCTGGAACTCGCGCGTGTACTCGGGAAGGTGTTCGGGCGGGATGGCGCAGTCCTCGATGAAGGAGATGTGCTTCTCGTCGGTGGTGCGGGAGAGTAAGATCGGGAGCCCCGCCTTCCGCATCTTCCAG
>NZ_CBVY010000029.1:22093-25600 GCF_000513435.1 Halorubrum sp. AJ67 | reverse complement strand
TCGTGGGGCCGGCGACCGCCTGCTCGTGTTGAAGCCGGACGGCGCTGCGTTGGTCCACACCGACGAGGGCCGCCAGCCGGTCAACTGGCAGCCGCCGGGGTCGGAACACCGCGCCGCGGTCCGCGACGGCCGGCTCCGCGTGGTCTCGACGCGGTCGAACCCCGACGAGACGCTGACGGTCCGCTTCTCCGACGTTCACCAGCTCTCCGCGATGGCCGTGACTGGGGGCCGCGACCTCGACCTCCACGGCAGCGAGGAGGATCTCCGAACCCGGATCTTAGAGCGCCCCGACCTCGTCGAATCGGGATTCGAGCCGAGGGAGACGGAACGCCCCTCCAGCGCCGGTCCGATGGACATCTTCGGGGTCGACGCCGACGAGACGCCGGTCGTCGTCGAGCTGAAGCGTCGCCGGGTCGGCCCGGACGCGGTGGGACAACTGGCGCGGTACGTGCGGGCGATGGAGGAGGAGTTGGGCGTCGGAGCGTCCGCCGCTGCCGCCGACGGCACCGCTGACGCCGAGAACGACCCCGACATCGAGAACGATCCGGAAAGCGACCTCGACGCCGAAAACAACGCTGACCCCGGGAACGACGGCGTCACCGCGGTCCGCGGAATCCTCGTCGCGCCGTCGATAACCGACCGGGCCGCGGAGCGTCTCGCGGACCGCGGATTCGACCACGTCGCGCTCGAACCGACGCCGACGGAGTGAGCCGACCGGCGTGTCAACACGCACCGCGATCGGGGCGAGCGCCCTCGTCGACGCCGAACGGGCCGACGGGAACGCCTCGCTATCGAAGGCTTTATCGACGCAGCGGCGGCTACATCGGACAAGTAGCCATGTCTGACAAACCCGCCTCTATGTATCGGACGATCGACAAGCCGTCGTACACCCGCCGCGAGTACATCACGGGCATTCCCGGCTCGAAGATCGCGCAGCACAACATGGGCGACCTCACCGCCGAGCCGGACGACTACCCCGTCCAGATCAGCCTCCGCGTCGAAGAGGAGCTTCAGGTGCGACACGGCTCCTTGGAGAGCGCGCGCCTCTCGGCGAACCGCCACCTGATCAAGGAGCTCGGCGAGGGCAACTACAAGATGACCCTCCGGAAGTTCCCCCACCAGGTCATCCGGGAGAACAAGCAGGCGACCGGAGCCGGCGCGGACCGCGTCTCCGACGGGATGCGGCAGGCGTTCGGCAAGCCGGTCGGCACCGCGGCCCGGCTCAACAAGGACGACGTCGTCTTCACGGCGTACTGCGATGTCGAGCAGGCGTCCGTCGTGAAGGAGGCGTTCCGCCGCGCGTACAACAAGCTCTCCCCGCCGTGCCGGATCACGGTCGACCGCGGCGAGAAGCTGCTCGTCTCGTAGGACCGCTCTCCCCGTCCGTGAGGCGGGTTCTTTTCGGTGCGACCCGTTCGTGTAGCTGCGCCGCCGCGCACGTGGAACCACGGGCGCGACCCCCGAGCCGAACTCCTGAAATACCTCGCTCGCGTACCGAACGGCAGTGTCACAGCAGTTGGCCGAGGTCGAGACGCTGTTCCTCCACGAGTCGCGGAGCGACTACACCGTCGTCGCGAACCGCGACGGGAACCGCGTGCTCCGCGGGCGGCTCGAACTCAAGGATACGTCCGCCGGCCCGCGTCCGGCGAAGTTCCGGGTGATCCGCGACGGCGAGGACCACCCCCGGCAGCCGGACGAGTTCGTCGACCTCGCGCGGGCGGCCGACCGCATCCGGGTCTCCGAGCAGACCACGCCCGAGAACCGGAAGCGATTGGAGGCGATGCTCGACGGCTACCAACTGGAGTCGCTCACCGTGCGGACCTGCCGGCGGTGCGCGAGCGACGGGCGGTACGGACCGATCACGAGCGAGGAGGCGGTCGAACACAACGGCGAGCTGATCTGCCGCGACTGCGCCCGGCGGGAGCTGGAGCGGGAGCTGTCGTACAAAGGCGAGTTCACGGGCGCGGCCGAGGAGCGCCTCGAAGAGCTGCTGTACGAGTCCGGGGACTTAGACCGGATCGTGAGCCTCCTCCAGGGCGGACTCGACCCCGACCTCACGAAGTACGACGAGGTCTCCGCGAACGTCGACGACGTGAGTCCCGTGCGAACCGAGGATCTGGACCTCCACCCGGACCTGTCCGCGAAGCTCCAAGGGCGGTTCGAGGAGCTGCTCCCCGTCCAGAGCCTCTCCGTGCGGAACGGCCTGCTCGACGGCGACGACCAGCTGGTCGTGTCGGCGACCGCGACGGGGAAGACCCTCGTCGGGGAGTTGACCGGGATCGACCGGGCGCTGAAGGGGAACGGGAAGCTCCTCTTTTTAGTCCCGCTCGTCGCGCTCGCCAACCAGAAACACGAGGACTTCGAGGACCGCTACGGCGACCTGCTCGACGTGTCCATCCGGGTCGGCTCCTCGCGGGTGAACGACGACGGCAACCGGTTCGACCCGCACGCCGACGTGATCGTCGGCACCTACGAGGGGATCGACCACGCGCTCCGGACCGGGAAGGATCTGGGCGACGTGGGGACGGTCGTCATCGACGAGGTCCACACCCTGAAGGAGGGCGAGCGCGGCCACCGGCTCGACGGCCTCATCTCGCGGCTGAAGTACTACAGCGAGAACCGGATGGAGACGCATTCGGGCTACGACGGCACCCAGTTCGTCTACCTCTCGGCGACCGTCGGGAACCCCGAGTGGCTCGCGAAGAAGCTCCGGGCGACGCTCATCGAGTACGAGGAGCGACCCGTCCCAATCGAGCGACACGTCACCTTCGCCGACAGCCGCGAGAAGGCGCAGATAGCGGACAAGCTCGTCAAACGGGAGTTCGACACGAAATCGTCGAAGGGGTACCGCGGCCAGACGATCATCTTCACGAACTCGCGGCGGCGCTGTCACGAGATCAGCCGCAAGCTCCGGTACGACTCCGCGCCGTACCACGCCGGGCTCGATTACGGCCGCCGGAAGAAGGTCGAGCGCATGTTCGGTGACCAAGACCTCTCCGCGGTCGTCACCACCGCGGCGCTGGCGGCCGGAGTCGACTTCCCCGCCTCGCAGGTGATCTTCGACTCGCTGGCGATGGGGATCGAGTGGCTCTCCGTTCAGGAGTTCTCCCAGATGCTCGGCCGCGCCGGCCGGCCGGACTACCACGACCGCGGCCGCGTCTACCTCCTCGTCGAGCCCGACGGCGTCTACCACAGCTCGATGGACCGCACGGAGGACGAGGTCGCCTTCACCCTCCTGAAAGGCGAGATGGAGGACGTGGCGACCCACTACGACGAGACCGCGGCCGCCGAGGAGACGCTCGCGAACGTCGTCGTCGCGGGCAAGAAGGCGAAGCGCCTCAACGATCGCATGATCGGCGAGGTCCCGACGAAGCACGCGCTCGGGAAGCTGTTGGAGTGGAACTTCATCGACGGCTTCGAGCCGACGCCGCTGGGTCGGGGCGTGACGCGACACTTCCTCGCGCCCGACGAGGCGTTCTTCATCCTCGACTCGGTGCGGAAGGGGAC
>NZ_CBVY010000029.1:14398-16140 GCF_000513435.1 Halorubrum sp. AJ67 | reverse complement strand
AGCAGCATCCAGCCGTAGAAGGTGACGGCGAGCGCCGCGTCGGCCGGGAGGGCGGCCGCGAGCGCCGGAACGGTCCCGTCGCGGGCGAGGAACCCGGCGACGCCCGCGAGCGTGACCGGCGTCCCGGCGAGGATCACCAGCTTCCACGCCCGGAGGACGCTGGTCGCCATGTCGCGCCACGAGGCAACAACGAAGGCGACGAGTAGGGCGCTCATGACGACGTGCGCGACGAACAGCGCGTGCGCGGAGACGACGCCGAGGACCGCTCCCGCGGCGACGCCCCACGCCGCGGGGACCAGCAGGGCGGGACCGTTCTCGCGGAGCGTCAAGGCGGGGCCGTCGGCACCGTGTGCGTGGGACACGGGTGACGCTTTCGCGGCCGGAGTCATAAACCTCGGCGTCGGAGGGATCCGCAGCAGACATCGAGAGATCGGCCGGGAAAGTCCTAAGAATACAGATCACAGTCAGTTTTATTCAGTTTTGTTCTTCGTTTGTTCGATACGAACGTCCGCAGAGCCACGTGGTAACTGTACCCTCGCAATCCTTATGCCCGAACGGGGCCTCTCTCTATTCGCAATGGCGACCGGAAAGGTTGATTTCTTCAACGACACTGGCGGCTACGGATTTATTGAGACTGACGACGCGGACGACGACGTGTTCTTCCACATGGAAGACGTCGGCGGCCCGGACCTCGAAGAGGGCCAGGAGCTCGAGTTCGACATCGAGTCCTCCGAGAAGGGCCCCCGCGCGACCAACGTCGTTCGGCAGTAAGCCGATCCGAGAAGGTGGGTCGGTCCGGCTGACGCCGAACGCGACTCTGACACACGGTACTAAGCGTTTTCGTCCGCGTCGCGGGCTCACGTCCGCCGCGGCCGTATTTTATTCCCGACCAGCGCACCGCTCGTAGCGCGTGCCTCGTTCGTGACGGAGAGGAGTGTTAGTTGCTGAATCAAGAATCGCGTCGAGCGGTCGCTCCGCCCGCTCAGATGTGCTGGCCGAAGAGGCCGCGGCCCTTCGTCACCTCGACGTCGCCCTCGACCTTTGTCTGACAGGCGAGGCGGACGTCGTGGTTCGGGTGGTGCGGCGGGAACCAGAGGCGGGCGCGCTCCTTTTTGCCCGGCTCGCTGACCTCGCCGTCGACTTGGACCGCACAGGAGCCGCACGATCCGGCACCGCGACAGTTGAGCTGCTCCATCTTCCCGTTGTAGACCGACAGACCGGCCTCCTTGAGTACGTCGCGTAAGACTGCGCCCTTCTCGCACTCGATCTCCTCGCCCTGATAGGATACGGTAGGCATGTGCGTCACGGTACAGCGGCGATCCACAAAGAGCCTGTGTCCCGTGGCCGAGGATCGAACCGCCGAGATGCGGCCGCGTCGCCCCGGAACAGTCTGCCTCGCCCCGAAATCGTCGTGTGCCGAGCGTCGGACGCCGACGGGGCGTTTTTTACCCTCGGCACCGCAGGGTGGCACAATGGGACTCAGGTGTCTGCTCGGACACGACTTCGGCGAACCCGAACTCCAGCGGGAACGCGAGGAGGACGGCGACGAGGTCGTCACGACCGTCAAGGAGGTGAAGACCTGCGCTCGCTGCGGCGAGACGCAGATCGTCAGCGAGAATACCGAAGTGACGACGATGGAGCAGTTAGCCGACGAGGCCGCCGCGAACGCGGCCGGCGGAGCCGACCCGGCGAGCGAACGCCGACCCCGGGACCGTGGGCGGACCGTTCGGCGACACCGGGTC
>NZ_CBVY010000029.1:6924-8443 GCF_000513435.1 Halorubrum sp. AJ67 | reverse complement strand
GACGCGGCGTTCCCGTTCGCGGTCGTGAGCGACGCGTTCGGCCCGCGCGAGGGCGACGCGCTCCGGATCGACCACGGGAAGCCCGACGGTCGGCTGATCACCCTCGGCGAGGGGACGGTCACCGAGGTCGACGCCGACGGCGGTGTCACCGTCGAACGCGAGATGACCGGCGGCGGGACCTACGACGGGCTGGGCGTCGACCGCGAGGCGGGCGACGTCGCCGAGACGAGCCTGAAGGAGGGCCGCTGGTGGTACCCGACCACCTACCGCGGCCGAGACGGGACCGTCCGCGGGACGTACGTCAACGTCTGCACGCCGGTGGAGGTGTTCCCGGACGCGGCCCGCTACGTGGACCTCCACGTCGACGTGGTGAAACGACCCGACGGGACCGTCGAGCGCGTCGACGACGACGCGTTAGACGAGTCGGTCGCGGCGGGTTACACCCCGGAGCCGCTCGCCGAGAAGGCGCGGAGCGTCGCGTCGGCGCTGGAGAACGCGCTGTAGGGCAGTCGCGGCGAGGTACCGCCCGCCTGCGACGAGAGAGTGCCACCCCGCGTCGACCGATCGACTCGCTCGTTTCGAAATCCAATCACTTCGTTTCGTTACAATAGCATTATTGTTCATCGCATATACGGTGCGGACGGAATGCGTGAGAAACGATCACAGCAATCATTTGACGGAGCGACGCGACGCGGCTTCCTCGGGAGCGTGGGGGCGCTGGTGGCCGCGGCGGGCTACTCGGGGACCGTCGCCGCCGACGACGCCGCGCGGATAGCCAACGACGCGGACGACCCGGTTCAGACGGTGGAGTCCCCGGACGGATCGATATCCGTCACCGTCGAGGTCAGCGACGGGGTCCCGACCTACGAGGTCGCGCGCGCCGGGGCGACGTACGTCGGGCCGTCGACGCTCGGGTTCGACTTCAGGAACCAGTCGGCGTTCGGGGCGAGCGCCGCGGGCGACGACGGCCCGGTGAGCGTCACGGGGACCGAACGCGAGTCCGCGACCGAGGAGTGGGAGCCGGTGTGGGGCGCGTACGACGAGGTCTCGGCCGAGTACAACGCCCTCAGCGTCGGGCTCGCGGACGCGACGGACGGCTCCGAAGACGGCGGCCGGACGGCGACCCTTCAGGTCCGCGTCTTCGACGACGGGGTCGGGCTCCGAGTCGTCCTCGGCGAGGGGTTCGCGAGCAACCAAGGCCGGGCGGTGGTCGTCTCTGAGAACACCGGCGTCGACTTCGCGGACGACTACGACGCGTGGTGGATCCGCAACGAGGTGACGAACCCGCGGTTCGAACAGGAGTACAGCGAGACGCCGCTCTCGGAGATCCCGGGGGGAACGCGGACGACGCGACCGACCGACACGCAGGTCCGGACCGGCGCGCACACGCCGCTCACGGTGGACGCGGGCGACGCGTACCTGAGCGTCCACGAGGCGAACCTCGACGACTACGCGGCCGCGACGCTCGCGCCGCGGGACGACGACGGGGGGAGCGCGTTCGCGACCGACGTCACGCCGC
>NZ_CBVY010000029.1:0-2518 GCF_000513435.1 Halorubrum sp. AJ67 | reverse complement strand
GGACGATGGGATCGGTTGGAGCGAGACGCGAAAAAGGGTGTCGCGAGCGGGCGCGGGGAAGGGTACGTACAGCGAAACGCGGCGGGGCTACGGCGCTTCGCCGGTCTCGATGCTGAAGGAGTCGCGGGGGTAGGCGACGCAGGTGAGCGTGTAGCCGTCGTCGATTTCGGCCTCTTCGAGCATCTGCTGGTTGTCGTGTTCGACGAAGTCCTCGGAGGGACCGTCGGCGATACGTCCGGCACAGGAAACGCACTGTCCCTGCCGGCAGGCGTACGGGAGATCCCACCCCTCGTCTTCGCCCTGTTCGAGGATGGGCTGGTCGTTCGAGAGCTCGACCGTCTCGCCCTGTTTGACGAACTCGACCTCGAAGTACTCCACCTCGTCTTCGGGGATGTCGCCGGGACCGGAGCTGACGGTGCCGCCCTCTTCGAGTTCGCCCTCCTCGCCGTCGGCACCGGCCGGGATCGCGCCCGCGCCGCCACCGCCGCCGCCGACCGCGCGGTTACCGGGTTCGGGGAACTCCGTCTCCGGAACCGCGGACGCGCGGTGTTCGAGCACTTCCTCGGAGATGTCGGTCGTGGGTTCCCACCCCGTTCCCTTCACGGAGGTGACGAGGAGGACGAGCAGCGTCGCGACCGCCGCGAGCGCGATCGCGGGCAGGCTCACGATCCTCGTGATCGCCACGATCGCCAGTGGGCCAAACATACACGTGGGTATGGAGAGGTGGTTTAAGGCCGTTTTGATCGGTCCAACGGGGTGAGACCGGGTCCGAAGGGTGGAGCGGCCGGCCGCCACCGAACGGCCACGCTGTGGAGCGGTCCATTTATCGGCCGAGCGGTCGACGGGACGGGCATGGAAGTGAAATCCCGGCATCACCTCCGGAGCGACGAGATCACGGCGATCCGCGAGGCGGTCGCCGATCACCTCGGGGTCGACATCGACGGCGAGACGTTCGAGTTCGTCGAGTTCGTCGACGCCGGCTACGAACTCGTCTTGGTCGACGGCGACCCCGCCGTCTTCTACGTCGACGACGACGAGCCGTTCCTCACCGTCCGCGGCGCGAACGACTTCGACCCGGAGACGGGCGTCGTCACCGTCGACGCGGGCGCTATCTCGTTCGTCTCCGACGGCGCGGACGTGATGCGTCCCGGCATCGTCGAGGCCGACCCGGAGATCCGCGGCGGGGACCTGGTCGTCGTCGCCGAGGAGACCCACGGGAAGGTGCTCGCGGTCGGCCGCGCGCTGGTCGACGGCGACGAGATGGTCGGCGACAGCGGGAAGGTCGTCGAGTCGATCCATCACGTTGGCGACGACCTCTACGAGTTCTCCGTCTGAGCGGCCGAGCCCCCGTTTTTAAGCGTCGCAAGCGACGGCAACGATCACTTATAAGAGAATGTGCTGTGCGGTGGCGCGCGCCTCCGAGCGCCCTTTTAAGGGCGCGAGGAGCACCGCGCGAGGGAGTCGGCGGTCCGAAGCGAAGCGGAGGACCGGCGACGAGGCTGGGGAGGCGTGAGGTGCTGTGCGGTCGGGTGGGACTCGAAGGGGCAGCCGGGAGGCGGGCGGAGGCGTTCACGAGAGCAAAGCTCTCGTGAGCCAATCAGAACGCTCCGCGTTCTGATGACGACGGCAGCACCGCAACGAGGGAGCAACGCGACAGAGTGAGGAGCGCAGCGAGCGTGCGCCCGCCTCCCGGCTGGGGCTTCGGCGCTGTTCGTGTCGATCGTAGTTTACAACGAATTGGCTCTGTTGAAATGATCAATTTATGATATGTTTCTGCTGTCGTGCTGAATATAGAGTATCAATGCAGCAGTGTGGACCACAAGTGATCTGATGCTATTGTAGGACAATCAGTTGGTCAATAGCTGAGTTTGGTTGGCCTTCAAGCACGAATGAAGGGCGGCACAAATGCGTATAGGCAGACGAACAGAGAGAAGATGAGAAACGGAAAATCCAGTGAGTCCCCTGAAATAATAAGCCCCGTTGTAAGAACCGCGAGCGCTAACCCAACAATAGCGGTACGAATCGAACGGAGGTGGACCATGAGCAACGGATTTTCATCTTCGCTCATACATAATATCAGATATTGTCAGCATATGAATCTTTATCAAACAGCTGTTGATAGGTCGATCTGTATGTCCTATATGCTGACCGACCTAGTGATAACGACACCTGTCTCTACCGTGCAAGATACGCGCGTTGTATTCAGCACACGGTTCCTATCAAGGATGAAGGATTTCAACAGGGCCGAATGAGTACGTACAGCCGAGCGAGCGAGACGTCGACGACAGTTCCGCGCGCACTCCACGAGATTTAATCGCCTCGCCCGCGACGCCAGACGTAATGACCGGGATCCGGGTGCTGAGCTACAACGTCCGCTACGCCAACCGCGGCGACCACCACGACGCCTGGCACGACCGCCGCGACGCGGTCGGGCGACTCGTCCGCTTCCACCGGCCCGACGTCGCCGCGTTTCAGGAGCCGCTGCCGGACCAGCGCCGCGACCTCCGCGAGCGGCTCC
>NZ_CBVY010000028.1:19343-20564 GCF_000513435.1 Halorubrum sp. AJ67 | reverse complement strand
GAGCGCCGATTCGTCCGCCGTTTCGACGGGGGTTCAGCACCGAACCACGGTGAGCCACAGATGAGCGGGAAAGACGACTACTACAACCGGTCCAAACAGCAGGGGTACCGCGCCCGCTCCGCCTACAAGCTGAAACAGATCGACGAGGAGGCGGCCCTGTTCGACCGCGGCGACACCGTGGTCGATCTGGGGGCCGCGCCCGGCGGGTGGCTTCAGGTCGCCGCCGAGGAGGTGGGTGAGGGCGGCACCGTCGTCGGCGTCGACCTCCAGCGTATCGACGAGTTCGACGACCACGACGTCGAGACGATCCGCGGCGACATGACCGAAGAGCGGACCCGCCACTATCTGCGGGAGGCGGTCGACGAGGGCGGCGCGGACGCCGTCGTGAGCGACATGGCACCCAACATGACCGGCGAGTACAATCTCGATCACGCCCGGTCGGTCCACCTCGCGCGGCAGGCGTTCGAGGCCGCCGACGAACTGCTCGCGTCCGGCGGCGACTTCGTCGTGAAGGTGTTCCAAGGCGAGGACCTCGACGCCTTCCGCGACGACGTGAGCGAGGCGTTCCAGTACGTCCGCACCGTCTCGCCGGACGCCTCGCGGGACGCCTCCTCGGAGGTGTACCTCGTCGGGAAGGGGTACACGCGGTCGCCGGTCGCCGAGGGCGACCGGGTCGAGGTGACCGTCGAGGAGGAGGGCGACGAGGGCGACGGCATCGCCTACGTCGACGGCTACACCCTCTTCGTCGACGGCGACGTCGGCGAGACGCTCACCGTCGAGGTGACTGACGTTAAGCCGCGGTTCGCCTTCGCGGAGCGCGTCGACGCGGACGAGACGAACTGAGCCGGACGGACGGCCCGCCTCGAAGCCATCCGTCGATTTTTTGGACTCGAACGCGGGGGACCGCGCTCGTCAGACGGCTATCAATCCGAATAATCTGACTCTGAGACTTATGTACTCCTGCGGGCGAGTGGCGACAGATGAACGGCGACGACGCGAGTGACCGGTCCGATCGGGGTCCCGCCGACCGGGACCGTTCGACGGCATCGATCGACTCGGACGCGGCTCTCGACGGCGGGGTCGCGTCCGGCAAAACGACGGCTGCTTCCCGAACCGCTTCCGACGACGAGGTCCCGGTCGCGGCCTTTCGCGAGGTCGCGGCGCGGCTCGCCGACGGCGACCTCGGGGCCCGGTTCCCGGCCGAGGAGACCGACGGCGAGG
>NZ_CBVY010000028.1:7541-14254 GCF_000513435.1 Halorubrum sp. AJ67 | reverse complement strand
ACGGAGAAGTCGGCTGAGCGGTCGGTCATGTGTCGGGCCTCGCCCCCGGATTCAGCCCGACGCCTCAAGAGCGCACCGGCGACGCAGCGAGCGGACGCCGCCGCGGTCGCCTCAGAGAATGACGCCGCGCGTCGAGAGCACGTAGTAGGCGGCCAAAAGCGCCGCGATGGCGTACTGACCGAGGGCGACCTCGTCGGCCTCGCCGACGGCGACCTTGATGATCGGGTACGCGACGATGCCGGCCGCCAGTCCGTCGGCGATGGAGTAGGCGAACGGCATCACGGTGACCGTGAGCCCCGCGGAGACGGCCCACGCGGGGTCCGCCCAGTCGACCTCGGTGAGTCCCTGGAGCATCATCACGCCGACCACGATCAGCGCGACGAAGGAGGCGTACGCGGGGATCGCGGCCACCACGGGGATCACGACGAGGGACGCGACGAACAGCAGCGCGACCACCAGGGCGGTCAGTCCGGTTCGGCCGCCCTCCTCGACACCGGTCGACGACTCGATGTACGTCGTCACCGTGGAGGTGCCGAGCACCGCGCCGGCGGTGGTGCCGACCGCGTCCGCCATCAGCGGCCGGTCCATGTCCGGGAGGTCGCCGTCCTCGTCGAGGAAGTCGCCGAACTGCGAGACGCCGATGAGCGTCCCGGCGGTGTCGAAGAAGTCGACGAAGAAGAAGGTGAACACCACGAGCACGAACGTGAGCGGATCGATCCCGGAGAGCCCGTCGAGGAACGCGCCCGCGAGCGGCGTGATGTCGTACTGCGGGGACGGCAGCGAGGTCGGCGTGATCGTCCCGCGGTCGAAGAGGCCGGCGAGGGTGAGCCCCCAGCCGACCAGCGACGTGGTCACGATCCCGAGGACGATAGCCCCGGTGACGTTACGCGCCCACAGCACGAACGTCAACACAAGGCCGAGCACGCCCAGTATCGCCCACGGGTTCCCGAAGATCCCGCCGAGCGTGACCAGCGTCGCGTCGTCGGGGACGACGATCTGGAGCTCTTGGAGTCCGATGAACAGCAGGAACAGCCCGATACCTGCCCCGACCGACCGCTTCACCGGCTCCGGGAACAGCCGAATGACGTACTCGCGTGCGCCGACCGCGGTCAGGATCATGAACAGGACGCCCTCGGCGAACACCGCAGCGAGCGCCGTCTGCCAGGGGATGCCGAGGCCCAACACGACCGTGTACGCGAAGAAGGCGTTGAGCCCGAGCCCCGGCGCGAGCCCGAACGGCCGGTTGGCGTACAGCGCCATCACCGCCGTCGCGAGCGCCGCCGAGAGGATCGTCGCGATGGCGATCATCTGGAACACCTCGCCCTGTCCGTACCCCTCGATCTGGATCGCCTCCGAGAGGATCGCGGGGTTCACGACGATGATGTACGACATCGCCAAAAACGTCGTGAGCCCGGCGATCAGCTCGGTGCGGACGTCCGACCCGTGCGACTCCACGTCGAACCGCTCGGCCAGCGTGTCTGTAAGCCCCATTGAACGCGTGGAGGTTCCCGCGGATCGGGTGATAAGCCTTGCTGAACGAGTCGCAGTATGATCCAGACATATGGATCAGAAAGGCGTCTGAACCGTCTTTCGGCAGCCGAGTATGCGCGAACGTGGCTACTCGAACGTCGTCAGCGCGCCGACCGGCGCGTCGGTGATCGCTCGCGCGCGGTCCATCCCCTCGTCGCCGACCGCGATGAGCGTGAACACGCCGGTGACGTCGGCGTCGCCTTGGAGGGCGATATCGAGGAGGAGCTCCTGCGTCTCCCCCGAGCGGATCAGGTCGTCGACGACGAGGACGGTGTCGCCGGCGTCGATGGCGCTCGCCGGGAGGTAGTAGGTGAGTTCGATCCCGGAGGCGAGCCGCTGGCGCGACTCGATGAACTCCTCGACCGCGGTCTCCTTCGACTTCTTGGCGTACGCGAGCCGCGCGTCGAAGAAGGAGGCCATCGCCGCGCCCAGCGTGATCCCGTCGGTCGCGGCGGTCAGGACCACGTCCGGCGACTCGAACTCGAACGTCTCCGCGGCGACCGGTGCGACCAAGTCGAGGAACGACTGGTCGAAGACGACGCCGGAGTTGTCGACGTACCCCTCGTCGTCGAACTCGACGCGCGCGACCAGCTCGTCGGCGAGCGCCTCGCGCCCGACCGACTCGACGACCTCGCTCGCGCGGTCGGTGCCGGGCAGCACGTGCCCGTTCACGTACCGGTTCAGGTCGCCCGCGGGCAGTCCCGTCACCTCGGACAGCTCCTCGTACGTTCGCGTCTCCTTCAGCATCCGCAACACGGCGACCGCCTGTAGCTGGAGGGCCGCCTTCTCTGCGCGATTCATACAGATGATCGTGATCGCACAACTATGAATACGTCGAAGTCAGACGCCGGTACCGATACCCACGGGCGTGGTTCTCACGCCTCGGGCGCGTCGAAGAACACCGCGGGGTCGTCGATCGCGATCTCGGCGTGATCGCGGTCGTCGAGGGGGCGCAGCCGAACCGTGAGCGCTCCCGACGCCTCGGCGGCCGCGCGCAGCGAGGAGAGGTCGTCGTTCCGGAGGTATGTCGGCACGCAGAGGGCCACCTGCGCCGCCTCGCCGGTCGCGACCACCAGTCGGTACGCGACGCCCCCGGCGGTACCCGCGTACACGTCGACGCCGTCGATCGCGGCGTCCTCGACCGCCGACAGCGCCGTCTCGAACTCCGAGCCCGGCAGCAACACGTCTATCCGGGCGGCGTCGACGACGGGGTTCACGTCGCCGGGGTGGGCCGCCAAGACGTTCCACCCCCGTTCCTCGTAGGCGTCCGCCGTCGACTCCGCGTCGCTCACCACGTCGTCCCACCGGGCTCCGGGGTCGCGCATGTCGACGGCATTCGGTCCCGAACGTACATACTCGTCGGTCTCCGACTATCCCCGATTACCGGTGATATGAGCCGGTAACAGGGTCGAACAAGCGATTCTCGTGTCAGCGGATCGCCAGCAGACGGGAGCGATGGCCGCTCTCTCGGTGCGATAGGTTCATAACGTTCCCTTGTCTGTGACACTCTATGCCTACTGACAACGACGATCACATCGATAGGCGGACGGTGCTCAAGTACGCCGGAACGGCCGGTGCGGTCGGTCTGGCTGGCTGTTCCGGAAACGGCGGCGACGGCGGCGACGGCGGGGACGGCGGCGACGGCTCCGACGGGGGCGACGGGATGGACGGCGACGACGGCTCCGACGGAGAGGACGGATCGGACGGCGGCGACGCCTTCGAACTCGGCGTCACCATGGGGCAGATGGACTCCGGGCTCGACCCGCAGGACCACGCCGAGACCAACACCGAGATCATCGTCGGACAGGCGTACGAAGGCCTTCTCGACCGCGACAAGCAGGGCGGCATCATCGCCGGCCTCGCGAACGAGTGGGAGCGGACCGACGACGGCAGCGTCCGGTTCGTGCTCCGCGACGGTCTCACCTTCCACAACGGCGACGAGGTCACTCCCGAGGACGTCCGGTACAGCATCCGCCGGATCGTCTTCGAGGACGTCGGCATCGTCAGCCCGCAGTCGAACGACCTCGGCGTGGTCGACGAGGTGACGGCCGGCGACGGCGAAGTGACCGTCTCCTTCGAGGGGTACAACCCCATCGCCTTCCAGCTGTTCGCGACGAACGGCGAGATCGTCCAGCAGTCGTGGGTCGAGGAGAACGGCGGCGACTACATTAACCGCAACGCCAACGGGACCGGCCCGTTCCGCGTCACCGAGTACAACTCCGGTACCGAGGTCCTCTACGAGCCGAACGAGGAGTACTGGGACGGCGCGCCGGCGGTCGACGAGCTCAGGATGAGCGCCTCCAGCGAGTCGAGCACGCGGGTCAACCAGCTGCTCGCCGAGGAGACCGACATCGTGACGAACGTTCCCCCGAACGAGGTCTCCCGGGTGAACAACTCCGACGTCGCGACGATCAACTCCGTGGCGAGCGCCCGGATCATCTTCCTCCAGATGCGGTACGACGTGGAGCCGTTCTCCAGCCAGCAGTTCCGGCAGGCGCTGAACCACGCGGTCGACGTCGAGAGCATCATCGAGAACGTGCTCAACGGCTTCGGCAACATCACCGGCCAGCCGACCCTCGAAGGGCACGTCGGCTACAACCCCGACATCGACCCGTACCCGTACGACCCCGACGAGGCCGAGCGGCTCGTTGAGGAGTCCGGCCACGCGGGCGTCGAGATCACCCTGGAGACGCCGATCGGTCGGTACCTCCGAGACGTTCAGATCGCGCAGGCGGCGGCCAGCCAGATCGACTCGCTGCCGAACGTCTCCTGTGAGGTCGAACAGCGGGAGTTCTCCTCGCTCGTTCAGGACGTCACCGCGCCGGACATCGAGGACCGTCCGCATTTCAACCTCCTTGGGTGGGGGAACGCCGAGTTCGACGGGAGCCAGACGCTGACGCCGCTACTCTCTTCGAGCGGCGCGCTGACGGTCTTGGAAAACGACGAGATGGACGGCCTGCTCGAAGACGCCGAGGCCACCGAGGACCCCGACGAGCGCGTCGAGATCCTTCAGGAGGCGAACCAGCTCGCCCACGACCTGGCACCGTGGGTGTTCATGCACCAGCAGTTCAGCGTCTACGGCGTCTCGAACGATATCTCGTGGGAGCCGCGGGCCGACGAGTTCATCGACCCCGACACCGCCACGCAACAGTAACGCCGCCGCCACCTTTCCACACCGTTAGTAATGTCATTCGGCAGATTCGTACTCAAAAGAAGCCTCCAAGGGGTCGGCGTCGTCTGGGGCGTCATCACGGTCGTGTTCGCGCTCCGGTTCGTCACGCCCGGCAGCCCGATCAACGCGGTCGCGCCGCTCGACGCCACCCAGGAGACGCGGCAGGCCATCGCCGCCGAGCTCGGCCTCGACCAACCGCTGTACATCCAGTACGGCCAGTACGTCTTCGACCTGCTTCAGGGCGACATGGGCCGGTCGTACATCAAGGGGCAGGAGGTCACGACGCTCGTGTTCGAACGGCTCCCCGCGACCGTCGAACTCGCGCTCGCCGCCAGCGTCGTCGCGATCGTGCTGGCGATCCCGCTCGGCGTCATCAGCGCCACGAACCGGAACGAGCCGGTCGACTACGGCGCGACGCTTTTATCGCTCGGCGGCATCTCCACCCCGAACTTCTGGCTCGGGATCATGCTCATCCTGATCTTCGCCGTGGAGTTCGACGTGTTCAACACGAGCGGCCGCGGCGTCGACGTCGGCGACGTCGCGCTGTCGGTGATAAGCGCCGAGCCGTTCGTCGGGACGCTGCTCGCGTGGCTCGCGTACATCACGCTGCCCGCGATCGCCTTGGGCACCTACTTCATGGCGCTCATCACCCGACTGACCCGGTCGGGGATGTTGGACGAACTCAGCAAGGGCTACGTACAGGCCGCGCGGGCCAAGGGGCTTCCCCGGACGCTGATCCGGTACAAGCACGCGCTTCGGAACACGCTCATCCCAGTGATCACCGTCCTCGGCTTACAGCTCGGGACGCTGATCGGGGGTGCCGTGATCACGGAGGCGGTGTTCTCGTGGCCCGGCCTCGGCACGCTGGTCATCGAGAGCATCAACCAGCGCGACTGGCCGGCGCTTCAGGGGAGCCTCATCGTCATCGGGACGAGCTTCGTCCTCGTGAACATCCTCGTCGACGTGGTGTACGCGTATCTCGACCCGGAGGTAGTGAACGACTAACATGGTATCTTCACGCGTCATTCGAAATCTCAAAAAGGAGTTCAGAGGGAGCGGGCTCGCGAAGCTCGGGCTGGCGCTGGTGGTCCTCATCACGTTGACCGCCGTGTTCGCCCCATTCGTCGCGCCCCACGACCCGACCGAGCAGCGGCTCGACCAGAGCGAGCTACCGCCGGTCGGCTTCGCGGAGACCACCGAGCGGACCACCTCGGAGATGGTCGACGGCGAAATGCGGACGGTCACCGAGACCGTCGAGATCACCCCCGACCCGCGGTTCGTCTTCGGCACCGACGGGCTCGGCCGCGACATGTTCTCGCGGGTGGTGTACGGCGCTCGGACGTCGCTCGTCGTCGGCGTCCTCGGCACCCTGCTCGCGGCGTCGATCGGCGTCCCCGTCGGCCTGCTCGCCGGCTATCACCGCGGGCGCGTCGACGACGCGCTGATGCGGATCGCGGACATCAGCCTCGCGTTCCCGTCGCTCGTGCTGGCGGTCGCGCTGATCGGACTGTGGGGCCGCGCGGCGGTCGACATCCCCGACCCGTTCGTCGTCGCCGGGCTCGCGCCGGGGATGCCCGAGAGCTTCGTGTTGCCGATAACGGTGGTGATCGTCGTCGGGCTCGTCAACTGGGTGTGGTTCGCCCGCGTCGCCCGCGGGGAGGCGCTCTCCTTGCGCGGGCAGGAGTACGTGAAGGCATCTCGTGCGCTGGGTGCCGACGACAACACGATCATCCTCCGGCACGTCCTGCCGAACGCGGTGACGCCGATCATCGTCCTCGGGACGGTGCAGGTGGCGGCGATAATCCTCTTGGAGAGCTCGCTGTCGTTCCTCGGCTTCTCCGGGACGACGCTGTCGTGGGGCTTCGACATCTCGCAGGGGCGCGACTACATCTCCTCGGGCCAGTGGTGGATCGCCTCGATCCCCGGCCTCGCGATCATGCTGTCGGTGATCGGGATCAACCTGCTCGGCGACTGGCTCCGTGACGCCTTGGACCCCGGCATCGAGGGCGAA
>NZ_CBVY010000028.1:4212-6478 GCF_000513435.1 Halorubrum sp. AJ67 | reverse complement strand
GTCTCCTTCGACCTCCGCGAGGACGAGATCCTCGGCGTCGTCGGCGAGTCCGGCTCCGGCAAGTCGGTGACGGCGCTGTCGCTCGTCGACCTCGTCGAGACGCCCGGCCGGATCACTTCGGGGAAGGTGTGGTATCGCGACCCCGACCTCGCAGACGAGTTCCGCGACGCGGACGCGGTACAGGTCGACGGGGACCACGTCGACCTCCGCACCGTTCCCCAGAGCGTCCGCCGGTCGCTGCGCGGTCCCTCCTTCAGCGTCATCTTCCAGGACCCGATGAGCAGCTTCAACCCCTCGATCACCGTCGGCGAGCAGATCGCCGAGGCGGTCGAGGTCCAGCGCCGGGCGCGGGCGAACCCCCGCTCGACGCGCTCGCGCACCCAGGGGTACGGACTCGGGAAGTACTTACTCGACGAGATCGTTCCCGGCCGCGACTACACGAGCGACGAGAGCATGGACCGGGCCGTCGAACTGCTCGGGCAGGTGGGGATCCCCGACCCCGAGGAGCGCGTCGACGAGTACCCCGGCCAGTTCTCCGGCGGCATGCTCCAGCGCGCGATGATCGCGCAGGCGCTCGCCGGCGAACCCGACGTGCTGATCGCCGACGAGCCGACGACCGCGCTCGACGTGACGATCCAGGCGCAGATCCTGACCCTCCTGCGCGAGATTCAGGCGGAGCGCGGGATGAGCATCGTACTCATCACGCACGACCTTGGCGTGATCGCCGAGATGTGCGACCGCGTCTGCGTGATGTACGCGGGCGAGGTCGTCGAGCGCGGCACGCTCGACTCCGTCTTCAACGAGACCGTCCACCCGTACACGCAGGGGTTACTCGGGTCGATCCCCGACGTGGACGACCCGCGGGCGCGGCTCGAACCGATCGGGGGGAACGTCCCGAGCCTGGTCGACGCCGAGATGGACGACCGGTGCTACTTCGCGGATCGGTGTCCGAAGGCGATGGAGGCGTGCCTCGAACGGCCTGCCGAACGCACTGTCGACGCCGCCGCCGACCACGGGGCCAAGTGCGTCCTCGCGGACCGCGAGTACGACCCGGCCGACGCGCTCCCGCAAGAGTATTTCGACGAAGACGGAGGTGAGGGCGAATGAGCGACCCGCTGCTCTCCGTCGACGGGCTGAAGAAGTACTACGCGGACGACCAGTCGCTCGTCGACCGCCTGCTCGGTGCGGAGTCGGAGAGCGTGAAGGCCGTCGACGGCGTCTCCTTCGACGTTCGAGAGGGCGAGACGCTGGGGCTGGTCGGCGAGTCCGGCTGCGGGAAGTCGACGACGGGCGAGA
This sequence comes from Halorubrum sp. AJ67, assembly GCF_000513435.1. Lineage (NCBI taxonomy): Archaea > Methanobacteriati > Methanobacteriota > Halobacteria > Halobacteriales > Haloferacaceae > Halorubrum > Halorubrum sp. AJ67. The sequence continues at coordinate 5,182 of NZ_CBVY010000028.1, read as the reverse complement.
CGGTGTTGCGGCTCCGGGAGCCGACCGCCGGCGAGGTCACGTTCGACGGGGCCGACCTCCGCGAGATGACCGATGGCGAGTTGACGGAGTTCCGCAAGCGCGCGCAGATCGTGTTTCAGGACCCGTTCTCCAGTCTCGACCCCCGGATGACCACCGGCGACATCGTCGCCGAGGGGCTCCGTATCCACGGGCTCCCCCGGAGCGACCCGAGCGTCGAGACGACCGCCGACCTGACCGTCGAGGGGGCCTCCCTCGACGCCGGAGCCGTCTACGGTTCGCGTCGACGACGACGTCGACCGACGTCGTCGACGCCGAGGGAGGGGTCGCGCGGGTCGCCGTCACCGTCCGCGAGGACGAGGCGGGCGTCGTCGCCGCCCTCGACCGGCAGGGAGACCTGCTCGGAACGACTGTCGAGACGACCGGCGACGAGGAGATCGTCGTGACGGTCTCCGTCGACGCCTCGGATCGAGAGATCCGCCGGGCCCGCGCCGGGGATCTGCTCGAACGCGTCGGGCTCTCGGCAGACCAGATCGACCGGTACCCGCACGAGTTCTCCGGCGGGCAGCGCCAGCGGATCGGGATCGCTCGGGCGCTCGCCTTGGACCCCGACTTCGTCGTCTTGGACGAGCCGGTGTCGGCGCTCGACGTGAGCGTTCAGGCGCAGATCCTGAACCTCCTCGACGACCTTCAGGAGGACTTCGGGCTGACGTTCCTCTTCATCGCGCACAACCTCGGCGTGGTCCGGCACGTCTGTGACCGCGTCGCGGTGACGTACCTCGGCGAAATCGTCGAGGTCGGGCCGGTCGAGGAGATATTCGACGACCCCGCACACCCGTACACGAAGGCGCTCCTGTCGAGCGTTCCCCGTGCGACCACGGAGGAGCGCGACGAGGCGTTCGACACCCTTCAGGGAGACGTCCCCTCGCCGCGGAACCCGCCTTCGGGCTGCCGGTTCCACACGCGCTGTCCG
>NZ_CBVY010000028.1:0-2187 GCF_000513435.1 Halorubrum sp. AJ67 | reverse complement strand
CGCGTCGCTGGCGAAGTACGAGGCGCGGATCGAGTCGTCCGGCGACGCCGGCTCCGGTCGATAGGACGCTCTCGTGCCCGCTCGCCCCCGGCCGATACCCCTCGCGCGCTCGCCGGCCCCGACCGACGGCGACGCCCGCGAGGCGTCGGTTCAAGTGCGTCGCCCGCCTACTGCGCCCGTGACTGATACCCCGTCGCTCGCGCTCCGCTACGTCGTCTGCGACGCCTGCGAGACGGTGTTCGCGCTGCCGGACGACCCCGACGAGCCGGACGTCTGCGGTCGGTGCGGTCGTCGGCCGCTGCGCGAACTCCCCGACGTTCGGGGGTCGGACGCGTACTTCTCTCCCTGAATTCGGTCTGCGAGCCGCGGGCCGCCCGCTGTCAGATCGGCTCGACTGCCTCACAACAGGTCGTCTCTGTCCATCTCTCCGGCCGCGAGCGCCCGTAGTTCCTCGTCGGAGAGTCGCTCGATCACGAACTCCGGGATGCCCTCGGGGACACCCGCCGGGGCCTCCCGGCTGCCCTCCGTTCCTTCGGCGGGTCTTCCGCCGTCCGTCCGAGACGCCACGTGGGGGCCACCGCCGTCTCCGCCGTCCACGGCCAACCGGCGCACGGTGTGTTCCAGCGCTTCGACCGCCTCCGACTGGCGCTCGCTTTCGGCCGCCAGCTCCTGCACCTCCTCGGTGATTTCGTTCGACTGTTCGACCACGCCGTCTATCGTCGCCGCGATATCCTCGGCGGCGGCGGCCTGCTCGTCGGTCACGTCGGAGACCTCGTCGATCCCGTTCGCCGTCTCCGTCACCGCCTCGGCGATGGCGGAGAGGCTCTCCGTCGCGTCGGCGACGCGCTCGCTCCCGTCGTCGACCCGCTGGGTCGTCTCCGAGAGGCTCTCGACCGTCTCCTCGGTGTCGGTGCGGATCCCGTCGACCATCGACTCGATGTCGCTCGCGTGCCGCTGTGACTCCTCCGCGAGCGACTTGATCTCGTCGGCGACGACCCCGAACCCCGCCCCGGCGTCGCCCGCCCGGGCCGCTTCGATCGAGGCGTTCAACGCGAGCAGGTTCGTCTGGTCCGCGATCCCGTTGATCGCGTCGACGAACTCGTCGATCTCCTCGACGCGGTCTTGGAGCGCCTCGACGTCGTCAGCCACCTCGTCGACGGCGGCACCAATATCCGCCATGGCCGCCGCGGCGTCGTCGGCCGCCGCCCGGCCGTCGTCGGCCATCTCTTCCGCCCGGCTGCTCGTGCGCTCCACCTCCTCGGCGGTCGACGCCACCTCTTCGACGGTCGCCGAGAGATTCGCCACTTCCGAGGAGACCTCGGCCACCCGTCGTGACTGGTCTTCGGACGCGTCGCCGACCGCGGCAGCGCTGTCGGCGACGTCTCCTACCGACTCGCGGAGATCGCCGATCGGCTCTTGGACCTCCTTTTCAACCTCGGCCATCAGCCGCTCGTTCCGCTCGACCGCCTCGGAGAGCTTCTCGCTGTACGAGTGGATGTACGTGTCCGTCACGACCTGCATGTCGAGGTTGACGATCCGGAGGACGGAGAGGATGTCCTCGATCGCGTCGTCGACCTCCGCCTCGACCGCCGCCGCGGTCTCGTCGTCGATCCCTCCGCCCGCGACGTCGTCGGCCAGTCGGTCGGTGAGCGAATCGACGAGCCGGTCGCCGATAAGCGGGAGGATGAGGTCGTAGTACACGCCGTACTGACCGAGGTAGTGTTTCATCGGCATCTCCAGCATGTCGTGGAGCTTCCCGATCCGCGCTCGGTCCTCGAAGTACTCCGGGCCGTAGTCCCCCTCGGCAAGCGTCACGAGGTACGCCGACTGCGTCCGCTTGAGCTGCTCGATCCCCTTTTCAGACCGCTCGATCACGTCGACGGTCTGGTCGTAGCCGGTGAGGTTGTCGTAGAAGTCGTCCGCGATCTGTTCAGCGTTCTCCGCGAACGCGTCCTCGTACCGGTTCAGTCGGCGCTCGTCCTCCTCGTCGAACCCGACGAACTCCTTCCGCCACGCGATCTCGTCGGCGTCGAGTCCGATCTCCTCGACCAGTTCGGCGACGTCGAGTCCGTCGTTCAAGCCGCCCTGCCCGAAGTCGTCCCGACTGTACTCTCCCAGTGAAGCCATACTGGCGCGTCCCCGCCCGGGTTATAAAAGAAGCAATACCCACATCTCACGAATGATACT
>NZ_CBVY010000027.1:21552-25505 GCF_000513435.1 Halorubrum sp. AJ67 | reverse complement strand
CGCAGCGCGGTGATGACCGGGCTCTCGCTGCCGAGCGCCACCGACGCGGACGCCGCGCTCGTCGCGGTTGCCGGCGATCCGGACCGGATCTCCCGGAAGGGCGCGGAAAAGGCCCGAAAGTGGCTCCAAGAGGAGACTGGATCGATGCAGGTTCGCGGCGGCGACTTCCCGCTCGACTCCGACCGGATCGCGGCCCTCGTCCTTCTCGCGGGCGTCGAGCGGTCCCAGCGCGTCGAGGCGTTCTTGGAGCGCGCCCGGCAGGCCGTCCGCGACGAGCGCGAGGAGAAACCGGACCCCGCGGCGGCGTTCGAGAACGACGAGATAGACGACCTGCTGTGAGCGGCCGGCGGGCGAGTCCGCCGGCGAGCGCGCCCCGGCCGGCGAGACAGGTTCCGCACCTTTTGGTGTCGCCCGGCCGACTCTCGCCCGATGACCAACCCGTGGGACGACTGGGACCACGTGCTGAAGGTCGACCCCGACAAGGACCTGCGGCCGGGTGAGACCTTCGAGGACGTCTGCCGGACCGGGACGGACGCGATCGAGATCGGCGGGACCCTCGACGTCACCGCGGAGAAGATGACCCGCGTCGTCGACGCCGCCGCGGAGTACGACGTGCCGCTGTACCAGGAGCCGTCGAACCCGGGCGTCGTGATCGACTCGCCAGCGCTCGACGGCTACCTGATCCCGACCGTGTTCAACGCCGGCGGTCCCTTCTGGATCACCGGCGCGCACAAGGAGTGGGTCCGCATCGACGACCTCGACTGGAGCCGGACGCACACCGAGGCGTACATCGTGATGAACCCCGAGGCGTCGGTCGCACAGCTGACCGAGGCCGACTGCGACCTCAGCGCCGACGACGTGGCGGCGTACGCGAAGGTGGCCGAGCGCATGTTCGGCCAGGAGATCGTCTACGTCGAGTACTCCGGCACGTTCGGCGACACCGAGAAGGTCGCAGCCGCCGCGGACGCCTTAGACGACGCCACGCTCTTCTACGGCGGCGGCATCCACGACTACGAATCGGCCAACGAGATGGCCGCCCACAGCGACGTGATCGTCGTCGGCGACCTGCTCCACGACGAGGGCATCGACGCCGTCCGCGAGACGGTCGAAGGCGCGAAGGACGCCTGATCGACCGCGACTCGGCCGTCCGACGATCTACTCCTCGGCCCCTGCGTCTTCGGCGGCCGGTGGTTCGACCGGGACGATCTCCGTGTCCGGTGCGCCGAGCGGGCTGTCCGAACCCGTGAGCCACGCGGAGAGGTAGACCGCACAGGCCGCGACCACCGCGACGAGCAACTGGAAGGTGAACGCGCCGTAGACGATCGTCACGGCGATCGTCGCGCGAGCGAGCGTCCGCCGGCCGGTGCCGTCGCGAGCCACGAGCGCCGCGGTGACGAGAGCTGACAGTCCGACGCCCAAACCCGGGAGGAGTTGCCGCGAAACGGCGCCCGCGTACAGCGGGACCACGACGCCGACCGCGACCAGTGCCGCCACGAGACCGGTGTGTTCGTTGGAGGGCATCCGTCAGTCGACTCGCCCATCACGCACTTAAATCACGGTCTCCGGATCCCGCGACGGACCGGACTACCGCTCCGGCGGGCGGCCGCTCACCGCGCCGCGGCGTTCAGTCGTCTCCGCCGACCATGTTCTCGACGTACTTCGCGATCACGTCGACCTCCAGATGGATCGGGTCGCCGACGGACTTCGCCGACAGCGTCGTCAGGTCGTACGTCGTCGGAATGACCGCGACGTCGAACTCGCCGTCGCGCTTCTCGGCGACGGTCAGCGAGATCCCGTCGAGCGTCACGGAGCCCTTGTCGACGAGGTAATCGTCGTGTCCCTCCGGGATCGAGAAGGTGAACCGCCAGTCCTCGCCGACGCGCTCGATCGCGGTCACCTCGCTCACGGTGTCGACGTGGCCCTGTACGACGTGGCCGTCGAATCGGCCGTCGGCGGGCATCGCGCGCTCGACGTTGACCGCGTCGCCCTCGCGCACCTCGCCGAGGTACGTCTTCGCGACCGTCTCGCTCGCGAGGAACACCTCGAACCAGTCGGAGTCGCCGGTCGAGCCGTCGTCGGGCGCGCCGTCACCCCCGCCGACGCCGTGCTCCTCGACGGTGAGACAGACGCCGCTCACGCTGATCGACTGGCCGCGGGCGAGGTCGTCGAACCCCTCGACGCCGTCGACCCCGATCTTCAGCCGGAGCCCGTCGTCGGTCTCGGTCCGCGCGCGGACCGCGCCGGTCCCCTCGACGATGCCGGTGAACATACCGGAACTGGGGGCGGGCGACGGATATCGGTTCTGCTCCGACCGCCGCGTTCCCCTCGCGACGCCCCGCCGCGCCGCTTTTGACCCCCGGCCGCCAACGGGAACGCAATGAGACTCGGAGTGCTGGACATGATCGGGTTGGCGGCCTCGCTGATCTTCGCGCTCCCGCTCGCGAACTACGCGATCGTCCGGGTGATCGCCGGCGAGATCGCGCTCGGCTCCGGGTTGTTGGTCGTCGCGGTCGCGATGGTCGTCCTGCCGCAGTACTTCCTCGATCCCGCCCAGATCCTCCGGCGACTGCTCTCCGGACTCCTCCCCCGACAGCTCCGCGGCGACGACGCGGCGGCTCCCGAGACGGAAGACGGCTCTCAGTCCGTCGCGGTCGGAAGTGACTCCGACGAGCGCTGACCGCGTGTCGGTCTCGGGCGGGGGACAGCCCGGACGCCTTTACTCCCGAATCCGAGCGACGAGCGCGGCGCAGAGAAGCGCCAGCGCGGCGACGACGGGACCGAAACCGGGAGCCTCGTCTCCGGTGTCCCCACTTCCGGGAGCGTCGACGTCGTCGACCACGAGTACGTCGCGTGTCACCGACTCGTCGGCGTCTCCGTCACCGCGGACGGTCAGGGTCGCGCGGTCTCCGGGTTCGGTGACGCTCGCGTCGAACGTCGCGGTCGCCTCCCCGTCGGTCACCGTCGCCTCCCGGGTCTTGATGAACTCCGTGCTCGCGTTGCCGGCCGACCGGAGTCGCACCTCGACGGGCGTCCCGTCGTCGAGGTCGACGGGCACTGTGACGACGGTCGCGCGCGGTTCGATGAGGACGTCCGCGTCCTCGACGGTCGCGTCGGTGACGGCCTCGACTGCGTCCTCGACGCCATCGTCGCTCTCGGTCGTCTCGACCATCAGCGTGCCGACGTCGACCGGTTCGCTCCCGTTGCCGACGAACACCCTCACGTCGTAGGCTCCGGGAGCGGGGGTTCGCCGAGGTCGGTCTCGCCGTCGAGTTCGACGCCGCCCCTGTCGGCGGTCAGCGGGTCACCGCCGTCGCCCGCCGCGGCATGGTCGTACGTGAGTCTCGTGACGCCGTCGCCGTCCGGCGTCACCGTCCCTCGGAGTTCGTATCCGGAGTCGTCCTCGTTGCCGACGACGACCTCGAACGACTCCACGCCCTCGCTCTCGACGGCGATTTCGGTGGTACCGTTCTCGCCTACGGTGACGACGTCCTCGTCGAGCTCCGCCGCTCCGTCGGCGGCGACGGCACCGGTCCCGACGATTCCGACGCCGACGAGTGTGAACGCAGCTATGAGGTGCGTTAGAGCGGTCGGGAACCCCTTCGTCACGGTGCGCCAGATCGGCTCGGACCCGGCGGGATCGCCGGCTCCGGTGGAGGACTCGGATCGCATGCGTCTCGACCGTCGGTCGGCAGGGAAAAAGCCGCGCCGATAGCGCAAAGAGCGGTCGTAGTCATCGGTCGGTCACTCGCGGGCCTGCGGAACGACCCCGAACGGGTACTCGGCGAGCAGCTCGTACCCCTCGTCGGTGACGAGAATCAGGTCTTCCAGCCTGACGCCGCCGACCTCGGGGTCGTAGACGCCGGGTTCGATCGTCACGACGTGGCCCGGCCGCAGCTCGCCCGGACCCGACAGCGACGGCGACTCGTGAAGGCTCACGCCGACGCCGTGGCCGG
>NZ_CBVY010000027.1:17380-19396 GCF_000513435.1 Halorubrum sp. AJ67 | reverse complement strand
CCAGCGCGTACGGTCGGTCCGGGCCGGAGAAGCGCGTGAGGTAGCGCAGGTCGTCGTCGAAGCGGCCCCCGACGGCGACGAACGCGCTCGCGTCGGCCGCGCGGACCGCATCGACGACGGGGGTAAGATCGGTCCGCAGCGGGCGGAACTCCCCTTCGGTAGCGTTTCGGGCGGCGGCTTCGTCCGGCTCCGCGTCGTCCCCGCTCACGGCTCGGGTTCGGGCACCGCAAGCTCCGCTTGGACCTCCTCGACGAGCTCCTGTGCCGGCTCCTCGCGGAGCTCGTCGAACAGCAGGACGCTTATCGGGAGCGTCGGCGCGCCGTTGATCAGGCTCTCCATGATCACGAGCCGCTCGCGCGCCCGAGACATCCCGACGTAGAAGACGCGGCGCTCGTTGTCGGTGAGCAGGGGTACGGGGCTGGTCGACTTGGTGAACTCCTCGACGCCGTCGACGTCGGTCGGGTCGTCGATCGAGGCGGCCATCTGCTCGACCACCTTCTCGGTGAGGTCCGTCGCCACGAACACGTGGTCGGCCTCGCGGCCCTTCGCGGAGTGGATGGTGCCGACGCGGACGCGGGTCGGGTCCATCCCCTGATAGTCGCCCTCGAAGTACGCGCCCATCGACTTCCGCTGGAAGCTCGTCACCTTCCGGACCATGTCGTCGGCGCTGTCGGTGTCCGGCATGAAGGGGATGTACTCGTCGAGCGTGTCGGCCGAGACGTCGATCAGGGAGACGTCGTCGGCGTCGGCCGCCTCCTCGCGGTCGTCGAGGTAGTCGTAGAACTCCTCGCGGTCGTGGGTCCCGAACGCCGACTCCTGGAGCATGTCGGCCAGCCGCCGGGCCTCTAACCCGTTGACGGGGTCGCCGGCCTCGGCCTTCTCGACGGCGTTGACGTAGTCTTGGACCCGGTCGGTCCACATCCGGCCGTCGGTGAGCATCGAGAAGGGGATCCCGTGGTCGATGAACTCGTCGATGAAGTCGAACATCTGGTAGCGGGCGCGGAACAGACACATCACGTCTCCCTCGTCGTCCTCGACCGTGTACCGGACGTTGCGGACGAGTTCGAGCATCGAGGGCGATTCGATCGCCTCGACGGTCCCGCCCTCCTTGCGCGGGTGGAGGTCCTTCTCCTGTCGCTTGTCGATGTGGCGGATCTCCGCGTTGACGACGTTGAGGATCTCCGAGGGGAGCCGGTAGGAGTTCGGGAGGACAACGTCCTCGTCGACCTCGGTGTCGAGGAGGAGGTCGGGGTCCGCGCCCTGCCACGCGTAGACGACCTGGTCGTCGTCGCCGGCGATCAGCACCTTCCGCATGTGTGGCCGCCACTCCTCGAAGACGTTGTACTGGAGCGTGGTGATGTCCTGAAACTCGTCGATGATCAGGTAGTCGACGCTCGGGACGAGCGAGCGCTGCGCGACCCGTTCGAGCATGTCCGCGAAGCCGACGAGGCCGTTGTCGCCCTTGTAGCCCCGCCACGCCCGGATCGTCTCCGGGATGTCGATCCGCTCGTCGTCGGAGGGCCACGTCGGGGTGTACTTGTTGCCCTCCTGGGCGTTCGGGTCCTCCTCGGGCGGCAGGCGGACCTCCTCGACGTTCCACTGGAAGGGGACGTCGTACCAGTCGGCGACGTCGCGCTCGGTGCGCTGGAGCCACTGGGAGGTGGCGATGATCTTGTTCCCGATGGTCGTCGACCGCGCGGTCCGGCGACCGGCCCCGCCGTGCTGGTCCTCGAACTCGACGCCGTACTCCTCGCAGAACGCCTCCTTGTCGTCCTCGCCGACCACGTCGCCCCGCGAGAGGTCGAGCAGTTCGTACGCCTTCGCGTGCATCGTGCTCACGTTCCCCTGGAGGCTGCGCGGCGAGATGTCGAGCCGCTCGGCGAGTCGCTCCCGGATCTCGGCGGCGGCCGCGCGCGTGTACGAGACGACGAGCACGTCCCGGACGTCGGCGTCCTCGGTCTCCAGTATCTCCTCGACGCGGTCCAAGAGCGCGGTCGTCTTCCCGCTTCCCGGCCC
>NZ_CBVY010000027.1:14426-15351 GCF_000513435.1 Halorubrum sp. AJ67 | reverse complement strand
GACCTCGGCACCGTCGCGGACCATGTCCTCGCAGGCCGGACAGACGCGGGGCCGATCGACCTCGTTCGGCGTGAACACCCGAACGTAATCAGTCGTGACGAACGAACCGCAGTTCTGACAGGTCGGCATGTTATCCACTATCGAGTAATTCCCCATAATACTACCGGGGAGTCTGACGGAAAGAAAACGCCGCGGGCTGCCGTCGCGTCCGTCAGTTCGGCCGCCAGTCGCAAACCGAACACCGCGCCGTTCCCTCCTCGTGAAGCGCACCGCACTCCGGACACTGGAGCTTGTTATACGATCGCTCCCAGCGTACGATCTCCGTCTCGTGGCCGTGGTCGGACAGGAACTCGTCGAACACGTCGTCGTCCGAATCGGGTGCGCTACTAGACATGCGTGCCATGGTATGTCACACCAGTATATATATCTTTCTCGCGTTCTCGTCGCTGCGAACTACGCGATCGAACGATCGGTTCTCAGCGCATCTTCGAAAAAACCGGAGCGTTTCGGCGTACGTCTCGTCTCGGACGGATTTTCGACCTACCACGGCTCGTTCTTCAGCCCGAGCCAGTAGGCCCCGACGTTCGTGACGACGTGGAGGACGGGCGTCATCACGAGGACGACCGCGAGGACGCGGGGCGTGAAGACGGCGAGCGCCCAGTCGGTGTCGACGACGAAGGCGAGCGCCAGCGCGCCGACGACGAAGTCGAGCTGGTCTAAGCCGGGGAACGCGGCACCGCGCTCGCGCCCGGACCGCCGCTTGAGGAAGGAGGCACCGATGTCGCCGCACATCGCACCGAACGCGAGGGCGAACGCGGCCGGGAGCGCGAACGTCGGGAGGTCGACGCCGAGCGCGGCGCTCGCCGGGTCGTTGACGGCGTTGAGCGCGACCGAGAGGAGGACGCCGACCAGCGTGCCGACGGCG
>NZ_CBVY010000027.1:8486-11619 GCF_000513435.1 Halorubrum sp. AJ67 | reverse complement strand
GTCGATGGGGCGACCCCCGCCGGCCAGCACCGCGGCGTTGTTCGGGACGTACGCCGGGAGCATCGCCCAGAACGCGGTCGCGACGAGCGCACCGATCATGTCCCTACAGGCGGCGTCCGGGCTGTTATAAATCCCGGATCCGTCGCGGGAGCGGGACGGTCCGTCGCCCGCCGCCGAGGACGCGACGTCGCGGTCACTCACGCCGGGTCGGTAACAGTAAAGTTTGCGCCGTTCGGAATCTACGATATGATCCTCCCGATCGCTCGGCGGTTCGTCGCCGGCGAGAGCGTTCCGGTGGCCCTCGATCACGCCCGCGCCGCGAACGAGGACGGCGTCGCGGTCATCCTGAACCTGCTCGGCGAACACTACGACGACCCCGCGGACGCCCGCGGCGATACCGACGCCTACCTCGACCTCATCGACGATATCGCCGACAGCGGCCTCGACGCCTGCGTCTCGGTGAAGCCGTCCCAGATCGGGATGGACGTCTCGGCGGACTTATTCGAGGAGCACTACCGCGAGATCGTCGCGCGCGCCGACGAACTCGACGCCTTCGTCTGGTGTGACATGGAGGACGCCGACACCACCGACGCCACGCTCGACGCCTTCGAGTCCATCGCCGCCGACTACCCGTGGAGTGTCGGGCAGTGTATCCAGTCGAACCTCAAGCGCACCGCCGACGACCTCGACCGGCTCGTCGACGTGCCCGGCAAGATCCGGCTGGTGAAGGGCGCGTACGACGAGCCGTCGTCGATCGCGTACACCGACAAGGCGGACGTCGACGAGGCGTACCGCGACGACCTCCGACGGCTCTTCGAGGGGCGGGACCGCGGCGTCGCGGTCGGCAGCCACGACCCCGAGATGATCTCGCTCGCGGACCGGCTCGCGCGCGACCACGGGACGGAGTACGAGGTCCAGATGCTGATGGGCGTCCGCGAGGACGCGCAGCGGGACCTCGCCGCGCAGGGGGTCGACGTGTACCAGTACGCGCCGTACGGCGACAAGTGGCTCTCGTACTTCTACCGGCGGGTCCGCGAGCGCAAGGAGAACCTGACGTTCGCGGCCCGGGCGGTGTTGGGCCAGTAGCTGCGGATCCGCTGCGCCGTCCCCGTCGTCGACGGTCCCTTCGCTCGGCGTCGCCGCCGCGTGGAAGCGCTCTTAAGGGTTGCCGACACATACCGATCCGATAGATGTCCACGTGGAAACGCGACTTCGCCAGCGGCCTCATCGTGCTGGCCCCGCTCCTCGTTTTACTCCTCGTCCTCCGCTGGATCTACCAGTACATCGCGTCGATCCCGCTCATCGCGGACCTCCAACCCGCGGTCATTCCGGGGTACTTAGAGCCCGTCTCCCGGGTCGTCATCGCGTTTGCGGTGTTCGCCACCGTCGTGCTCGCGGTCGGGTACTTCATGCGGACCACGCTCGGCCGGTTGGCGGAGGCCGCGGTGGACGACACGATAAACCGGATCCCGGCGCTCCGGGTGGTGTACAACGCGTCGAAGCTCGCCATCGAGACGGCCATCTCCGGCACCGACGAGCTTCAGAGCCCGGTGTACATCGAGACGTGGCCCGGGATCCGGATGACGGCCTTCCGGACGGGCAAGAAGACCCGCGACGGGAAGATCGTCCTGTTCATGCCGACCGCGCCGAACATCACCACCGGCTTCGTCATCGAAGTCGAGCCGGAGAAAATCGAGGAGACCGGCGAGAGCGTCGAGGAGGGAATGACGCGGGTCCTCTCCGCCGGCTTCGCGGAGTCGGCCCATCAGGTCCCCGTTCACGAGGAGGACCCCACCGAGGGCGACGGCACCCCCGACGGCTACGGACACGTCCGAACCGACGGGACGCCCGGCGGCGACGGATCGGCGACCGACGGGAGCGGGTCGACCGAGTGAGGCGGTCGACTGACCGAGGCGGATCGAGAGAGAAGCGAGAAGTCGTTTTGCGCGGTCGATACGCTGCGTGGCGACCGCGTTCGCGGTCAGCGGTCCGCGCTCAGAGGTACGTGAACCACTCGTCGTGGTCGTCCGTCCGCCGCTCGACTAACTCGAAGAAGGCGCTCTGGAGCTCCTCCGTGACGGGGCCGCGGGTGCCCGCGCCGATCTCGGTATCGTCGACCGAGCGGATCGGGGTCACCTCCGCGGCGGAGCCGGTGAAGAACAGCTCGTCGGCGGTGTACAGCTGACCGCGCGAGATGACGGCCTCGTCGTGGACCTCGTAGCCGCGCTCCTCCGCGAGGGTGATCACGGTGTCGCGGGTGATCCCTTCGAGGATGGACTGCGCGGGCCCGGTGGTGTAGATCTCGCCGTCGTTGACCATGAAGATGTTCTCGCCCGGGCCTTCGGCGACGTTGCCCTCCTTGTTGAGGACGATGGCCTCGACGTAGCCGTTCCGGCGCGCCTCCTCGCCCGCGAGCATGGAGTTGACGTACAGGCCGGTCGTCTTCACGTTCGTCGGGACCTGCGAGGAGGCGTGTTTCCGCCACGAGGAGACCATCACGTCGACGCCGTCTTCGAGCGCCTCCTCGCCGAGGTACGCGCCCCACGGCCACGCCGCGAGGACGAGGTCGGTCGGGCAGTCCTTCGGCGAGACGCCCAGCGTGTCGTAGCCGTAGTAGGCGATCGGCCGGATGTAACAGGACTCCAGGTCCTGCCGGTCGAGCAGTTCGAGGGTGGCCTCGGTGATCTCCTCGCGGGAGTGTTCGATCTCCATGTCGTACATCTTCGCGGAGTCGAACAGCCGGTCGAGGTGTTCCTCCCAGCGGAAGACCGCGGGGCCCTGCTCGGTGTCGTAACAGCGGACGCCCTCGAACACGCCCGTCCCGTAGTGGAGCGCGTGGGTCAGAACGTGGGTCGTCGCGTCCTCCCAGTCGAGGAACTCCCCGTTCTTCCAGATCGTGTCGACGTCCATCTCGTCGAATCCCATATCATAGCGGTCGTGACCTCCCGGCTTAAATCTGTGAGGTACGGGTCGTCGGTTTCCGGTTCGGACGGCTACGGAGACGTGATAGTCGAGAACGTGGCCGTCGAACTCTCGGTCGCTCACTACAAAACGGATTGCTCCGCGGCCGAGACCGCCGAAGCCCCGGCCGGGAGGCGGGCGCACGCTCGCTGCGCTCCTCACTCGTTCGCTT
>NZ_CBVY010000027.1:3062-4586 GCF_000513435.1 Halorubrum sp. AJ67 | reverse complement strand
CGTCGCGCTCCGGCTCGCCGGTCGGCTCGAACGGCTCCGTTTCGCCTCGGTCCGCGTCGCCGTGCTCGTGGGCGTCCATACCGTTTGTTGCGTCCGGAGACCCCTATATCTCCCGCTCAGGCGGTGTGTTTTGCTTCCTCGGGGTCCTCGACGACCTCGACGCCGCGGTTGTTGACGGCGTGGGGATCGAGCCCCTGCTCTTGGAGGAACTGCTTGTAGAGTCGCTCTGCTGTCTCGCCGTCTTTCTGCTTGTCGCTGGCGTGGTCGCACAGTTCGACGAGGTTCTCCGGCACGTCGTTCTCGTGGACGATCCAGTGGTTGATCGTGTCCGATAGGCGGCGGATGGGCGAGGTGAAGTGGCCGTAGATGTCGAAGTTGAGCGCGTGGTGGCCGCCGAACGGGTCGTTCATGTACTTCGCGCGAGGCATCACCTTCAGCACGGCGCGCTGGATCTTGTTGAGCTGGCGCTCGGGCGACTCCTCTAGGGCGGCGTTGACCGCTTTCCGCGGGTCGTCGCCCCACGCGTCGCCGGGGATAGAGACGCCGTTCAGCTCTTGGATCTCCTTGAGCGCCTCGTTCCACTGGTCGGGGGTCGGCTGCGGGTGGACGCGGTACATCGCCTCGACGCCGCGGTCCCACATCAGGGTGTGCGTCACCGCCTTGTTCGCCTTCAGCATCGACTCCTCGATGATGGTGTGCGCGCGGTCGCGCCGCGGATTCAAGACGAGCGAGCCGTCCGCCTTGCGCTGTTCGTGCATGCGGTCGGCGAGCTCGAAGGCGAGCTGGTTCTCCTCGCTGAGGGGGAGATCGGGGTCTTCGAGGCGGTTCTCGCACTCCGAGTAGGTGAGCCGCTCGTCGGAGTTGATAACGGACTTGTAGATGTCGATGTCCTCGAACGAAAGCGTCTCCGAATCGATCTCCATCTCGACTGTGTGCGCGAGCCGGTCCTCGTTGGGGACGAGCGAACAGACGGTCTCCGCCAGCACCGGCGGCAGCATGTGGATCGTGTAGTCGGGCAGGTAGACGGTGTTGGCGCGCTCGACCGCCTCCTCCCACATCGCGGTGTCGGGGGTGACGTAGTGGGTCACGTCGGCGATGTGGACCCACAGCCGGTAGGCGTCCTCCTCGCGCTCGATGGAGATGGCGTCGTCGAAGTCCTGCGCGTCGACCGGGTCGGTGGTCCACGTCGTGAGGTCGCGGAGGTCCTCGCGCTCGTCGATCTCGTCTTCGATCTCCTCGTACACGTCTTCGGTCCGCGCCTCAGCCTCCCGGAGCACCTCGCTCGGGAACTCGTCGCGGATCTCGAACTCCTCGAACAGCTCCTCGCGCTTCTCGGCGAGTCGGTCCGCCAGCTCCGGCGTGATCGTCACGGGGCCCTGGTCCTCGGCGGACCCTTGCTTCGGCTCGTCGTCTGACATACCTCCACCAACGCGGGTCCGTTAGAAAGGCCTGTCGGGCGGTGGAGACGGGCGTCCTCGCGGCCCGCTCAGACGATCGCCCCGACGGCGGGCGACAACGTCACCC
>NZ_CBVY010000027.1:0-2926 GCF_000513435.1 Halorubrum sp. AJ67 | reverse complement strand
GGCGGTCGGCACGGGGTCGACGGCGCTGACCGCGAGCGGTGCGGGGTCGAGCGTGCCGAGCGTGACCGACACGGGGTCGGAAGCAACGGCTACGTGGTGGAGGGCGACCATACGTACGACCGCGGTACCGAGCCGCGACGGGTAGACCTATCGGTCGCGGTCGGAGCGGTCGTGGTCAGAGCGGTCGCGGTCGGAGCGGTCGCGGTCCGGGAGGTCGTCGTCCGATCGGCTCCTCCCGTCGCTCGTTTCGGCCGGGCCGTCGGCGTCGCTCGTCACGGCGTCGACGTAGCGGCCGAGAAACTCCTCGGTGGAGAGTCCGTCCGACTCGATGGAACAGATCAGCGATTCGAGCCCGCCGCGGGGCTGGTGTGATATCCCGTCGTCGCAGTCGGCACAGAGGTACTCGAACTCCTTGTCGCGTCGGTCCCACCGGTCGCCCTCCTTGTCGTACTCGCGCGCGTCCTCCCGCAACACCGAGTCGCCGCACGCGATACACGTCACCGTCCGTCGGTCCCGGCCCCCTCGGGAGCCCCACATGCTCGCCCCCACGGATGCGTCGCACTTAGCGTTTTGTGCGCGACCGGTCGTCGGAGTTTTCGCGTGCGATCGGCCGACGTCGGCGTTTCGCGTGCGACGGAACGCGCTCCGCCGCCGAACGCACACGCCTATTACCGTGGCCCCTCACCGACCCGTATGACGATCAGCGAGTCCGACCTCCCCGGCGTGGGGAAGAAGTTCGAGATCGATCTCGGCGACGAGGAGATGATCGTCGTGATCCACAACACGGGGAAACGCGAGGTGTTCCGCCGGCCGGACCCGGACGACGACTCGGAGAAGGTGTTCGCGTTCGACGACGACCTCGCGCGGAAGATCGGGTCGATAATCGAGGGCGCGTACTTCCAGCCGGTCGAACCGGACACGCAGGAGACGACGCTCCCCGGCGGGATCCTCTTAGAGTGGTACGAGCTCCCACCGGGGTCGCCGCTCGTCGGCGAGACCTTAGAGAGCGCCGACATCGGGAACCGGACCGGGCTCGCGATCGTCGCCATCCAGCGCGACGAGGGGGTGCTCGACAGTCCCGGTGCCGAGACCACGCTCCGCGAGGGCGACACCCTGATCGGGGTCGGCACACCCGAGAACTGCGCCGCGTTCGAGGAGATTCTCACCGGATGAGCGGCCGCTCCCTCGAAGCCGCCCCGCCCGCCGCGGTCGCTCGCGTCGGCGGTGATCGGTAGTGGCGCTGCTCGATGTCGGGATCATGTTCGCCGCGGTCGCGGTCGCCGGCGCGCTCGCGAATCGGCTCGGCCAGTCCGTCATTCCCGCGTACATCCTCGTCGGAATGCTGCTCGGGGAGTTCGTCCTCGGGCGGGTCGTCCTCCCCGTCGTCGGGACCGTCTACGTCCCCGAGACGGAGTTCATCGCGCTCGGCGCGGAGCTGGGGATCGTCTTCCTGCTCTTCTTTCTGGGTCTGGAGTTCAACCTCGACCGGCTGCTCGCCCGGCGGCGTCCGATCGGGGTCGCGGGAACGATCGATCTCGCGAACTTCGGGGCGGGGTTCGTTCTGGGCTGGCTCGTCTTCGGCGCGTTCCTCCCGGCGTTTCTGGTCGCGGGGATCGTCTACATCTCCTCGTCGGCGGTGATCACGAAGTCGCTCATCGATCTCGGCTGGATCGCCAACGACGAGGCGGAGCCAATGTTAGGCACGCTGGTGTACGAGGACCTGTTCATCGCGGTGTACCTCTCCGTCGCGTCCGCCCTGGTGCTCGGCGGCGGCGACGTCGCCGCGGCCGCGACCGACATCGGGATCGCGATCGGGTTCATCGTCGGACTACTGGCCCTGGCCCAGTTCGGGACCCCGGCGTTCGACCGGTTGGTCGAGACGGACAACAAGGAGTTCGTGGCGCTGCGGTCGATCGCGACGGTCGTGTTGGTCGCGGGTGCCGCCCTCGAGCTCGGCGTCAGCGAGGCGGTCGCGGCCTTCTTCGTCGGGATGGCGTTCTCGTCGACTGGGTACGCCCACGAGATCGAGACGCTGTTGGAGCCGGTCCGCGATACCTTCGCGGCGGTGTTCTTCTTCTGGATCGGGCTCACGACCAACCCCGCGCTGTTCCCCGAAGTCGCGGCGCTCGTCGCGCTCGCGGTGGTCGTGACGACGCCGACGAAGCTCGTCACCGGCTACCTCGGAGGGCGCGCGTTCGACCTGAACGTCCGTCGGTCGACCCGGGTCGGACTCGGCATGACCACCCGCGGCGAGTTCTCGCTGATCATCGCGACGATAGCGGTCACCGGCGCGAACGCGGGCGCGTTCGACCCGGCCTTGGCGGGGACGATCAACGCCTTCGCGGTCGGCTACGTCCTCGTGATGGCGGTGCTGGGCACGACGCTGATGGGCTACTCCGCGCCGTTCGAATCGATCGCGACCTCGTGGCTGGACTCGGCCGACGGCGGTGACGGCGAGCTGTCGGGGTAGACCGGAAGCGCGCCGTCCGGATTTATCACCGAAGCCGCGGCCAGCCGGCCGCGTGACGCTGGTTCCCTTCAGCGATCTGGCTCGCGCGGCGTACTGTCCCCGACAACTGTACTACGTCCGCCGCGACGGGGATCGGAGCGCGCCGCCGACGGCGCGCGAACGGATCGATCTGGCGTTCCGCTACGACGGACTGGTCGACGCGTCGAACCGGACGCTCCGGCGGCTCCCGCTCCATCGGTCGCCGGCCGCGTACCGCCGGAACCTGACGCGGCTGCGCGACCGCGACGACTACGACGCCCTCGCCGACCCCGCGAGCGAGCGCGGGTTCCTCTCGGGGAAGGACTGTCACGGAACCGTTCACAAGGTGTTAGAGCCGAGAGAGCCGGAGGCTGCGCCGGTCCCGACGCTCGTCTCGTCGGGCGAACCCCCGGAGACCGGCGTGTGGGAGCCGCAGGC
>NZ_CBVY010000026.1:28846-30183 GCF_000513435.1 Halorubrum sp. AJ67 | reverse complement strand
GAACTCCACGTCCGCGACCGGCGGCTCGCCGCGGCGCGCGACCCAGTACTCCTGGAAGTGGATCGTCTCGCCGGCCTCGGTGTGGATCAGCGTCGCCACCGGGTCGTCCGACATCGGGAGGAGGTCGGCGTCGAGATCGGACGCGTCCGCGAGGACGCGGATCGCCTCGGTGAGCGTGTGCCCCTCGTCGAGCAGGCTCGTGCGCGTGAGGTGGACCGCGCGGTCGCGGTCGCCGATCTCCATGAACTCGCCGACCGCCGAGAAGCGCCGCCAGCGCGCGATCTCCCGGCCGGCGGTCTGGGCCGCGTCGTCGAGGTACCGGGGCTCGGTTTCGAGTCCGGCCGCCTCCGCGAGTCGGCGCAGCTCCTCGTGGGTCGCGGTCGTGTCGCCGTCGATCCCCCACCACGTCTCCCGGTCGAGGACGCCGCCGCCCGCGAACAGCACGGTGTCGACGTCGGGGCAGACGAGGTGGCCACCGATCTCGACGTCGTCGCCCGTGTTGGCGACGACCGCCGTCTCGGCCGGGTCCCACACGCGGGCCGCGCCGTCGAGGAGCTTCGGCGTGCCCGTCCCCCCGGCGAGGAAGGTTACCATACCGGCGCAAGGCGACGCCCGGATTTGTATCCTCGCCTCCGCGGGCGACGTAGAGACTGGGTGTTCGAGGTGGAACCCCGCGCATCTGACGTAGGGACGAACGGCGACACTCGACCGATTTCCCGGTTGGCGCGTGCCTGCGAGGCCGCCCCGCGGCCGAGCAGCACGCGCGAGGGAGTCAGTCGCCGGAGCAAAGCGACGGCGACTGACGAGGCTGGGGAGGCGTGAGGTGCGGTTGCGGTGCGGGGTGGGACTCGAAGGGGCAGTCGGGAGGCGGGCGCAGGCGACGCAAGCACTGGAAGGAGCGAACGTAGTGAGCGACTGAAGCGCGCAGCGAGCGTGCGCCCGCCTCCCGGCTGGGGCTTCGGTGGCCACCTCAGCGGCAGCTTCGTCGTAGCGAGCGGCTGGGGCTTCGGAGGAATCCGCGTCGATCGATGATTCACCGCCGACATCGAGGAGTTAGGCCGCCAAAGCGCCGAGAAATCCGTCCGTGTCGTTCACGTATCGGCGACGCTCGTCTGCATCCCTTCTGTATTAAACGCGCTCCCGGCCTCGTCGTCCCCGAGCACGATAACCCCCGCACCCGACCCCGTAATCTCCTCGAACTCGTCGATCGCTCGCTCGGCCGCCGCCTGTGCCCCGACCCCGTCGTCTAGATACTTGACCGCCCGCCGCGAGAGCGTCACGCGGGCGATGTCCTCGCCGGCCCCCGTCGCGCTCGCGCCGCCCGCCTCGGTACAGAA
>NZ_CBVY010000026.1:20826-24598 GCF_000513435.1 Halorubrum sp. AJ67 | reverse complement strand
CGGCCGCCGCTACCGCTGGCGGTCGATGTTCGATGTCGCGGTCGAGTCGGTCTGAGGTGCCGTGGTCGAGCCGGTCTGACGCGTCGCGGTTGAGCCGGTCTGCGGCCGGGACGGCCCTGCCGGAGGCGGACGGCCACCGGGGCCCGAAACCGGCAAACGCTGCGAGCGCGACGCTCACGCCGAAAACGGCAGGCACTTTAGGGGGCCACAAGAATCCACGCCCGTTATGAGCTACGACAAAGTCGATGTCCCCGAAGACGGCGAGGCCATCACGCTTGCCGACGAGGAGACCGGCGAGCTGAACGTTCCCGAGAACCCGATCATCCCGATCATTCACGGCGACGGGATCGGCACCGACGTCGGGCCGGCCGCACAGCAGGTACTCGACGCCGCCGCCGAGGCGACGGGTCGTTCCATCGCGTGGATGCGCGTCTACGCCGGCGGCAGCGCCCGTGAGATGTACGACGAGAACCTCCCCGAGGACACCGTCTCGGCCATCCGCGACCACCGCGTCGCGATCAAGGGCCCGCTGACGACGCCCGTCGGGGCCGGCTTCCGCTCGCTGAACGTCGCGCTCCGCAAGACGCTCGACCTCTACGCGAACGTCCGCCCGACCTACTACATCGACGGCGTCCCGTCGCCCGTTAAGAACCCGGAGGAGATGGACATGGTCACCTTCCGGGAGAACACCGAGGACGTCTACGCCGGCATCGAGTGGGAGGCCGGCACCGACGGCTCCGAGAAGGTACGCGACTTCCTCGAACAGGACATGGACGTCCCGGACGTCATCCACGACGGCCCGGTCGGCATCGGCGTCAAGCCCATCTCCGAGTTCGGCTCGAAGCGCCTCATCCGCGAGGCGATCGACTACGCGCTCGCCAACGACCGCGACTCCGTCACGCTCGTCCACAAGGGGAACATCATGAAGTTCACCGAGGGCGCGTTCCGCGACTGGGGCTACGAGGTCGCCGAGGAGGAGTACGGCGAGGACGTGATCACCGAAGACCAGCTCTGGGAGGAGCACGACGGCGAGCGGCCCGAGGACAGCTTAGTCGTCAAGGACCGCATCGCGGACAACATGCTCCAGCAGCTGCTGACCCGCACCGACGAGTACTCCGTCATCGCGACGATGAACCTCAACGGCGACTACATGTCCGACGCCGCCGGCGCGCAGATCGGCGGCCTCGGCATCGCGCCCGGCATCAACCGCGGCCACGGTCGCTGTCTCGCCGAGCCGGTCCACGGCTCCGCGCCCAAGTACGCCGGCGAGGACAAGGTGAACCCCACCGCGATGATCCTCTCGGGCCGCGAGATGCTCGATTACCTCGGCTGGTCCGACGCCGCCGACCTCGTGCGCGAGGCCGTCGAGGAGACCATCGCCTCCAAGCGGGTCACCTACGACCTCCACCGCCAGATCGAGGGCGGCGAGAAGCTCGCCACCTCGGAGTTCGCGGACGCCGTCGTCGAGCAGATCGAGGAGCTCGCGTAAGCGAGCGCCGAGCGCCCGAATCGCTTCGCCGGCTCCATTGAAATCCTCTTTTTCAGATGTGCTATCGTGTGAAACAGCGGGTCGGTGTAGCGTGCGAATCGAATCCTATTCATGAGTGAAGCGATGAAACGTTCTCCCCCGGATACTTCAACGGGAGCGACCAACCGTCCGGCATGACGTGCCCTCCACGTGATAGCACTCGACGGCAAGTTCTTCGGGTGATCGGTGGTATCGGCATTACGGCCACCGCCGGCTGTCTCGCGCCGTTTTCACGGTCGGACTCCTGTTCGGACTCGAACGAGGGTGGCCTTTCACTGGACGAAGCGACGGCGACCGGAATCGCCAACGAGTGTAGTACACCTCTCGACGGGTTGCCTCACGCGTCGCAAGTCGCCGTTACCGACGCACTCGATTCGGAACGCGGTGAATCTACTTCCCGGAGATACTACGCTCCGGACCCCCGGAAGGACTTCGTAGTCACGGGGCCTGAAGCACGCTATTTCCGTATCAACACGACCGATCACGACGGAACACAGACGACCGGTTACGAATACTCGGTCGAGATCGATGTCGATGAATCTGCGCTCTCAGACGGGGTGACAGTTCGTCCGTTTACCGAACTACCTGCTCACGATCGTGAGTCACTCCACAGCGCAATAGGGAATTCAGGGCTCCTTCACGCACCACATTACACGTCGTTCTCAGTCGTGTTTGCGTACGAACAGACCGGTGTACGGGACCGATCCGTGTTCATCCCGGGTGGTGCCACGCACTATTTGGAATGGGACGAGACGTTGCTCCGATTGACCTTCGAGCAGCAACTGACGGTGAAGATCACGAGCACGACCGTCTCGACTGAACTCGTTGCGAGGTCACCGGATGAATTCAAGGAATACATCGGAGACAATCGGGGGGTCGTTCTCGACTCCCTGACGAGCCAACAGCAGGATATCGTGGCCCGAGCGATCGACGGAACGTACACCGAGTGTAAACCGTATTCGGAGCCGTTCAACGCTCTCCGCGAACAACTCTCGATACCAGACCATATCGCCGTGTTACTTGTTCACTACGACGGCGGCTGGTACTTCGGTCATCTGTATTGACCGCCACACTCGTCCGCGGTTCCACGCGAGGTGCCGTGCCACCACGACCCTCGGAAAGGTTATGCCCCCACAGAGTGAACGTATGTTTGTAATGGCGAACGGAAAAGTTGACTTCTTCAACAACACTGGCGGCTACGGTTTCATCTCGACTGACGACTCTGACGACGACGTGTTCTTCCACATGGAAGATGTCGGCGGCCCGGACCTCGAGGAGGGACAGGACATCGACTTCGACATCGAGCAGGCCCCAAAAGGGCCCCCGTGCGATGAACGTCGTCCGCAACTAACGCGAGGTTCAACGTCGCCGCACGGCGACGACCGACGACTCGTTTCTTTCGGAACCACTCTGCCCCGACGAGCGACGCGTCAGTTTTGATGGGGTCCCGTCGCTGTCGACTGCTATCCCAGCCGCTCGTCGAGGATGAGCCGCGTCTTCGTCGACTTGACCTCGTCCATCTCGCGGGCCTGCGTGATCAGTTCGTTGACCGCGCGCGTGTCGACCGCGTCGACGACGAGGACGATGTCCTCCTCGCCGGAGACCTGCCAGACGAAGTCGACCTCCTCCCAGTCGACCATCCGCTGGCCGACTTCGTCCGTGTTGACGTTCATCTCCACCGAGATCTCGATCATCGCCTTCACGTTGCCGGTGCGGGTCGTGACGGTGAACCGCTCGATCACGCCCTCGTCGGTCATCCGGTCGACGCGGTTGCGCACGGTCCCCTCGGAGGTCCCGACTCGGTCCGCGATCTCCGTGTACGGGGTCCGCGCGTCCCGTCGCAGGATCGAGAGGATCCGTCGGTCGAGGTCGTCCATACCGGTCCGTCTCTCCCCGTCGCCTTACCCGTTACGAATATCGTAACGAAACTTCGAACGACGCATTTATTACCCTTTACGCGTACGTTTCTCGTAATGTCGGACGCCTACATCGCGCTGGCCGACGGACGCGTGCTCGAAGCGCGCGCCCGTGCGCCGGGGCGTACTCGCGGCGAACTGGTGTTCACGACCGCGTACACCGGCTATGAGGAGTCGCTCACCGACCCCTCCTACGCCGAACAGATCCTCACCTTCTCGTACCCCTTGATCGGGAACTACGGCGTCCGAAGCGAACGGTTCGAGTCCGACTCGGTCCAGCCCCGCGCGGCGGTCGCGCGGGAGCTGACCGACGACGTCGCCGACTGGC
>NZ_CBVY010000026.1:15870-18178 GCF_000513435.1 Halorubrum sp. AJ67 | reverse complement strand
GCTGATATCCTATTCTCCGGACATGTTCTCGCCCGAAACAGCCGTTCGATGAGATCTGCTTATTGAGTGTCGAGATTGCTACTAGCTCAAAGAAATGTCCCGATAGCTATGCGAGATACAGCGCGCGTGTGTATGAAAATCACTCGTGAGTGATCGTTTTACTCATCGACAGGAGAAAATTGAGCAGGACGCGGCGTGTCTCCCGCCTGTAAGAGATCAGTAGTTCATCAGATCGAAAAGCAGAGCTCTCACACGCGATTCGAGGCTCCGGTTAACGCTCCCAGCCGGCCGGCGCGCGCGTGTGTCCCCGTACCGGTCGATCTTGGTTTCAATGCGATACGTCAGCGACCGCTCTCCAGCGCCGTCTTGAAGGTCAATGACGACGGCACGATTGTCGACGATCCGCCGGAGTCGCCCCGTCTTACGGTGTAGTGTCACCTCTATCCAACAGTCGCCGAACGCCGACGCCGAAATGGGTGCGAACGGCAGTGGAACGACCTGTGCGTACGCATCTGCTCCGGTGACGCGGTACGTGACGGTCGCGTCATCGGCAGCGGTTCGCGTCCAGTCGGTCCGGTGAGGGCGGATGAAATCACGACCGACTGGCTCGAAGGCTCGCTCGTAGTCACCGTCGGGTATGTGTCCGCTCCGCTTGTCTGAGACGCGTACAGCGTCTCCCTCTGGCGTCGGCGCATCGTGGTCATAGAGCCAAGCTCCGTCTGTGATGTAGCGCACGTTCGTCAACGGAAGGTCGTAACTATCGTTGAGCACTCGGTTGTAGTGAAGGAGCGCCCACAGCGTCTGATGGGGCGTGATGTACTCCCTGTCAGGGGCGTCCGCGAGACGACTGCTGTTTGTCAGCGGCGTCTCGAACGTCGTTAGCGTGTGGAGGTGCCGCCGTCGTGAGGGTTCGTGCCACAGCTTGCGGATATCGAGGTCATACGGTGTCTCACCGGTCCAATCTTCCAGAACCCGGACCTTGGTGACGGCTCGATGATCGACAGCGTGGCGATGTCGAGCAGCCGCAATAATACGCTCACGCGGCGATTCGCCTGTCGGCAGCGCCGGGTCGTATGGACGAATGTCTGTAACCCGGAGGCCACCGTACCCCGTGATCGTACCGAGGGCCGTTATGCCCGCCCCGGCGAGGAACCTCCGTCGGTTCATTCGCCACCCTCGGAACGAGTCATCTCCGGCCGCCAGTTACCGACCGCCTGCGAGTTCTGCTGCTCTGGGCCCTCCCAGACCACATGGGTCGTCGCCGGGGCCGAGATCTCGTGATGTAGCGTCGCTCCGGGTGTAAGTGGGAACTCGGAGGCCGTGTCGGTATCGTCCCGGTCGACCCACACCGTCTCAACGCCTTCGGGGTCTGGTGTGATTACACTGAGTCGCCCGGTGTTTTCGGCCGTCAAGCGGTTGCCACGATCGAACGTTACGATGAGTACAGATCGGTCGGGGTCCCAGTCGAAGGAGGCGAAAACGTTCGGGGCACTGGTCGGGTATGACTCCGTTAAGGGGCCAGTCGGTGTAAGCGAGCAGCCGGCGAGAGCGGGAGTGAGTGCTACAAGGAGGGAACGCCGATACACACGTTGTTGATGTTGCGAACGCGTAAATAAGGTTAGGCAACCGCCTCCACGAACCGGAGAGAAATACGATTACCCCACCGCCCGCTTGCGGAATCTATCCGCGAATCATTTTAGAATTCTGATATAACATGGCTAGATCCGTACTGTGTGTCAGTATGTGGATCACCTGTGCTGAGCGACTGAGAGAGCAAAATTGTCAATTTCTATTGAATTCAACAAGGCTGGCCGTACTTACCCGAGGCCAGAGGCGGGTCAGCGCCGTCGCCCGGGTCGTCGCCGCCCGCCGCTGAACTCCGCTGCGAGCCGTCCGAGGTACCACACGACCGCCAATCCGAGGAGGAAGCCGCCGCCGAGCGCGGCGAGCAACTGGACCGGCGACGGGTTGAGCTGGAGCGCGATCAGCGGCGGCGAGACGGTGACGATCGCGAGCAACACGAGCTTTATTTTCCGGTTCCCGGCGTCCCGCTCCGCCTCGGAGATCGGTCCTACCACGGCGATCCCCCCTTCCGCGTTCCGACGACCGTCGACGCTGCGCTCATGCGTCCACCACGCCCCCGGCGACCATCAAGGCCACGAACCGAACCCGTTCGTCCGGGTCAGGGCCCCCGATCCGGGCGGTCACGCCTCTCGTCCTGCCGAAGGTCTGCCCATTCTGTCCGGGCGGGTAAAAGCGTCTCGACCGTTTACGCCGGTAGCGGCCCGTTACGCGCGTGAACGATCTC
>NZ_CBVY010000026.1:14058-14860 GCF_000513435.1 Halorubrum sp. AJ67 | reverse complement strand
GTCGACCCCGACACGGTGATCCAGTTCGTCCGCGTCGGCTTCGCGCGGATCGACGCGTTTGACCCCGACGCGACCGACGAGGCGGGTGGTCCGGACGGCTCCGAGGATCTGGTGGCGTACTACGCGCACCCCTGACCGGAACGTCCCGACCCCGCGGAGTTTAAGCGTCCGAGCACCGAATCACGGTCAAGATGGCTATCGACCCGAACTTCGAAACGAACCGCGAGCGGGCCGGCGAGGAGGACGGCGTCGCCGTGTGGGGACCCGTCGAACCGCCGGAAAAGCAGGGAATACGCGGCACGCACGTCGCGGTCGACTTCGATATCTGTCTCGCCGACGGCGCGTGTCTGGAGGACTGCCCGGTCGACGTGTTCGAGTGGGTCGACACGCCCGGGCACCCGGAGTCCGAGCGGAAGGCGAACCCCGCCGACGAGGACCAGTGTATCGACTGTATGCTCTGCGTCGACGTCTGCCCGGTCGACGCGATCGACGTCGACCCCGGTCGCGAGAACCGCTTATAAATAGTCGAACGTGCCGGCGCGGCGTTGACGCTCGGAGTCTCGGTTTCTCGGCTGTACGAGGGTGGTTCCGCTTATAAGTCGCTGATCGACGTGAACTCTTCCGAAGCCCCAGTCGCTCGGCTATACGCTGCTGATCCCGTTGCGAGTGTGACCGCCGAAGCCCCAGCCGCGAGGACTCGATTCGCTCGCTGCGCTCCTCACTCGGTCACTTCGTTCCCTCGCTGCGGTGCTTGCGTCGCGCGTCTTCGTCCTCGCGGCTGCCCCTTCGAGTCCCACCCGAC
>NZ_CBVY010000026.1:7214-9986 GCF_000513435.1 Halorubrum sp. AJ67 | reverse complement strand
AGTGTAGGACGCCCACCGTCGGCGTAGAACAGGCCGAGCGTACGTAATTAACTTCGTATAGCACTACTATTATAACGTAAGTATACGAGCGACGGACCCTTCGCTGTCGTCACAGAGGTCCGCGATCCGGTCGACGCGGCCCGGGTCCCCGGGAATGATCGCGATGTCGTGTACGTCGCCCTCCTCGACCAGCAGGTGCGGCTGTTTCGCCATATCGGCGGAGACAGCCGCCGCGCGCAAAAACGGACCGGTCGGCGGGCGGGGAACACCCTCGAAACGGAATTTGATATCGCGAAATATAATTTATAGCTGCCTTCGGACCGCAGCTGTCGACGGTTCGATCGGGACGGAATCCGCGACTGATCGGCCGTTTTATCGCCCGACGGCATCAGGCTCGGGTATGACAGACGCGGACGCCTCGGCCGACCTCGGCTCGACGATCGGTGCCCTCACGGTCGCGTTCCTGCTCGTCACGGCCGTCGCGGGGACGCTGCTCGGCTTCAACTGGACGCAGGCCGTGCTGATCGGCGGGTTCGCCGGCTTCATGGCCGTCGTCTCGGCGTGGGTGACCGCCCGGCGGGCGGACGGCGACTGAGTCGGTCGCCACCCCGAGTTCGACACCCGTAAGCGATTCTCACGAGTGAGAGGTCGGACGGAGGATTTTATACCCGCTCGGCGTCGATATCTGGCAATGCGCTTCAGTCGCGACCGTCGGGGCCAGTCGGTCGTGGTCGGGACGGTGATCCTGTTCGGGTTCCTGATTCTGGCGCTGTCGCTGTATCAGGTACAGGTGGTTCCACAGGAGAACGCGCAGGTGGAGTTCCAGCACTTCGAGGAAGTCCGGAACGACCTTGTTGACCTCCGCGCCGGGGTTCTCACGGCCGGACAGGCCGACACGCCGCAGTTCAAGTCCATCAGACTCGGGACGACCTACCCGAACCGCCTCTTCGCGATCAATCCGCCACCGCCGGGGGGCACTCTTCGGACGAGCGACGCGTACAACGTGACCATCGCGAACGGTACGGAGACGATAACGATCCCGTCTCGGTTCATCAGCTACTCTCCCGGGTACAACGAACTGTCCCGCACGCCGACGCGGTACGACAACTCCGTCCTCTACCTCGACGGACGGGAGCAGGGAGAGGACATCGTGGTCATCGAGGATCAGAGCCTCGTCGATGACGGAACGGTCCGTCTCACGGTGCTACAGAACGAGTACCGTCGCAGCGGGACGCAGCGGGCGACCGTCGAGATCTACCCAACCAACTCGACGGCCTCCGACGGGATTCCGACCGGTGAGGTGAATATCACGATACCGACCCGGCTCAACGCCTCGACGTACTGGGACGGAGCGATAGGCGACCAGAGCGTGTACACCGGGGTCGAGGACGACCGCTACGCCGACGGCGTTCACGGACTCACGCTTCAGGCGGACTCTGACGACACCCGCGTGAACACCGTCGGGATACAGGGCTCACCGAACGAAGGACCGGTCAGAGAAAATGTCAGATCGCCCTCGGCCGAGGATCCCGGTGACGACCCGACGGACGACATATCGATGCGCGTGGATGACCTCACCGACCGCAGGTCCAACAGTCCGGAGTTTTACGTCTCCTACGACTACGGTGGGCAGTTCGACGAGATAGAGGTCTCAGCCACGAGCACGGACTCCAGCGCGCGAGTCACGAGGTCGCTGTCCAGCGGACGGAGCGGGGTCTCGCTCTCGCCCGGCTTCGGAAACGGCCAGGAGTTCGCCGTGACGGTTAGAGCGATTCGCGGGGGACAAACCGTCGATCAACGGACGATATACACCTTCGCAGACACGCAGAACCCGATCGAAAACGACGATCTCTCGCGCTCCGACAGCGCGTCGATCGAAGACTACACGATCGAAGACCGGTCGAACAACAACAACGACGTACGGTACCGGTTCAGATACGACGTCTCACAGACCGGATCGTTCTCCGAAGGGCTGTTCTCCGTTCTCAACCGAAACGGGAACGGGGCCTCCGCGTCGAGAAGCACTACGGACCGAAACGTCAACAACTTCCGGGTAGAGCCGGGAGACGGTACGAACACGCCCTACAAGGTCTCGATCCTCGTGATCGACGGGAACGGTGTTGTCGTCGACAGCCGTATCGTCACCGACACCGCGGATGGGACCGATCCGTAACTGTCCGCCCGCCCCCGCCTTTCGCTTCACCTTCTGTACAGTTATCACAGTTAATAGACGGGTGCGGACTGTAATGTACCACTCCGGTTAAGTCGGCACAGCCAGCGCTCTCACGATGTTCCCGACGACCCGCGGACGTGCCCAATCGAGCACCACGGGGGCGATCCTCCTCGTAGCGGTGTTTCTCCTTGTGACTACCACGCTCGGGACCGCCCTCCTCGACGGGACGGTCTCGGATCCGGATCCGATGGCGTCCGCGGAGTTCGACTCCGAGGGGACCGATCTCCGGATCACCCACCTCGGCGGCGACGCGCTCCCCAACGACGAACTGGCGGTCGTCGTCAGAGCCAACGGGAACGTCACTCGGTTCCCGTTCGCGTCGCCGTCGGGAGCGTTCGGTTTCGGAGACAATCGCACGTTTTCGGACGCGCTCGTCGCCAACGCGTCGAATGACGTTCGACTCTACCACGAGCCCTCGGGGACTAAAATCGAGCGAGCGACGCTGACGCCCCGGCCGGACCCGACCCCCGAGACGGGTTCGATCGAAGGTGCTGTCGTCGGTCCGGACGCGGCGTCGCGGGTCGCTTCCGGCGCTTCGC
>NZ_CBVY010000026.1:0-4422 GCF_000513435.1 Halorubrum sp. AJ67 | reverse complement strand
TACGAGGACCGCGAGGCCTACGAGGAGGCGATCCGCGGGTACATGGACGAGCTGAAGACCACCGAGCAGTATCAGACGTGGTACGATACGGCCGTCGAGCCGACCTTAGAGCTCTCCCGCGAGGTCGGCAACTGGTACACCAGTTCCGTCCACATCGCCCGCGTGAGCGCCCTGCGAGACGCGCTGACCCGGGACCGGGAGTTCGTCGGTGAGACGCTGCTCGTCGCCTCCTACGGCTCCGGCGCGCAGGCCGAGATCCACGCCGAGACGATCCGCGAGGGGTGGCGCGCGGAGATCGGGGGACTCGACATCGACGACCAGCTCGACGCCCGCTACGACCTCACGTGGGACGAGTACGAGGATGTCCACGACGTCCACGAGTACGACATGGACGTCGAACGCGAGATCGAGGAGTTCACTCAGCCCGACGGGGAGTTCGTCTTCACCGGCTGGGGTCGGATGAACGAGCGGAAGTACGAGTACGTCGAGTAAGCGCGGTCGTCGCCGTGCGCGTTCTCCGATCCCCGAGTCGCCCGGAGCGGCCCGTAACCCCGTGAAAACGGCTCACACGGGCCGTACGCGATACGATGGTTTTAAACGACGCTGGCGTGAATCGAGACTCAATGGTAACCATCTACGACGTGCCGGCGGACGACCTCATCGAGGCCGTCGCCGCGCGACTCGAGGACCGGATCGACGAGCCCGACTGGGTCGAGTTCACCAAGAGCGGTGCCGGCAAGGAGCTTCCGCCCGAGCAGGAAGACTTCTGGTACGTCCGCTCGGCGAGCCTGCTCCGCAAGGTCGCTCAGAACGAGCCGGTCGGCATCGAGCGGCTCGCGACCGAGTACGGCTCCAAGAAGCGCGGCTCGAACCGCTACTCGGTCCGTCCCGGCGAACACGAGGGCGGCTCGCGTAACCTCATCCGCACGGCGCTTCAGGCGCTCGAAGAAGAGGGACTCGTCACCACCGCCGCCGGCGAGGGCCGCCGTGTCTCCGACGAGGGCGAGGCGTTCCTCTCGGAGGTCGCGACCGAGGTCTTCGAGGACCTCGACCGTCCGGAACTCGAACGCTACGCGTAGAGCGGCTCTTTGATTCGTTTTCGCCGTAACCGTTCAGCCGCAGCTCTCTTCTGACGCCGCGAACCGGCGGAAATCCGCCGATCGGCCCTCTATCCTCGGTAGCCGGCAGTTTCGCCCGCGTATCCGTCGTAAATCTTATTTCGCTATATCAAAACTGATCCGCGCCGGCGAGTCCCGATCGGCGGAGCGCCACACTCGTCGCATGTCGCTCGTCGGGCCGCGTGGCTCGTCGAGGAGAGACGGGGTTACGGTTCTGACGCTCGATAGAATCGAAAGGACGAATCGGTCGCGGGCGTTTTCGCGGCGGTTCGACCGGGTTCGGGTCTCGCTATCCGGTGTTCTTCATCCCGGCGGCGATGCCGTTGACGGTGAGCCGCAGGGTGCGCTCCTCCTCGTCGGTGCGGTGGGTGCGCCCGAGCAGGTTCGCCTGAAGCAGGTTCAGCGGGTCGACGTAGGGGTTCCGGCGGTCGAGGCTCTCTTCGAGCCACTCGCGGCGGAGCAGTTGGTCGCGACCGCTGATCTCCAAGACGAGTTCACAGCCCCGCTCGTACTCGCCGACGAGCTCCGGGAAGAAGCGCTCGCGGAGGTCGTCGTCGGCCAGGTCGGCGTACTCGGCGGCGATCTCCGGCTCGGTCCGCGCGAGCGCCAGCGAGGCGTTGTCGAGCGTCGTTCGGAAGAACGGCCACTCGTCGAACATCTCGCGGAGGATCTCCATCCCCTCTTCCTCGCCGACCTCGTCGAGGTAGGCGTCGATGCCGGAGGCGATCGCGTACCAGCCGGGGAGAATGAGCCGGGTCTGGGTCCACGAGAACACCCACGGGATGGCGCGTAAGTCCTCGACGCTGCGCTCGCCCGACCGGCTCGCGGGCCGGGAGCCGAGGTTGAGGTTCTCGACGACGCTGATCGGTGTCGCCTGCTCGAAGTACGAGACGAACCCGTCCGTGTTCAACAGGTCGCGGTACGTCTCGCGGGCGGCGGGGGCCATGACCTCCATCGCCTCCACCCACCGCTCGGGCACGTCCTCGACCGGCTCCTCGTTCGCCTCCTTCCGGGCGCGGATCTGCGCGTCGAGCATCTGTTCGAGCTCGCGCTCGGCGATCCGCGGGTTGGCGTACTTCTCGGCTATCGCCTCGCCCTGCTCGGTGAACTTCACCTGCCCCGTGACGGTCTCGTTGGGGAGCGCGAGCAGCGCCTCGTTCATCGGGCCGCCGCCGCGCGAGATGGAGCCACCTCGGCCGTGGAACAGCCGGAGCGTGACCTCCTCCTCGCGGCAGAACCGGGCGATCCGGCGCTGGTTCTCGTAGAGGTCCCAGTTCGCGGCGAGGAAGCCGTTCTCCTTGTTGGAGTCGGAGTACCCGAGCATCACTTCCTGGACCTCGTCGCGGGCTTCGAGCGCGGTCGCGTACGCCTCGTTCTCGAAGAGCGTCCCGAGGATGCGCTCGGCACCGTTGAGCGCCGACTCGGTCTCCAGCAGCGGAACGACGTCGACCGCGCAGTGGTCGGGCAGGGAGACGACGCCGACCTGATCGGCCAAGAAGAGCACCTCCAGGACGTGGCTCGGCTCCTCCGTCATCGAGATGCAGTAGGTGTCTATCGCCTGCGGGCCGTACTCGTCCTGCCAGTCCGCGAACGACTCGAACCGCCGGAGGACGCGCTCAGTCGTCTCCGAGACGTCTCCCGGCTCGTCGAGGTCGACGACGGGGTCCTCCTGAAGGATCGCGTCCGTGAGGAACTCCTGGCGCTCGGACTCGTCCATCCCGCGGTAGTCGACGCCCTCGACGCCGACCGCCTCGGCGACGGCCTCGGTGTGGTTCTCGCGGTGGTCCCGTAAGTCGAGCGACGCCAGCGTGAGCCCGAACGTGTCGACCTGCCGGCGGAACGGCTCGACGAACGATTCGAGGACCGACTCCTGTCCGTCGGCGCGCAGCGAGTCGGCGATGACGTCGAGATCGTCGAGGAAGGCGTCGCCGTCGGGGTACTCGCCGGGTCGGACGTCGTTCACGCGATCGAGCCGCTCGCGCATCAGCCGGAGCTTCTGACGGTACGGCTCGTCGGGGTAGCGCTCGCGGGCCTCCTCGACGACGGTCGGGAACCGGTCGGCGTCGGCCGCGAGCGACGCTGCCAACGCGTCGTTATCGCCGTACCGGTCGCCGTCCTGACTCAGCACGGCGGAGAGCCGCTTACAGCGGTCGCGGTACTTCTCGACGGCGACCGACCGCTGGCGTTCGAGCGTCTCGTCGGTCACCTCGGGGGTGACGAACGGGTTCCCGTCGCGGTCGGAGCCGGCCCACGAGCGGAACTCGAAGAGCTTGGGGGAGTCGACGTCGTCGTACTCCTTCGCGATCGTCTCCTCGAACTCCTCGTAGGCGTCGCCGACGACGTCGAACAGCGTGTTCTCGAGGTACCACTGGACGTTCCGCGCCTCGTCTTCCGGCTCGGGCGCTCGCTGGCGGACCTGCCGGGTGCCCCACAGGCTGGTCACCTCGGCGGTGACGTCGCGCCAGACGGCGCGCCGCTCGCGGTCGGTGAGGTTGTGTTCGTCGAGCTCTTCGAGGTGGTTCGCGATGGAGCGGAGCTTGGACTTCACCGTCGACCGCCGGGCCTCCGTCGGGTGGGCGGTGAACGTCGGTTCGATGAGCACGTCCGCGAGCAGTTCCTCTAACTCCTCGGCGTCGACGCCCGCCTCGGCGAACTCGGCGATCGTCGCGTCGAAGGAGTCGTGGAGGGCGGTGCCGTCGTCGGCGTTCCGCACCTCGCGGACGCGCTCGCGCTCCTCGGCGAGGTTGATGAGTTCGAAGTACGTCGTGAACGCCCGGGCGACGACTTCCTCCCGAGCCGTCGAGAGGTCATCGACGGCCTCGTGGAGGGCGTCGCGGTCCGCGGCGTCGCCCCGCCGGTACGCGATAGCCGCGTTCCGGAGGGACTCGACCGTCTCGTACGCTTCGGTCGAGGCCTGCGCGGCGAGGACGTCCCCCACCAGCGCCCCGAGTTCCCGAACGTCCGTCCGCACGTCTCGATTGTGTAGGTCCATACCACGGACACTCCCGTCGAAGTCGGTTAAAAACCGCGATACGAACGAATGTTTGCCTCAGTTCCGAGTAAACACCTTCACGATCGTTTCTGTGCGACCGCCGCGGGTGGCCGGTCCGGATCCCCGACGGTGGCCGGTCCGTTCCCGACGATGAACGATCCGGATTCCGATCCCCGCCACGAGCGGTCGCGGCGCGACGATTCTCGGCGCGGTGGAGGGTTCGTCACCCTTTTTACCGATCCAACCGCAGAACCGAGTATGAGTGCGTCCGACAAGTATCCGTCAGAGTCCGGGCGGCGACGCTTCGTGAAG
>NZ_CBVY010000025.1:27948-29188 GCF_000513435.1 Halorubrum sp. AJ67 | reverse complement strand
GAGTACCCCGCGGTCGGCGTCGTCCGTGAAGTCCGACTCACGACCCGCAAGAAGGCGGCCTACCGGCGGGCGCTCCGAGCCGCGCGGTCGATCGACGTCCCGCCGCCGCGCGTCGACGACGGTCGCTGCGACTCCTGTGAGTACGCGAGCGAGTGCGGGACGCGGCGACGGAGCCTCCGGTCGCTGCTGGGATGAGCCGCGCCGTCGGTCCTCGGCTCCGGTCGCTACGGCGAAAACGACGCGCCGCAGTCGGTACAGGTGAACCGGAACCGGCCCGCGTCGGTGAGTTCGGTGTCGTGGATGCGCTCGCCGCCGCACTCGCGACACTCGACGATCGACTCGATCTCCTCGAAGTCGTGGCGCGCGCCGGGCGCGCCGACCGCCCACGCGACGACCTCCTCGCCGGCGTCCTCGGGGACGAACCCGGACTGGAACTCGCCGGGCGCGAAGCGGATCAGCTCTCCGGGGCCGACCTCAACGCGCTCGCGCTCGCGGCCGACCTCGAAGGTGGCGGTCCCCGAGAGGACGTAGAAGATCTCCTCCTGGTCGCCGTGGGTGTGGAGGCCGCCGGAGAACGCGTCGCCGGGCGCGAGTTCGAAGTAGTTCATCGCGACGTGCTCGGTGCCGAGCGCGCGCGAGACCGGCTTCCGGAGGTCGTGGACGCCCATCGGGTTCGTGACGACGTCGACGTCGTCGATCGCGACTCGCTCCATACGGGCCGGTCGGCGGGCGACTCCCTAACGCTGGCGGCGGTCACGCCGGGCGTACTGATTGGCCGGACGCACCCGACGTGTCGGCCGAGCCGGACGCGCCGCCGAGGGATCGTCGGTTCGACCCCGCGTTCGGCGACGATCGCTCGGCCATTCCTGACGCGACCCGGCAGTTTATACGTGTGACCGTCGTTCGCATGGGTACGAATGACGCGAGACACTCGCGATCGTTCGGAGGATAGAGGAAGTCGCCTCGCGGCGGCTGGCCGCGAAATTCTCCGACGATAACGACTCCGGGGCACGACCGCCCCGCGGCGGCACCGACCCCCAGACCACCGACGAGCCGACGGACTCCCTTTTGACCCGAACACCACTCACCGACCTCGACGAGGTACAGCTACTCGACACCACCCTCCGCGACGGCGAACAGATGCCGGGCGTCTCGCTGTCGCCCGGCGAGAAGGTCGACGTCGCCCGCGAACTCGACGCCGCCGGCGTCCACCTGATCGAGGCCGGCTCGGCGTGCACCT
>NZ_CBVY010000025.1:20260-24102 GCF_000513435.1 Halorubrum sp. AJ67 | reverse complement strand
GAAGGACGCGGTCGCGGCGTCGGCCTCGACCGGCCGGGGAATCGGGACCCGCCGGGAGACGGATCGGAGGCGTCGCTCGCGTCGGTGGTAGCGGACGCCGTCGGCGGTCTCGTCCGCGTCGCCCGCGCCGTTCGCCTCGCCCTCGTCGGCGACGCCGAACTCGCTCGACTCCTTGCGGGAGCCGGAAATCACGAGCGCGTCGTCGCGCAGTTCGACGTCGACGTCGTCGGCGTCGAATCCGGGGAGGTCGGCGACGACGGTGATCGACTCGTCGTCTTCGATCACGTCGACATTGACGTCGCGGACGCCGGGGAACTGCGGGACTTCGGGGGCGCTCCCCTCCAGCGTCCCGCCGAGTTCCTCGAACTCGCGGCCCATCCGTTCGAGCAGTTCCTCGATCTCGTCGAAGGGATCGCGTCGGGTCATACAGGACAGGATTCGAGACGGAGCGTCTTGAACGTACTGGCGGGGCGGGGGGCGGAGGCGATCGGAACCGGCGGGCGACAGACACTATCCGCTGGCGGCCCTGTCGATCGCATGGAGCTGTTCTGGCACCGCGGAGACGCCCGCACGCGAGACAACGCCGGCCTCGCGGCCGCCGCCCGAGAGGGGGAGGTCGTGCCGGTCTTCGTGTACGACGCCGACCTGCTCGCGACGGTCGGAGCGCGACAGCGCGCGTTCTTCCTGCGCCACGTGAAGCGATTGGAGGAGCGGTATCAGGCGCTGGGGAGCGACCTGATCGTCCGCGCCGGCGATCCCGACGAGGTCCTCGTCGACCTCGCCGCCGAGTACGACGCCGAGACGGTGTTCCACAACGA
Source organism: Halorubrum sp. AJ67 (assembly GCF_000513435.1). NCBI lineage: Archaea > Methanobacteriati > Methanobacteriota > Halobacteria > Halobacteriales > Haloferacaceae > Halorubrum > Halorubrum sp. AJ67. Next base: position 23,284 of record NZ_CBVY010000025.1, on the reverse strand, counting down.
ACACTACCGGGCGGCCCGCCGGAACCGACAGCGGGCGGTCGAGGAGGCGCTCGCGGCGGCGGGCGTCGAGACGGACTCGCGGACCGACCTGGTGATGGTCGACCCCGGGCGGTTGGAAGCGCGCTACGCGAACCACAGTCGGTTCCACGACGACTGGGAGACCGTTCCGAAGCGCCGCCCGTACGCGGAGCCGGACCCCGAGGCGCTGGCCGACGTGCGCGACGGCAAGACGGTTCCCGAGCCGGACGCCGATGTCGACCTCCCCGAGGCGGGGTACGAGGCCGCGCGCGAGCGGTTCGACGAGTTCCTCGATTACGGGATTACGTCGTACAACGACACGCGCGACGACCTCGCCCGGGCGGTCGACGCGCCGACGCACGCGGTCTCGCGGATGTCCCCATATCTGGCGACGGGCGCGATCGGGATCCGCGAGCTGTGGGCGGGCGCGAGCGACGTGTACGACGCCGTGACGGGCGGGGAGCGGCGCAACGTCGACAAGTACCGCTACGAGCTGTCGTGGCGCGAGCAGATGTACCACCTGCTGTACTACACCCCCGACCTCGCCGTCTCGAACTACAAGTCGTTCCCGAACGAGATCGCGTGGCGCGACGACGACGCGGGGTTCGAGGCGTGGACGCGCGGCGAGACGGGCTACCCGCTCGTCGACGCCGGGATGCGTCAGCTGAACGCGGAGGGGTATATTCACAACCGTCCGCGGCAGGTCGTCGCGAGCTTCCTGACGAAACACCTCCTGATCGACTGGCGGCGCGGGGCGCGCTACTTCACGAAGCAGCTGATCGACCACGACTACGCGTCGAACCACGGCGCGTGGCAGTGGACGGCCTCGACCGGGACCGACTCCGTCGATGTCCGTATCTTCGACCCGGTGAGCCAGATGTCGAAGTACGACGCGGACGCCCGCTTCGTGAAGGCGTACGTCCCGGAGCTTTCGGACGTGCCGGCGGGGAAGGTCGTCGATTGGCCGACGCTCTCGCGGACGGAACGCGAGTCGCTCGCTCCCGACTATCCGCACCCGATCGTCGACCGGAACGAGGGGTACGAGCGGGCGCAGCGCGTCTTCGAGGAGGCGCTCGGGAAGCGGTAGGCGGTCGACCGCGGCGTCGGATACCGCGTTCCGTATCCGAGTCCTTTTCGGCGGTCCCCGAGAACGCCTCCGCCATGTCCCCTGTCACGGTCGACGACGTCGAGACCGCCGCGGAGCGGGTCGCCGATACCGACATCGTCCAGCGCACGCCCGTCGAGCGGAGCCGGTCGCTGAGCGAGCGGTGCGGGGCGGACGTGCGCCTCAAGATGGAACACCTCCAGCGTACCGGCTCGTTCAAGACGCGCGGCGCGTACAACGCGATCTCGCTGGCGGTCGAAGGGACCGAGGGAGGAGAAGGGTCCGACGAGCCCGCGATCGAGCGCGTCGTGGCCGCGAGCGCGGGCAACCACGCGCAGGGCGTCGCGCTGGCCGCCAGCCGCGCGGGGGTCGACGCCACGGTCGTCCATGCCGAAGTTCGCCGCCCGTCTCGAAGGTGAAAGCCACCCGCGGGTACGGCGCGAGCGTCCGCCTGGAGGGCGTCGACTACGACGAGGCGCAGGCGTACGCACACCAGTTGGAACGCGAGGAGGGACGGACCTACGTCCACGCGTTCGACGACCCGGTCGTGATGGCGGGACAGGGGACGCTCGGCTTAGAGATCGTCGACGACTGCCCCGAACTCGACACGGTCGTCGTCCCGATCGGGGGCGGCGGGCTGATATCGGGGGTCGCGGTCGCGATCAAAGAACAGCTCCCGGACGCCCGCGTCGTCGGCGTTCAGGCGGCGGGGGCCGACTCGGCCGCGCAGTCGCTTGAGGCCGGCGAGGTCCGCGAGATCGAGGGCGTCGACACGATCGCGGACGGGATCGCGACGCGGTCGGTCGGCGAGCAGACGCTCGAAGTCATGGCGGAGTACGTCGACGAGGTCGTCACCGTCGACGACCGCGAGATCGCACTCGCGCTCACGCTGCTCTTGGAACGGTCGAAGACGCTCGTCGAGGGCGCGGGGGCGGTCGCGCTCGCCGCCGTCCTCTCGGAGGCGTTCGAGTACGACGACGGCGAGACGGTCGTCGCCGCGCTCTGCGGCGGCAACATCGACCTCAACCGCCTCGGCACCGTCGTTCGCCGCGGCCTCGTCCAGATGGGCCGGTACCTCAAGATCACGATCGACCTGAAGGACCGGCCGGGCGAACTGGAGCGCGTCTCCAGCATCGTCGCGCGCACCGGCGCGAACGTCTACGCGGTCCACCACGACCGCACCTCCCGCGACGTGGCGGTCAACGCCGCCGAACTCGAACTCGAACTCGAAACCGACGACGCCGAACACGCCGCCGACATCGTCGACGCACTCGAAGCCGAGGGGTACGAGGTCGAGATCCAGTCGTGAAACGTGCGACGAGCATTTATAAATAGGACTGCGGTGGCGTCGCCGGCGGCTTCGCCGTCGGCTTCCAGAGGCGCGTAGCGCCTCGCTGCGCGCCTCCGAGCGCCCTTTTAAGAGCGCGATGACCGCCAGCGACGAGGCTGGGGTGGTGTGAGGTGCGGTGTGGGGCGGGACTCGAAGGGGCAGTCCCGAGGAGCACAACGAGTGTGCGCCGTCCTCGCGGCTGGGGCTTCGGTGGTGTTCGTGTCGATCCGTCATTTATAAACAAAACACCAGTACAGCCGAGCGGCTGGGGCTTCGGCAGTGTTCGTGTCGATCGACGATTTATACGAGACAGATACGCATCGCCGAGCGGCTGGGGCTTTGGGAGTGGTCCGCGCTGATTCGCAGTCAGCTATTTATAAATGAGTGTCCAGAGCGGTGGCAGCAGTCGGCCCGTGGTCGATCAGTCGCCGAGCCCCGAAAGCGGAACCGAACGCTATCTTATAACAAACCGCAGTACCCCTCGATTATCAGTCGTCCGCGGTCGCGGCGTCGACCGCGCCCTCGTACAGCTCGCCGGCGCGCTCGCGCTCGGTGAGGTAGTCGTCGGCGT
>NZ_CBVY010000025.1:15053-20240 GCF_000513435.1 Halorubrum sp. AJ67 | reverse complement strand
CGACGCGCGTGATCGGCGTCCAGACCGAGGGGGCGTCGACGCCTCTCCGAGAGCCTCGGCGGCGGGCGAGCTCGTCGCGCGCGAGGAGCCGGACACATCGCCGACGGGATCGCGACCGGCGGGCTGAGCGACCTCACGTTCGGCCTCCTCGACGAACACCTCGACGCCGCCGTTGTCGTGAGCGACGACGACGTGGCGAACGCGATCCTGCTACTCCTAGAGCGCGCGAAGCAGATGGTCGAGGGCGCGGGCGCGACCGCCGCGGCCGCGCTCCTGAACGACGACGCCGTCGACGAACTCGACCTAACCGGCGAGACGGTGGTTCCCCTGCTCTGTGGCGGGAACATCGACGTGACGACGCTGAAGGAGGTGGTGACCCACGCCCTCGTGGACCGTCACCAGCTGATCGAGCTCGCCGTCCGGATCGACGACACGCCCGGGACGATGGGAGAGATATCCACGCTGATCGGCGGCGAGCGCGCGAACATCCGGACGGTACGCCACGAGCGCAGCCGACCGGACCTCCCCGTCGGCGACGCCGACCTCGTGTTCGAGGTGGAGACCAACGGCCCGGCCCACGTCGACCGCGTCCTTAGGGCGGTGCGCGAGGCGGGCTACGAGGTTGAGTGGACGACCAGGAGGGGTGAGGAACCGTGCCGGTTACTTATAAATGGACACGGCGGTGGCGCGCCGGTCGAGCGCCGCACCGCGGCGCGAACCGCCCGCGAGGGAGTCGGCCGCGACGAGGGCGACCGAAGGGAGCCCGACGGACGCGGCCGACGAGGCTGGGGAGGCATGAGGCTGTGCGGTGCGGTCGGGTGGGACTCAAAGGGGCAGTCGGCGAGGCGGGCGCAGGCGACGCAAGGACCACAGGGAGTGAGCGAAGCGAACGACCGAGGACCGCAGCGAGTGTGCGCCCGCCTCGCCGACTGGGGCTTTGGAAGTATCTCCGTCTCGCCATTGAAATTTATAAGTGGATCAGCCGATCGATTCCTCTAATTACTATTCATTAGATTCTGTTTCGTAGAAAATACTATCAGTGAAATGTAATCATCGAAAATATGGGTAACAGTTCCAAGACGGATCTACAGCGGGACATCCTCCTCACATGGCGGGACAATCCGAACGCAACAAACCAGGAGATTGCGGAAGCGTGTGACTGTTCGGCGTCGTACGTCAGCCAGATCAAGAATCGGTTCGACAATTACAACGAGTTCGACGCGATGATGGACAGACAGGACGCCGAGTTAGAGCAGATGTTCGGAGAAGATATCTTCGGAAACAGCGGAACGACACCGCCGGCAGTGGAGCCGGAAGGACCGGGGATCGCAGAGCAGTGGGACGAGATCCCGAACAACATTCCGGGGTTGCTGATCAAGCTCATTATCGTGATGGTGCTCGGATACGCAGCGGTCCAAGTCGGGACGATACTCTTCCTCTGAGTTTTTGGATAAATAAATCCGGAGAACAGCCGGCTTCAGTCTGCTTGATCCGACGATTTGAAACACTCACCCGAGCTACCACCTCGTAATGAGTCTCGTCGTTACCGACACCCTGGAAGACGAGCGCGTCGAGTTCACGGCCGACGGCGACGTCACGCTGTACGTCTGTGGACTGACGGTGTCGGACGACCCCCACCTCGGTCACGCCCGGCTGTGGTTCCACGCCGATGTCCTCCATCGGTGGCTCGAACACGTCGGCTACGACGTGCGTCACGTCGAGAACGTCACCGACGTCAACGAGAAGATCACGGCCCGTGTCGGCGAGCGCGACGACTGGACCGAAGAGCGCGACGTGGCCGAGACGTTCACCGCGAGCGTCTTCGACGCGATGCGCGGGCTGAACCTGTTGCGCGCCGAGGTGTACCCCCGCGTCACCGAGCACGTCCCGGAGATACTCGACCTCGTGGAGACGCTGATCGAAAAGGGGTACGCCTACGAGTCGAACGGCTCCGTCTACTTCGACGTGACGAGCTTCGACGGGTACGGGAAGCTCTCGAACCAGGAGACCGACGCGCTCGAAGCGCAGGGCGAACCGGACGAGCGCTCCGAGAAGCGCAACCCGTCGGACTTCGCGCTCTGGAAGGCGGACGGCGTGAGCGAGACCGCCGCGCGCGAACACGCGAAACACGACCACGGCGCGGAGACGCCCGCGGGAGAGACGTGGGAGTCGCCGTGGAGCGAGGGCCGGCCGGGTGGCACGTCGAGTGCTCGGCGATGTCGACGACGCACCTCGGCGACACGCTCGACATCCACATGGGCGGCCGCGACCTGGTCTTCCCCCATCACGAAAACGAGATCGCGCAGTCGGAGGCGGCCACCGGCGAGACGTTCGCGCGCCACTGGCTCCACGTCGGCCTCCTGGAGATGGACGGCGAGAAGATGTCCTCCTCGATCGGCAACTTCTGGACGGTCCCGGACGCCCTCGAAGAGCTCGGCGTCAACGTGGTCCGCACCTTCTACGCCGGGGCCGCCTACCGCTCCGAGCAGGCGCTCACCGAGGAGACGGTCGCCGAGGCCGAGGAGCGCTGGGAGCGCCTCTCGCGCACCTACGACCGCGCGGTCGACGCGCTCGACTCCACCGACGCCGGTGCGAAGGCCGAGGACGCCGCGCTTCGCAACGCGGTCGAGACCGCCCGCGACGAGTTCGCGGCCGCGATGAACGACGACCTCAACCTCCGGGAGGCGACCGCGGCCCTGCTCGATCTCACGGACGCGGTGAACCGCCATGTAGACGGGATCGAGGACGGATCCTCGAACGCCTACGACTACCGCGCCCTCCGCGAGGCGGCAGAGGCGTTCGAGGAGCTCGGCGGCGACGTGCTCGGCCTCCAGTTCGAGTCGCCGAGCGACGGCGACGTGGATCTGGCCGGCGAGCTGGTCGAGCTGATTCTGGACGTGCGCGAGACCGAGCGCGAGGCGGGCAACTACGAGCGCGCCGACGAGCTCCGGGATGCGCTCCGGGAGGTCGGCGTCGAGATCGAGGACGGTCCGGACGGGGCGACGTACCGGTTCGAATAGCGGTGAGACGCCGAGTACAGGTAGAGTCACTTATAAATCGCTCACGCGGAATCGGTAGCGGACATCCCCGGCTCGGCCGCTCGGCTGTACGTCGGGGTTTATAGATCGCTGATCGACACGGCGACGAACACCCACGAAGCCCCAGCCGCGAGGACGCCGCACGCTCGCCGTCGTTCGAAAATCGAAGATTTTCGTGATGACGAGACGCCGAAGGCGTCTCGAACCACGCTCCTCGGTCGCTCGTTTTACTCGCTCCCTGCGGTGCTCGCGTCGTCATCAGAACGCTCCGCGTTCTGATTGGCTCACGAGAGCTTCGCTCTCGTGAACGCCTGTGGCGTCCTCGCGGCTGCCCCTTCGAGTCCCACCCCACCCAGCACAGCAACCGCACCTCACACCTCCCCAGCCTCGTCGCTGCCGGCTATCGCCGCCAGCGACTCCCTCGCGCGTGCTCCTCCCGGCCGCCTTCGGCGGCACGCTCGGAGGCACGCGCCACCGCCGCATTTATTTATAAATAGCAGTCTCCGTGGTGTCCTACTCCAACACGTGCTCGGCGTCGTACGACCCGAGCACCTTCACCCACCCCTTGTCGGCGATCGCCTCGATGTCCTCGACCGCCTTCGCCGTGTGGTCCTCGTAGAGGCCGGCATCGACGTCGAAGTGGAACAGGTAGTCACCGAGGCGCTCGCCGCTCGGGCGCGACTCGATCCGCGAGAGGTTGAGGTTGCGGTCGGCGAAAGCCTCCAGCAGTTCGAGGAGGAGGCCGGGGTAGTTCGCGTTCGGATAGACGATCAGGGTCGTCTTCCCGCCGGCGTCGGACTTGGCGGACTCGGGACCGACGACGAGGAAGCGGGTCGCGTTCGAGGTGCGGTCCTGAATGTCCTCCGCGAGGATTTCGAGGTCGTCACCGGCGTTGTCCGGGTGGCCGATCCCGGCGACGCGGGCGTCCTCGCGGGCACGCTCGACCCCGCGAGCGGTGGAGGCAACGGCTTCGAGGCCCACCGACGGGTAGTTGGTCTCCAGCCAGTTGCGACACTGCGCGAGCGCCTGCGAGTGGCTCGCGACGACCTCGAACTCGTCGTCCTGCGCGAGGAGGGCGTGGCGGATCGGCGTGACGACCTCGCGGGTGACTGACACGTCGTACTCCGCGAGCGCGTCGAGACTCTCCGTGACCGACCCCTCGATGCTGTTCTCGATGGGGACGACCCCGCGCTCGAACTCGCCGTCGGCGACGGCGTCGACGATGGCGGTGACCGACTCCCGGAACGACACCTCGGCGGCGACGGCGCGTGCGGCGCGGTGCGAGTACGTGCCGGCGGGACCCAGCGTGACGGCGTTCATTACCCCACCGTACCGGGGGCGGTGAGAAAAGCCTGCGGGGCGCGGCGATGTTTCGAGCGGACGCGACCGCCACTGCTTCGTCTGCGACGGCTCACTCCTCGTCAGACTCGCTCGGCACCCCGCCGAGGTTGCCGTCGTCGTCGAACCGCTTGGCGCGCAGGAAGCGCGCGCGGTAACGGTTCGCGCCCTCCTTCGTGTCCGCCTCGCGGATCTCGTCGGTCCGGCCGTCCGCGACCGCGTCGATGATGGCCTCCACCTGCTCCTTCTCGCTGGGCGTCAGGTCGAACTCGTAGGTGCGCTCCTGTTCGCTCTCCAGCCGCGTCCACTTGCGGGCGGCCGACACGACCACCGAGCAGGGCTCGCGGCAGGGAAAGATGCCGTCGCCGCCGTCGACGTCGAGGTCTTCGTCCTCGTCGTACTCCCACTCCCGGCGCTTGAGACACTGCGAGTCGTCACAGCACGCCTCCGCGACCCAGTTCACGTGTTCGTGCCCCTCGCCGCGGTCCCACGTCTTCACGACGCCGTAGATGCCGGACTGGCGCGCCATCGTCTCGCGCCAGTGGGTCACGTCCAAGTTCCCCTCGCGCTCGCGGTGCCAGTTGGCGACGGTCGCGGGGTAGATCGTCTCGATCGTCTCGTAGAGGTCGCGCGGTCCCAGATCGGGGAAGACCCACCCGCCGGCGAGCGACGGCGCGGTCTTGAGGGGGCGGTAGCGTCCCTTCTCGTCGAAGGTGGCCAGCTCGCGCGCGTCGAGCGGGTCCTCGTGCGTCTCCAGCTCGTCGACGGGGACGCCGGCGTCGTCCGCGTGGCGCACGTCGTAGCGGCGCTC
>NZ_CBVY010000025.1:9870-12321 GCF_000513435.1 Halorubrum sp. AJ67 | reverse complement strand
TTCGAGTCGCTCGCGGGAGCGGGAGTCTCGACCCGCGACAGCCACCGGAGGAACCCGCCCATCGCGACGAGACAGACGACGGCGAAGGGTGCGCCGGTGACGATCACCGACGACCGGAGCGCCGTCGCGCCCCCGACGACCACGAGAACGGAGGCGATAGCGCCCTGAAGGATCCCCCAGAACACGCGGTTCGCACCGGACGGCTCCCGGCTGCCGCCGGTGGTGAGCATGCCGACGGCGAGCGTCGAGGAGTCGGCGGAGGTGACGAAAAACGTCGTCACCAACACGAGGAACAGCAGCTGCCACAGCTCCCCGCCGGGGAAGGCCCCGAAGATGACGTACCCGGAGACGCCGTCGCCGAACTCGCCGACCGCGCCGAGCACGTCGACCGCGCCGGAGTCTTGTAGTCGGATGGACGTGCCGCCGATGACGGTGAACCACAGCGCGGAGACGGCGGTCATCGTGCCGAACGCGGTCCCGACGACCGACCGGATCGTCCGGCCGCGGGAGATCCGCGCGAGGAACAGCCCGACGAACGGGGCCCACGCGATCCACCACGACCAGTAGAAGACGGTCCACGCCGCCGACCATCCGGGACCGTTCTCGACGCCGCTGCCGGTGAACAGGCTCATCTCGAAGAAGGAGGTCGCGTAGGTGCCGAGCGCCGCCACGCCGACGTTCAACACGTCCGTCGTCGGCCCGGCGACGAGCGCCACGCCGAGCAGCAGCGCCATGACGCCGACGTTGAAGACGGAGAGCCGTCTAATCCCGCGACCGACGCCCGCGACGAGCGACAGCGTGAACAGCGCGGTGATACCGACGATGACCGCGACGGTCTCGGCGTCGCCGAAGGCGATTCCGGTCCGGAACGTCACGCCGGTGAGAAGCTGCGTGGCGATGAAGCCGAGGCCGGTCGCGATCCCGCCGATGGTGGCGACGACCGCGAGCGTGTCGACTGTCCGGGCGACCACGCCGTCGAGTCCGTCGGGGCCGAGGATCGGGTACAGCGCGGTGGAGACGCGGAACGGCGCGTCGTGGCGGTACGCGAAGTACGCGACCGGAAGGCCGATCGCGAGGTAGCCGCCCCACGCGCTGATCCCGTAGTGGAAGACGGTGTACGCGACCGCGGGGACCGCCGCCGCGCTCGACTCGGCGGCGACCTGACCCGCGAACAGCGGCGGAACGGTCTGGTAGTGGAGCAGCGCCTCGACGGGGCCGAAGAACACGATCCCCGCCGAGAGCCCGGCGGAGAAGAACATCGCGACGTACGAGAGCGTGCCGTACTCCGGCTCGCCGTCGCCGAGCCGGACGCGACCGTACTTCCCGACGAGGAGGTAGCCGGCCGCGAGGACCAGCGCGAGGACCGACCCGAGGTACAGCCACGCGAGCCCCTGACCGAACGTCACGAACGCGGCGTCGATGGCGGCCGCCGCGCCGTCGGTGTCGATCACGGTGTACGCGAGGAAGGCGAACGTGACGAGCGACCCGACGGCGAACGGGACGGGATCGACCTCGGCGCGGAACGAGCGTATCGACTCGACGACGGAGCGTCTACTCATAAATGAGAGTCTATCGATTAGTGGAACGCGATCCGCTTAAACCTGTTTCTGGACCCGTTAAATCCGGGTATTTCGCGAGATACGGCGGTCGAGTTCGGATTTATAAATCCACCGCTGTTCGGGATGTCCGGGGCAAGTGACTCGTGTCGCGGGAACGTATCCCCGGCGTGAACCACGTCCCGAACGAGGCGCTGGCCGCGGTCGACGCGTTCGGCGAGGGCCACCTCCGCGGTGATCCGCCGGCGGTCCGAGAACGGCTCCGGTCGGATCTCCGGGTCCGGATAACCGCGAACGCGGACGGCCGGACCGCCCGGTGTTGGTTCGAGACGGAACACACGCGAGCGCCGCCGACTCTCCGCAACCGAGGCTCGTTTCTCGCCACGTACGTCGACGGGGTCGACGAGCGGCTCCGGGAGTGGGGGATCGACCCGCCAGAGACCTACGAGTACCGCGAGACCGTCGAGGGGACGCACCGGTACGAGGGAACGCTGTCGCTGCCGTAAGCGGGAGCGTCCGTGCGCGTCGGACATTTATGTTCTCGTCGGACCGAGAGACGGACGTGATTCGAACCGTCGCCTACGCCGTCCACGTGCTGTCTGGAGCGTTCTGGACCGGTGCGGTCCTGTTCGTCGTCTACGCGGTCCTCCCCCGGGCGACGGACGGAGACCTGTCCCGGGAGTCGTTCGCCGACGCCGCGCACCGCCTGCTCATGGTCACGCGCTGGACCGGCGTCGCGCTACCGGTCACCGGCGCGTACCTCGTGTGGGTGTTCTACCGTCCGTTGGAGCTGTTGACCGGCACGTCGCGGGGGTGGGCGATCCTCGCGATGCTGTCGCTGTGGGGGGTGATGAACGGACTCGTCGAGCTGGGGATCCTCCGAATGCGCCGCGAG
>NZ_CBVY010000025.1:8208-9308 GCF_000513435.1 Halorubrum sp. AJ67 | reverse complement strand
TCACCATCCTCCAGACGATGGACATCGACAACCCGACCGCCGAGATGGTCGTGGAAGTCGCCGAGACGCAGGAAGACGAGGCCGGCGACGGCACGACCAGCGCGGTCGCCATCGCGGGCGAGCTGCTGAAAAACGCCGAGGGCCTCCTCGAACAGGACATCCACCCGACAGCGGTGATCAAGGGCTTCAACCTCGCGAGCGAGTACGCCCGCGAGCAGGTCGACGAGGTCGCCACCGCCGTCGAGCCCGGCGACACGGAAACCCTCCGGAACGTCGCCGAGACGTCGATGACCGGCAAGGGCGCTGAGCTGGACAAGGACACCCTCGCCGACCTCGTCGTCCGCGCGGTACAGGGCGTCACCGTCGAGGCCGACGACGGCTCCCACGTGGTCGACCTGGCGAACCTCAACATCGAGACGCGCACCGGTCGCGCGGCGGGCGAGTCCCGCCTGCTCACCGGCGCGGCGATCGACAAGGACCCCGTTCACGAGGACATGCCGACCGACTTCGAGTCGGCCAACGTCCTGCTCCTCAACGACCCGATCGAGGTCGAGGAGGCCGACGTCGACACCTCCGTCAACGTCGACTCCCCGGACCAGCTCCAGAAGTTCCTCGATCAGGAAGAAGAGCAGCTCCGCGCGAAGGTCGACAAGATCGTCGAGTCCGGCGCGGACGTCGTCTTCTGTCAGAAGGGGATCGACGACCTCGCGCAGCACTACCTCGCGAAGGAGGGCATTCTGGCGGTCCGCCGCACGAAGAAGTCCGACCTGACCTTCCTGAAGAACGTGCTCGGCGCGCCGATCGTCACGGACCTCGACTCCCTGTCCGCGGACGACCTCGCGGTCGGCTCGATCGAGCGCGACGACGACGAGGAGCTGTTCTACGTCGAGGGCGAGGATTCCCACGGCGTCACGCTCCTCCTGTACGGTACCACCGAACACGTCGTCGACGAGCTTGAACGCGGCATTCAGGACGCGATTGACGTGGTCTCGACGACCGTCTCCGACGGGCGGACCCTGCCCGGCGGCGGCGCGGTCGAGGTCGAACTCGCGCGCCGGCTGCGCGACTACGCCGACTCCGTCGAGGGCCGCGAGCAGCTC
>NZ_CBVY010000025.1:0-2590 GCF_000513435.1 Halorubrum sp. AJ67 | reverse complement strand
CCTCGTCGTTCAGGTAGAAGTAGCGCGCCTCGAAGGGGTCGCCGCCGGCCTTCGCCAGCTCGCCCGTCAGCTCCCAGTAGGACTCCGGATCGAACACCTGTATCTCGCGCTCGCGGTCGACGATCAGCTTGAGCGTCGGGCCTTGGACCCGGCCGACGGAGATGAAGTCGTCGCCGAGCTGGCGGGCGGATAAGGAGAGGAAGCGGGTGAGGGCGGCCCCCCACGTGAGGTCGATCCGTCTGGCGGGCCTCGCCGGCGGCCGCCCAGCTCGAAGTCGAGGCCTCGGGGTTCGCGAACGCCTCCTGCACCTCGTTTTCGGTGATCGAGGAGAAGCGCACGCGGTCGACGGGGACGTCCTCGTTGACCTCGCGCACCAGCTCGTACGCCTCCTTGCCGATGAGCTCGCCCTCCCGGTCATAGTCGGTCGCGATGACGACGCGGGAGGCGTTGCGGGCGAGCCGCCGGAGCGCGGCGACGATCCCCTCCTGCGTGGGCGTCTTCGTGACGGGCGCGTCGATGAGCTCGACCGGCTCGACGTCGCGCCAGTCGTTGTACTCGGCGGGGAAGTCGACGCCGACGACGTGGCCGGAGAGGCCGATACATCGCTTTCCGCCCCACTCGTAGACGTTGACGTCGTTCATCCGTTCCGCCGTCGCGGACTCGCCGCTCAGGATGTCGGCGATGCGCCGCGCGGCGTTGTCCTTCTCCGTGATTATCAGCTCGGGGCCGCGACTCATTGCGCCGAGATACGCCGCTCCCGGGTCTAAAGCTTTCGCGACGCGAGATCCGCGGCAGGCGCGGGGTCGAACTAAAATAGAGACGGGGAGCGAGTCGCGACCGTCACCGGGCCGCGTCGTCGGATTCCGCGAGGAACTCCGCGTCCGTCGGCTCCGCGTACGGCTCCGGCGGTTCGTCGTCCGCGTCGAGTTCGCGCCGTGCGAGGTGGTTCTCGAGTTGGCGGCGCTTGTTCCTCCCTTTCCGCTCGCGGCCCGATTTCGTGTCTGGCATCGTCACCCGTGTTAACTACACCCACACATATGAGTCTTGTGTCGGTGTGTCAGTGATTCGGTGCGATGTTTAAATACCGGTAGCGGCGACGATGACGGTCTATAAGCGATGCTGTGGCGCGCGCCTCCGAGCGGTCGCCCCCGGCGACCACGAAGGAGCGCCGCGCGAGGGAGTCGGCGGTCCGAAGCGAAGCGGAGGACCGCCGACGAGGCTGGGAAGGCGTGAGGTGCTGTGCGGTTGCGGGGCGGGACTCGAAGGGGCAGCCGGGAGGGCGAAGCACGGCGACGGCAGCACCACAGCGAAGGAGCGAAGCGACTGAGCGAGGAGCGCCCCGAGCCGCGCGAGCCCTCCCGGCTGGGGCTTCGGAGGCACTCGCCGTCGATCCGTAATCGGCTATTTACAAGCTCCTAACGACAGTCCGCCAGCGGATTTCAACAGCGAGTGTCTCTGGACACGATCTCGTTAGCCGGGTCGATGCGGAACGAGACGCCGCCGGCAATTCGTGTGAAGACTACCACATAGATACAGCCGCTGTACTCCTCACCGAGAGGCTGGGTGACGACGGTCTCGCCTTCGCCCGAGTCGGGGTCGTCATCGGGATACCCCGCTTTCACGTCCAGCCACAGTGGCTCGTCACCGCTCCCGAACGGACCTTCGACGAGATCCACGTCGGCGTTAGTGTCTTCACTCGCATCGAGCTCGAAGGAGTCCCAGTAGAGTACGCTCTCGGCGGATCGCAGAACGACTTTGAACGTTCGCGAGACGTCCTGACCGTTCGCGATCTCGATGGTGTCGACGACCGTGGGATCGTTGTCGCTCTCCGTGGAATCACCGCCGAGGTCGGTACAGCCAGCGAGACTGACGAGGCCGGCACTACTCAAGCTGACGAGGAGTTTACGACGTCTAGTGGGCATCTCGGGGACCATTCGCTCGATAGGTCTATTTCGGATGAATTTGTTTGTATTTTTCCACCGAACGTGCGTGCTGAACGCGAGCGAGAAGTGTATCGCCCTCTGCGGTTTTCAACAGAACTACAGCCGGGTAGGCTCGGTAACGTCGGACTCGCTCATTGCTGTCGCTCCTCGCTCGTTGTTGCGACAGCGAAGCGCCAGGAGATGGATTTGAACCTCAGTCGTTCCGCTCGCTTTTCGAGGCGCTCGCTTCGCTCACGCCTCGCACCGCTCGCTTCACTCTCTGGTTCAAATCCCTCAGTCTGTGTTCGTCGACGCCGGGCTCGCTCGTCGCTGCCGCTCCTCGCTCGCAATCGGCGTCGACAGGAACGCCAGGAGAGGGATTTGAACCCCCGATCCCGGATGGGAACACGCTTTCCAGGCGTGCGCCTTACCACTCGGCCATCCTGGCTCACGCGGTGATACTCCGGTGCGACTGTTAAGTCCTTCTTTTCGCTCGGAGTCGCGCCTCGGCGAGGTAGGAGAGACCGGCCGACGCCGCGGCGACGCCGAGCGCGACGAGCGCCAGCCCCCAGAGGCCGACCGGCAGCGACCCGGGACCGAGAAGTCGGTATCCCTGCGCGAGCACGAGGAAGGCGAAGCCGCCGACGGCCCCCCACAGCGCCGCGGAC
>NZ_CBVY010000024.1:19756-21920 GCF_000513435.1 Halorubrum sp. AJ67 | reverse complement strand
CGGCCTCGCCGCCGCCCGGGAGGATGAACGACGTCAGCGGCTCCAGTTCCTCGTCGAACGCGTCGATGCGGTCCTCCAATCGCGTCGGTGTGCTTGCTCTCGACCTGGGGGTCGTCCGGGTCGGGGTCGGGGTTCGCGAGGTCGGCCTGAACGACGTGGAGGTGGTTTTGGACCGTCTCCAGCAGCTCGTCCACGTCGTCGTGGCCGGTGGGACGAACCGTCCCGAGCAGCGCGTTCGCCTCGTCGACGGAGCCGTACGCCTCGATGCGGTGGCTCGACTTCGACACCCGGCTCATGTCCCGGAGGTCGGTCTCGCCCTCGTCGCCGCGGCCGGTGTAGATGCTCATGCGAGGGTCCTCTCGACGTACTCGACGATGTTCGCGCTCTCGGCCATCGTCACGCCGCGCTCGTCGTCGACGAGGACGGGGACCCCGCGCTGGCCGCTGACCCGCTTGACCCCGTTCCGCTCGGAGTGGAGCGCCTCGACCCACTCGGTCTCGTAGTCGACGCCGGCGTCGTCCAACGCGTCGGCCGCCTTCTCGCAGAACGGACACCCGTCGAGGGCGTACAGTCGAACGCTCATACCGATCGATCCGTGCGCGGCGTCAAGAAGGTGTGCGTCCGGGCCGCCCGGGCGATCGGTTCCGCGCCGCTGTCGCCGCGGAGACCGCGGATCCTCAGGGACGCGGTCCCTCAGACGTCGTGGTACGACTCTATCGCGGCCCGGTGGTCCTCCGGGATCGGCGTCGGCTTGCCGGTGTCGGGGTCCAGCGAGACGATCGTCGCCTCCGCCTCCGCGACGACGGCGTCGCCGACCCGGACCTCGTGGGCCATCGTCACGCTCGATCGGCCCAGCTCCGCCAGATCGACGGTGACGGTGACCCGGTCGTCGGACAGTTCGACGGGGCGGCGGAAGTCGATCGAGATCGACGCCAGCACGTTCGACGACTGGGAGATGTCGATGTCGAGAACCTCGCGGAAGTACCGCGTCCGCGCCTGCTCGATGTACGTCGCGTAGACGGCGTTGTTGACGTGGCCTAACGCGTCGATGTCGCGGAACCGAACGTCGATGTCCACGGTGTAGGGTGCCATATCCGACCCACTGGCGGGGACCGTATGTAGGCGTCGGGATCGGAGCGGCGGCCCGACAACCGTTGACCCCCTGCCACGGCTTCAGCCGTTGGTTTTCGCCTCCCGCATCTTATAAAAACGGCACGTGTCTATCACGAGCCATGGACAACGGATCGATCGACGACGTCGACAGGGCGATCCTGTACGCGCTACAGGAGGACGCCCGAAACACGTCGTCCGGAGACATCGCGGAGCGGACCGGGACCTCCGACAGCACCGTCCGCAAGCGCATCGGACGCCTCGAATCCGACGGCGTGATCAAGGGGTACAGCGCCAGCGTCGACTACCAGCGGTCGGGGTACCCGCTCCGGATGCTGCTCTACTGTACCGCGTCGATTCCGGAGCGCGGCGAGCGCATCCCGGAGATCCTCGACATCGACGGCGTCGTGTCGGTCCAAGAGCTCGTGACCGGCGAGGAGAACCTCCTCGTGACGGTCGTCGGCGAGTCGGACAACGACATCACGCCCGTGGCGCAGGAGCTCCTCGACATGGGCGTCACCGTCGCCGACGAGGTGCTCGTGCGGACCCACGAGACGACCCCGTTCGGCAGGTTCGATGCCGGACGGGACGACGACGCGGACGGCTGAGGAGCAGGCTCTCAGACCACGACGCGCTCGACGTCGAGCGGGGTCGCGCGCCGGACGACCGCGCGGACCGGGTCGACCGAGCCGGACAGGTTGTCCGAGTCGCCGTCGAGGACGACGAGCGCCGCCCGCCGACCGGGGGCGATGACGCCGCAGTCGAGGTCGGCGATCTCGGCCCCGGCGGTGGTGGCCATCCGCAACACCTCGCGGGCGCTCACGTCGAACCGCTTCGCCGCGGACGCCATCTCCCGGAACATCGACGGCGGGTTCAACATGACGTTGTCCGTCCCGAGCGCGACCGTCGTGTGGTCGAGCAGGTCGCGCACCGGCGGCGTGCCGACGTCGAGGACGGCGTTCGCGCGCGGACACACCGCGACCGGCACGGACTCGTCCGCGACCCGTTCGAGGTGTTCGCGCTCGGCGTGGACCATGTGGACGAGGAGGTCCGG
>NZ_CBVY010000024.1:11208-14903 GCF_000513435.1 Halorubrum sp. AJ67 | reverse complement strand
CGCCGACGGCGACGCGCTCGAAGCGATCCTCACCGGTCCGATGGTCGTCACCCAGTGGATCAACGCGCAGTACACTTCTCGACGGTCGACAACGCGGCGTACGGCAGCGGCTCGAAGGTGACCCACAACCCGGTCGGCAACGTCGGCGTCTACCAGGGCAACGGCGGCGACCTGATGACCGGGCTGCCGCTCCAGTCGGTCAGGGCCGCCGCCGACGAGCCGTACCACCAGCCGCTCCGGCTCTCGACGGTCGTTCACGCGCCGGTCGACCGCGTCACCGAGATATTGGCCGACAACGAGGCGGTGGCCGGACTGCTGGACAACGACTGGCTCTCCCTGACGGTCGTCGACCCGACGCGGGACCACCGCGCGTTCCACTACGAGTCCGAGTTGGAGTGGACGCCACTGGCCGAGTCCGAACGGGTCGAGCCGCCGGCGGAGACCTCGACGACTCCCGCCGCCGCGGACGACTAAGTGCGTTCGATCGGAGTCGTGAGGCTCTGTTGAAATCCTATTCTTTGGACACAAGACTGTGTGACACAGCCGGTCGATGAGAACTGCGCACTAATCATCAATCGGAGAAACAAGCTACCGAAGCGACAGCATCAACAGCTGCTGTCGTCCAAGAAAATGCGAGACAGAAAGTACTTACTGCGTGTCAAGATCTGGTGTAGCATGCCTTCCCCTCTATTCTCTCGCGCATCAATTGCTGACTTGGACCGGCGAGCATTTGTCGGCTTGCTTGGCGGCATCGTCGGTCTCGGATTGGCCTTGCAGGTGTTCTTAGTGACGAACACGACGGCTTGGACGATCGAACTGGAACGACTCATCACCCTGGTGTCCGTCATTGTTGCTATCGTCGTGTACGTGCGGACCCGACCAACGGCGAGGG
This sequence comes from Halorubrum sp. AJ67, assembly GCF_000513435.1. NCBI lineage: Archaea > Methanobacteriati > Methanobacteriota > Halobacteria > Halobacteriales > Haloferacaceae > Halorubrum > Halorubrum sp. AJ67. Next base: position 14,011 of record NZ_CBVY010000024.1, on the reverse strand, counting down.
CCTGGGAAATTGGCGTTCTCGCAGTTTGGGGAGCAATAGTTCAGTGGCTTGTGTCTCTCGTCTGGTTCATTGTCGGGCCCGCACTGGCAGGCGAGGTTTCGGTCTCGGCCATCCTGCTGTCTGGTGCCGCTGAGCTCTGCCTCGCGGAAGTGGGACGGTATCTTGGCACAGTCGCTGTCTTTGCTGGATTCTACACTGTAGCGGCGTCTCATCGTGAGCAACCAATCATTTCCGTACTGACGTTGCTGAGCGTTCCGGTTGTGATGATTGTCGTTTATGCGATCATATAGCTCTGCTCGACAGTTTGAAACGACATCATTACAGCTGTGATATCGATTGTAGGATCACTATGGGGTCCTTCGTAGAAAATCCGAGCTCTATAATGAGAGCTACGATACGATGCATCGTTTCTCTGTACTGAGCAATCGAGACAGTACAAATATCAACTACGGAGGGTTTCAACAAGGCCGGCCGTGACAGGGCACGCCGGTGCGATCTCGTTCGGGACCTCTCTATAGCACTCTATAGCAGTCCGAAGCAACGGCTATATTGATGCCGCCCGCACGACGAGTCGTGACGCAAGACAGCGAGCAGTCGGGCCACCGGATCGCGTTCGTCTGCGTCCAGAACGCGGGGCGGAGCCAGATGGCCGCCGCGTTCGCCGAGCGGGAGCGCGACCGCCGGAACGCGGGCGACCGGATCGAGATAGTCACCGGCGGGACACGGCCCGCAGACCGCGTTCACGAGGTCGTCGTCGAGGCGGTGGCGGAGGTAGACGTCGACGTTAGCGACCGGACGCCCCGAGAGGTGACGCCCGACGAGCTACGGGCGGTCGACCTCGTCGTGACGATGGGCTGTTCGGCGTCGGACGTGTGTCCGGCGACGTGGAACGGCGAGAACCGCGACTGGGGACTCGACGACCCGCACGAGCGGCCGATCGAGGCGGTCCGCGAGATCCGCGACGAGATCGAAGCGCGCGTCGTCGCGCTGTTCGACGAACTCCTGCCGGAGACGCCGTCCGCGGAGTGAGACGGAGAAAATAGTCGGCCGGGTGCGGCTCCTATCGACCGCCGCTAACAGCAGCCGTCGTCGTCGCCGCAGACGCTGCCGTAGTCGATCCCCGTCTCGTCCCCGATCGCCTCGTTACACTGCATCAGCATCGTCGTGAACGCGAACTCCGACGACTCCGCCTTCGCGGCGGCGAGTTGCTCGCCGAGCCGCTCGGCGGCCGCGACGACCTCGTCGTCGGCAGCCCCGTCCGCGTCGGAACTGGGTTCGGAGGCGCTCAACAGCACCCACCTCCGGTGGACCGCGCGAACTCCTCACCGATTTCCTCGCTGATGACGTCGTTCGTCCGCTGGAGGAGTTCCACCAAGTCGGCCTGTGCGGCCTGCTGCCGCTGGATCGTCTCGTTGGCCGACAGCTCCGACTGGAGCCCTTTCAGCTCTTCCATCACCGACCCGTCGAAGCCGCCGCGTTGCATCTGCTGTTGTTTCCGCCGGTACTCGCGGAGCAGCGCCATCGCCTCGTCGTCGTCCTGAAGCGCCTCGTCGGCCGCGACGAACCGCCGGTACGTCTCCGACTCGCCGAGGGCGTCGAGGAACTCGCGGAGCGCCGCCTCGACGTTTTCTTCCACGGTTTCGTCCGCGGACGCGTCCGCGACGCGCTCCGTCGCGTCGTCCGAGCCCTGCGCGTCGCTCATGAGGAAGTCACCTCCGGGGCGTCTGCCTCGGCGACGTCCGCCAGCCCGGTGACCTCCTCGCCGAAGGCGCTCAGCTCGTCGAGCCCGATCGGCTCGTCTCGGCGGAGCGGGGCGAGCATGAGCGGCGCGTCGAAGCGGTCGCGGATCTCCGCTAAGTACTGCGCCTGTTGCGCGCGCCGGTTCGCGAAGAAGGCGTTGTCGCCGTACTCCTCGGGCAGGAGGTAGTTGGCGACGACGAGCGAGGTCTCGATGCCGACCTGGTCGTTGAGGTCGGCGGCCGCGCGGTACGCCTCCATCATGGGCGTGTACTCGGGGTACATCACGAACGCGAACGTGCTCCGCTCGGGGTCTTTCATCGTCTCGATGACCTCGTCGTACTGGTCGCCCTTCGCGGGCGCGGCCCCCTTCGTCAGCGAGCCGAGGTCCATGAACCCCTTCCAGTCGGACGGGAGTTCGAGCAGGCGGAGCGTGTGTCCCGTCGGTGCCGTGTCGAAGACCACGACGTCGTAGCCGTCCTCGTCGAAGTAGCTCACGAACTTTTCGAGGGCGGCCATCTCCTCGGCGCAGGGCGACTCCAGCTCCTCTTCGACGTTCGCGATCGCGGCGTCGACGTCGATCTCGGTGTCCTCTTTCTCCTCGTACATCTCGGTGACGTGATCGAGGACCTGCTCGCGGTACTCGGCGAGCGCCTTCTCCTGGTCGATCCGCGCCGCGTCGAGGTTGGCCTGCCCGACCGAGGTCGGCTCGTGACCCACCGGCTCTCCGAAGATGTCCTCCAGATGCGCGGCCGGGTCGGTCGTGACGACGAGCGTCTCGTGGCCCGCCTCGGCGAGCTTCGTCGCCGCCGTCGCGGCGACCGTGCTCTTGCCGACGCCGCCCTTCCCAGTGAAGAAGAGGTACTCAGTCTCCTCGCCGGGCGTGAGCTGGTCGACGACCGCGTCGGCATCCGCCATCGAATCGAAGTCGACCTCGCCGTCGGCGTCCGCGTCGGTCGCCGCCCCGACGTCGACGGTCGCCTCGTCGCCGTCGTAGAGGACGCCGGCGACGTCCGCGAGCAGGTCGAGGCCGGCGATCTCGCCGGGCTGGAGGGGGTACGTCGCG
>NZ_CBVY010000024.1:6900-11188 GCF_000513435.1 Halorubrum sp. AJ67 | reverse complement strand
CCTATCCCCTGTGTGCCTTGCCTCCCACGACTGCGATCTCGCCGGGCTGGAGGGGGTACGTCGCGGTCGCGTCCGCGTCGAACTCCTCGCGGGCGCGCTCGATGACGGCCTGTTCGTCCGCGCGCTTCCCCTCGAAGAACGGGTCCTCACACACCGACTCGGGGAGGTAGCCGTTGAGTATCAGCAGCTGCGACTCGATGCCGAGTTCGGCGAGGTCGCCCGCGCTGCGTTCGATCTCGTCGATCGAGGAGTCCTCGGGCTTGCCGACGAACGCGAACGCGGTGCGCTCGCCGTCTTGGAGCGTATCGATCGCGCGCTCGTAGTCCTGCTTGCGCTCTTCCATCGAGGCGGCCGGCCCGATACAGGTCGACCCGCCCTTCTCAAGTTCCGCGTTCCAGTCGGAGGGGAGCTCCATCAGTCGGATGGTGTGGCCCGTCGGAGCCGTGTCGAAGACGACGACATCGTACTCCGGGCTGTCCATGAAGTCGACGAAGTTGTCGAAGGCGGCGATCTCCTCGACGCACGGGCTGTTGAGCTGCTCTTCGACCGTCCGGATCTCCTCCTCGCCGAGCAGTTCGCGCATCGGCTCGATCGTCTCCTGTCGGTACTCCTCGGCGGCGGTGTCGGGGTCGATCTCGATCGCGGAGAGGTTCTCGATCCCGTCGATCGCGGTGACCTCGTGGCCGATCGACTGGCCGAAGATGTCCGAGAGGTTCGGCGCGGGGTCGGTCGTGACGAGGAGCGTCTCGTAGTCGTTGTCGGCGAGCCACGTCGCGGTCGCACAGCTCACCGTGCTCTTGCCGACGCCGCCCTTCCCGCTGAAGAAGACGAACTCGGTCTCCTCGCCGCTCGGTTCCACTCTCTCCCGCGCGCTCGTCGACCGTTTCGCTCCTGACTGTGCCATCTGTCAGGCCTCCTGAGGCGTCGCGCCCTCGCCGATCGCGGCGGTCAGTTCGTCGTACGAGAGGTACTCGCCTTCGGCGACGATCTCGTCATCGACGACCGTGATCGGGAGGACCGACGGGCCGTTCTCCTGAACGCGGTCGTAGATCCGCTGGGTTTCGAGGAACTGGTCGATGTTGTGTTGCATGTTCGCCCGACTGACATCGAGGTCGTCGAACGCGTCCTCGAGCTGGTCGAGCGCGGCGCTGACCTCGACGAGCTCCTCGTCGGGGTCGGGACCGCAGACGCCGGTGGAGCAACACATCGCTTCTTCATACAGGGTGAGTTCGGTCATGGTGGAGTCGAATCCGTGTCGTCTGAGCCGTCGTTCACAGCGAGACGCGACGATGGTGCGCCTACTGTGATCGGTTCATTTGAACAAACTCTCATACAATTATAAGCTCTTCGGTCGGACCCCTCCGCGTCGGTCGCGCGGTCGAAAGCTCGGAACGGTCGAGGCCCGGGAACGGACAGGAGACCCGATCAGCCGACGAATCCGTCGGTGACCCACGATCCCGGTTCGTCGGGACACGTCGCGGACCGACAGTCCGTCGCCGGGCCGCTCACGAGGACGAACGCGCTCTCGGCGTCCCCGTTCCGTATCTGTCGCGTCGCCGTCGGCGGGATCCAGACGGCGTCGCCGGTCTCGAGATCGATAGGTTCGTCGTCGATAACGACGGTCGCTTCTCCTTCCAAGAGGACGTAGATCTCCTCGTGATCCTCCGCGGCGTGGTCGTGCGGCTTGCTCCGCCAGCCGGGCTCGCAGCGGGCGATCGACACGCCGACCCGCTCGCTGTCGAGCGAGTCCGTGAGCGGTCGCATCGCGCCCGAAACCGGCTCGATATCGGTGTAGTTGACCCGCTCGTACGATTCTGTCACACCCGACACCCCGCGTTCGCGACGAGGGGATCGGTCGCGACTGCGGTCGCGCTCGCCGGCACGCTCGACCTCGATCCGGCGGTCCCCGCGCGGAAGATCGCATCTCTCATACGACACAATAGCTGAAGAGTTGCTATATCGTTTTCGCCGATAGTCGAGATCGTAAAAGCGGACGGTCCGCAACGCTTAATCCCGAATCGACTCAATCGTGCCGTATGTCATCGACCGATCGGCTCCAGCGGTACGTCGCCGACGAGTGCGGCTCCTGTACGGACGAGGAGCTCTCTAAGCGGCTCGCGGAGTTGGAAGCGCTGAACGACTCCGTCGGCGGGTCGGACTTGGAGACCGACGTGGATCTGCTGTCGGCGCTCGCGAACGAGACGCGGTACAAGATCGTCCGCATGCTCCACGCGGCCGACGACGACGAGCTGTGCGTCTGCGAGCTCTCGCCGCTGCTGGACGTGAGCGACAGCGCGATCAGTCACGCCCTCTCGAAGCTCACCGACGCCGGCCTCGTCACGCGCCGGAAGGAGGGGAAGTGGCGGATGTACCGCGCCACGCCGCGCGCGAACGCGGTCCTCGTCGCGCTCGACGGCTCGCGGTCGCTGTAGAAACGGACGCTCGCCGGCTCAGAGCAGACCGGCGAAGACGGTGTTGAACAGCACACCAACCGTGATCCCGATCGTCACGACCGTCGTCGCGTAGATCGCGAGCAGCCGCCGTTCGAACAGCTTGTTCAACAAGATTAGGTTCGGGATACTGATCCCTGCCCCGCCGATGACGAACGCGATCACCGTCCCGATCGGGATCCCCGCCTCGGTGAGCGAGTGCGCGATCGGGAGCATTCCGCTGAGGCTCACGTAGATCGGTGCGCCGGCGAGCGCGGCGATCGGCGTCGCGAGCGGGTTCCCCGGGCCGGCGATCCGCTGGAGGAACTCCGCGGGCACTGCCCCGTGGATCAGCGCGCCGATCGCGATGCCGACGGCGATGTAGGGGAGCGTGTCGCGGAAGAAGGAGAGTGCGCCCTCCCCGGCCGCGGTCACGCGTTCCTTGTGGGTCCAATTCGTCGCGGTCGTCCCGCACTCGCTACAGCCGGACGCGGCGTCGGCCGCCTTCGAGGCGTCCGAAGGAGCCGCTCCGCCGTCGGTCGCGATCTCGCGGCCGCCCGCCGTGATACGGACGTCTTTGATGTACTCGTCGAGATCGAGCGTGCCGATGATCAGGCCCGCGACGATCGCCGCGAGCAGCGCGGTCGTTACGTACGCGACGGTGACACCGGTCCCAAACAGCCCGAACAGCAGGAACACGGCGATCCAGTTGACGATCGGGGACGCGAGCAGGAACGAGAAGGCCATGCCCGTCGGCGCCCCGGCGCCCAACAGGCCGGCCAACACGGGAACGGTCGAACACGAGCAGAACGGCGTCACCGCGCCGAGGCCCGCCGCGAGGACGTTCCCGCTGCCGTGATCGCGCGCCCGGAGCATCTCCTCGACGCGCTCCGGGGGGAGATACTCCTGTGCGAGCCCGACGAGGAACGATGCGCCGATGAAAAGCGGCGTAAGGACTATCGCGAGGTGAACGAAGTAGTCCCACGAGTCGAGCAGCGCCGCCTCGGTGCCCGGCGGGATCATCTGTCCTCACCCAGCGCCGCGGCCAGGTCGAGCAGCTGGAGGCTCGCCGTGTCCGCGATCCGATAGTACGTCCACTTCCCCTCCTTACGCGTGTTGACGATCCCCGCGTCACGGAGCTTCCGGAGGTGTGAGGCGACCGTCGACTGCGGTGCGTCTAACACGGTCTCTAGCTCGCAGGCACAGAGTTCGCCCTCCCGGAGCGCGTGGACGATTCGCAGCCGCTTTGCGTTGGCCAGCGCTTTGAACGACGACAGCTCCGCGTCGAGGGTCGTCTCCCCGACCCGGCGGGTCGCGGGGAACGGCCCCTCACAGCATGCGTCTCCCTCGATCCGCCTGAGTGTCCCGCTCGCGGATTCGGAGTCTGCGTCGGTCGAGGTGTTCGGTTGATTGGACATTCTCGATTTCTCGTTATTCGGTCGCCGTCCGTTCCGACGGCGCTTCCTCGTCGTTTTCGGCGTCTATCTCCTCTATCTGAACGTCGCAGCAGCTCCCGTCGTCCGAATCGGTCCCGAAGAGCCGATCGAGTATCGTCATATCTATCGATATATCTCGATTTGACTTAATCTTTCTGATCGATTGAGTATCTGCTCAGATATCTCAAAGTCCCTTGAACCAGTCCGAAAACTAGTGAAACGCCACTGAATCGGTTCCCGAACTCGAGAGTATCGGACAGGTCAAAACGAGACGGCTCGATACGAGGTCATATCATTCGGCGGTCTTCCCGCCACCGCTCTCGCCGATCCCCAGCGCCTCCAGTTCCTCCGGGTCCCCGTCGCGCGAAAGTGACGCGGGGACGACGGCCGAGACGCCCTTCACCGTCCGAATGCCCTCGATAC
>NZ_CBVY010000024.1:0-6350 GCF_000513435.1 Halorubrum sp. AJ67 | reverse complement strand
TGAACGTCGAGACAGGCGCGGTAGCCGTCCGCGGTCTCGAAGGTCAGGTGCGTGGTCTCCGGCGGGACCGCGCCCCGGTCGACCACGGCCGAGACGGGCGTTCCGCGCCAGTCGGCCGTCCACCGGTCGCCCGTCGCACACCGGATCTCGACTGCGCGTTCGACGGTTTCGAGCCGACTGAAGTCGATCTCGGAGAGGGAGATCGCCGGTCCCGTGCGAGACGCCTCCGTGGTGTGACTCATGGCGAGAGCGTCAGCTCGTCTGCGCGTCGGCGCGCTCGGCGGCCGATCGCGACTCGTCGACCGTCGACCTCGCCGTCTCGCTGTGTGACCGCCGCCTGAGCGCTCCGACCGCGTCCATGACCCCCTCGGCGAGCGACTCGAACGCCCTCGCCGCCTCCGTGTCGTCGTTCGAGACGGCCGGCTCCCCCGTCTCGCAGGCCTCGCGGATCGACGGGTCGAGCGGGATCTCGGCGAGCAGCGGCCGGTCGAACTCCTCGGCGATCCGCTCGCCGCCGCCGGCGTCGAACACGTCGTGGGCGTCCCCGCAGTTCGGACAGACGAACGTGCTCATGTTCTCGACGAAGCCGAGCACCTCGGCGTCGTGTCTGTCGAACATCCTGGCCCCCTTCCGCGCGTTGTCCAGAGCGACGTCCTGCGGCGTCGTGACGACGACCGACCCGAGGACCGGCATCTGCTGGAGCATCGTCAGCTGCGCGTCGCCGGTTCCCGGCGGGAGGTCGACGACGAAGTAGTCGAGGTCGCCCCACCGCGTGTCGTCGTACAGCTGCGTGAGTACCTTGTCGACCATCGCGCCCCGCCAGATCACGGGGTCGTCCTCGCCGACGAGGAAGCCGATGCTCATCAGCTTCAGCCCGTGTCGCTCGACCGGGATGATGGTCTCGTCGTCCTCGGCCATGCCGGGGTGGTCGTGAACGCCGAGCATCCGCGGGATGTTCGGGCCGTACACGTCGGCGTCGAACAACCCGACGTTGGCTCCCCGCTCGGCTATCGCCGTCGCGAGGTTCACCGCGACGGTGCTCTTCCCGACGCCGCCCTTGCCGGAGGAGACGGCGATCACGTTCGGGGCGTCCTCAATCAGTCCCGCCGGCGTGTCGTCGTCGATCGCGATCGACAGCGACGGCTCGTAGCCCGCCTCGCGGACGACCTCTCGGACCCGCTCCGCGAGCCGGCTCTCCGTCGGCGAGTAGGGTGCCCCGAGCGCGAGTTCGACGTGTGCCACCCCGTCGTCGACCTCGACATCGCCGATGATCCCGAGCGAGACGATGTCCGCGTCGCCGTCGGTCTGCGGCGCTTCGGTGAGCGCCGGGTCGTCTATCTGTGCTAACTCGTCGCGTAATTCTGTGGTCATCGTGAATTCACCGTGTTGATCGCGCGGCCGTCGCGGCCGCCGTCCGTTCGTTCGCTCGCGGTCCGATCCAGTGCCGCGTCGAGCTTGACCGACGCCCGCCGCCACAGGGTCGCCTCCCGGTTCTCGGCGAGCGCGTCGAGCCGGTCGACGGCGTCTTCATGACGGTCGCTCCCGACGAACGCCGCCCAGTCCTGTAGCGTCTCGAACTCGAAGACGAACTTCGAGTCCGCCGACGCCCGGCGGCCGCCGGTGAGCACCTCGAAGGCGGCGACCGACTCGTGTCCGACCCAACCGATGATATCCGTCGCGACCCAGGCGTCGAACCGCTCACGCCGGTCGTCGAGGATGTCGAACTCGACCTCGTAGACGACGTTTGTACTGTACATCGTTACCTCCGCTCGCCGAGTCGGTCACGGTGGGATTTCACCGTCGCGAGGGCGAGCTCGACGATCCCCGCGTAGTAGTCGTGCGGATCGGCCTGCTGGATCCGGGCCATGTAGGTCGGGAGCCACTCGGCCAGGTGCTCGTCGAGCAGCCACCACTTGGCGTCCTCGACGTCGGGCTCGTCGGCGTCGGCCTCGGTGTCGTCCATCGTCAGCAGTTCGCCGAGGAACTGCAGTTCTAAGCCGAGGTGATCCGGCGGCTCGTTGCTGCCAGTGGTGTCGACGTCCACGCCGGCCCACCGGTAGCCCTGTCTGATCTCGGTGGTGGTCTCGCTGTAGAAGCCCCCGCCGACGTACATCGACTCGTACGGCGGGTCGGGATCGCTCTCGGAGATCCCCCTGAAGAGGTGCGTGTAGGCCGTCCGGAGGGGTTCGACGTCGGCCTCGCTTCCGTCGGCGATCCGCCCGAGAGCGGTCTCTATCTCCACCGGCAGCGACTCCGCGGTCGCCAGCCACTCCCGCGCCCACGCCCCGACGGCGTCGACGCGCTCGCGGTCGGGCCGACTGAGGAGCTGCTCGCCGAGGATGCGATACACCCGGGCGTCGACCGGGCTCTCGTCGGGGGAGTCCGCCGGCTCCCGCGAGGCGGGATTGTCGGCTTCCGGTTCGGTGTTGGTGGAGCTCATCGGTCCGATCCCACCTCCGCGGGGTCAGAGACCACGGGCAGCGTCTTGGCGAACACCAGCATGACGAGCGCGACGAGCGCGGTCGTCCCCATCAGGTTCAGCCACTCGTAGATCGAGGGCGTGTACTCACCGACCTGGTACGGCAGGTCGGGGTACATCAGCCCGCCGACGATCAGCCACGTTTCCTGGTGGAGGATCCCGACGAGCATGACGCCCGTCAGGAGGGCCGTCCCCAGCAGGCTGAACCGGTCGACCGCGTGCTGTATCGTGAGGTACGCCGTCGGGACGACGATCGCGACGATCGCGAGTACCAGCAGGGGCGCGAGCGGTCCCTCGAAGATGAGTGCGGTGACGTTCGGATCGGCCATGTCGGCGGCGAACGATCCGGTCTGGATCTCGTAGAACGTCCCCAGCAGGTAGGTGAACGCGAACGCGCCGGTCACGGCACCGAACCGTCTGAGCGTCCGGTCGGTGAACACGTCGTCGAGCCCGTACGCGTAGCGGAGGACGCAGCCGACGAACAGCACCGCTGCCGCGCCGGTCGTCATGCTCGCCGCGAGGAACGTCGGCCCCTGAATCGCGCCGAACCAGTTGATGTTGACGCCGAGCGGGCCCCACAAAAGCGGGACGACCCCGCCGCCGACGACCGGGATGAACACGAGGACGAGCGCCGCGAGCCACCATGTGAGACCTTTCCCGGTCTCGGTCTCCGACGGCTCGTAGCCGATCAGCAGCGCGTCGTAGACCGGACCAAGCGCCGCCGGAAGCGCGTCCCGCTCGGAGAGTTCGTAGACGTCCGCGCGGAGCGACGCGACCAGGTAGACGACGGAGATGGTTCCGAGCCCCGCCAGCAGGATCACGTCCCACGCGATCGGCGACTGGAGGGGCAGGTAGATGAGCGTGTTGAGCACGCGGAACGGCTGCCCGAGGTCGAAGACGATGTGCAGGAAGCCGACCCCGAACGCCAGCGGCGTCAGCAGCTCGCCGATGCGGGCGTACGGCCGGTACTCGTCCATGTGGAACACGCGGATGATCGCCGACAGCGCGATGGCACCGACGCCCATCGCCGACCACCAGCTGAACGCGCCGATGTCGAGCCCCCACGGGACCCCGCCGTCGGTCCCCCAGTTGTGTAGGCCGGTGATACCGTGACCCTGCGTCAGGACGGTCACGAAGCTGTACACCATCGCGAGCACGACGAGCCCGGCGACCGCCAGCATCGCGTAGTAGCGGGGGCCCGGATCCGCGAGCGTCGCCGCCCGCCGGTCCGAGCCGGTGGGGGTACTCATTGGCCCACCTCCACGTCGGTCGAGCGGCTCTCAGGCGGGTTCTTCTCGATCTCGATGGCTTCCTGCGGGTCCTTGAACGTGTCCGCGTCCTCGATGGTGCGGGCGTCGTCGCCGGGCTCGTCGCCGATGTAGACGACGTTCGGCTCGGTGCCGCGGTCCTCGAGCAGCTTGAACGTCGACGACGAGGACTTATCCTCGAGGTGCTGATTGGGATCGCTTTCGGGATCCTCCATGTCGCCGAACTTGATCGCGTCGACCGGACAGGTCTCCTGGCAGGCGGTCGTCCCCTGCTGGCCGCGTTCGGGGTTATCCTGGCGGTGCGCACACATCGTACACTTGCTCATCACGCCCTCCGGCTGGGGGCCGGTCATCTGTGTACCGCGGGGTTCGGTGGGCTCGTCGAGTATCGGGTCGTGCCACGGCGGCTTGCCCTCGCCGGGCGCCTCGTCGCCGAGCGCCTCCGCGAAGGTGCCCGATCCGTGCGTGTCGTCGCCGTTGTGCTCGTTCGATTCGGAGCCGTACCCGTACTGGGCGTCTTCGGGGTGTTCGAACTGCGCGTAGTTGACGCCGTACGGGCAGCCGATCTCGCAGTACCGGCAGCCGATACAGCGGTCGTAGTCGGTGAGGACGATCCCGTCCTCCTCGCGTTTGAACCGCGCCGAGGTCGGACAGGCCGACGCACAGGACGGCTCCGAGCAGTGCTGGCACGGCCGGGGCATGTTGGTCTGTTCGGTGTTGGGATACTCGCCCTCCTCGAAGCGGAAGACGTGCATCCAGAACGCCCCCCGGGGCGTGCTGTTCTCGACCTTACAAGCCTCCATACAGGCCCGGCAGCCGTAACACCGCTCCAAGTCGATCGCCATTCCGAGTTGTGTCATCAGTCGTCACCTCCCTTGGGTTCGACCGTCGCACGGATCGTGAACGCCTGGCCGTTGTCGAAGCCGAGGTAACCCGGGCCGCTCGGCAGGATCTTGTTCGCGTGAATACCCTCGTCGAGTTCCTCGGTTACGGGATCTTTCCAGTTCCCGTGAGAGTGCGGGAGTCCGACCGACCCGAGTTTAATCCCGTCTTGAACCATCACGATCCCCTCGCTCTCATAGGTCTCGCCGGTCTGGGCGTTGTGCGTCTTGAGAACGGCCTCGTCGCCCGTCTCGACGCCGATACGGTCCGCATCCTTCGGGTTCAGCCGGATCGACGCTCGGGGCGCGATCTCGTTGAGCAGCTTGTTGTTGGCACTCCGGGACTGCTTGTGCTCGATCTGTTTCCATTGGAACAGCGTGAGATCGTACTCCTCGGGGGAGTCGTACATCGTCGGCTGTCGCCAGGTCGGGAACGCGGTGTAATCCTTGAGGTACGGGAACTCCGCCTCCGGATCGTCGAACTTCGAGTCGGCGAACAGTTCGTCGACGCGCTCGCCGAGTCGGAACAGCGTCTCGCTGTAGAACTCGTGTTTGGCGTCATAGGGGTTGAACTCGCCGTAGCCGTTGTCCATCCCCCACGTGTAGGCGTAGCGGTTGCCCTCGCCGACCTCCCACTCGTTGGTGATGACGTTGCCCTCGCGGAACCACTCTAAGCTCTTGCCTTTCGTCTTCGCCCAGCGGTCGAGCCCATCACGCAGGAACTCATGGGGGTCGTCGGGAGCCTCACTGGCCCCGCTGTAGGCGTATTCGGTGCCGTCGAGGCCGAGTTCGTCGTTGATGTCGAGGACGTACTCATCGAAGGCGTCGACCGCTTTGGCCATCTGAATGAATATCTCGGCGTCGGGTTTGCTGTTCCACATCGGGTCCATCGAGGGGAACCGGATGTGCTTGATGTCGGCGTACCCGTTCCAGCCACCGGTCGGCCCCTGGAGCTTGTCGGCGGTCGCCGCCGGCAGCACGTAGTCGGCGGCCACGTCGGCGGTCTCGCTCATCCACGGATCGACGACGACCGTCGTGTCGACCTTGCTCATGCTCTCGATGACCGTGTCAGTTCCTGCCGCCGAGTGAATCGGATTCGCCATCTGGACGATCCACGCCATCTCCTCGGGATCGTAGGGGAGATTGTATTTGTCGGGGTTGGTCTGGCTGACGTGGCTCTGAGAGTACGCCGTCGAGTCAATGGGGTGGAACATGCTCCCGCCCAGCGACGGCCCGTCCGGGTTCGGCGTGATCTTCTCCGGGTGGAACGCCTGGTCGCGGAACGGGAGGCGGTAGTCCTGTGGCTCGGCGTACTTACCCTTCCGGACGCGGGTTGAGCCCACGACGTCGACCGCCCCGACCAGCATCGACGCGTGGTACTGGGCCATCGTCGTTTGGACGCCCATCTCCTGTTGGGCGACGTGGTAACCGTGGGTACCGACGGGTCGGTACGGGATCTCGATGCCGTTCCGTTCGACGGTCGCACCGATCTCGGCGTTCTCACCCCAGTCGAGGGCCGTCTGTTCGATCTCGTCGGCTTCGAGGTCGGTGATCTCGGCGGCCCATTCGGGATCGTACTGGGAGATCTGATCGAGGTAGAGGTCGAAGGCCGGTCGCGCCTCGACGCCATCGACCTCGTAGGTTCCTCGCAGGGCGACGTTCTCCGGCGACGACGCCTCCTCGTGGGCGACGGCCTCGCCAGCGGCTTCGTCCCAGACGAGT
>NZ_CBVY010000023.1:45600-47168 GCF_000513435.1 Halorubrum sp. AJ67 | reverse complement strand
CCGGATCAACTGATAAAACCCCCCAACACCCGGACACGGGAACCAACCGGTGCCCGCCCCTCGGACGAAACGCCGATGAAGTGAGCCCGCCATCGGCGTGCGAACTGCTCGTCTCACCGGGACTGGATCCCTTCCGTGGGAGCTGCCACACGCCCATGCCGCCCAGTTCCGTTTCGGACCGGCGGGACGCGGCGTCGCGATCTCACCCCCTCCTGCCCGCGGGACCCAACCGCGGTCGCGCGCCGCCAGTCGCCCGTCCGCCAGCGTTCGCCCCGCCCGAAAATCAATGCTTAAGACACCGCCAGAACAACCCCGACACATGATCCTCGAAGCCGCCGTGACGGAGCCGCTGCCGATCGCCGGGACCGCGGCCGCGGTCCTGCTCGCGAGCCTCGCCCTCGTCGTCGTGTGGGTCGCGTACCTGTACCGCTAAACCGCGCTTTTCTCCGCCGCAACCGCGCTCTTCTCTATCGTAACCCCCCGTCTCCCACGAGCGTTCAGCCCGTTCTATTGTCGACTGGCTCCGCTCATTCCGCCGGCGACTCTCGCTCCACCGCGTCCGCGTGGTCGCGGACCCACGCGGCCGCGCGCTCGACCTCCGCCTCGCTCTCGCCCGTGATCTTCACGGTCACGACCGTCCCGGGATACGAGCCGACGCGCACGTCGAACCGCTCGCGCAGTTCCGCGACCCGGTCGAGCAGTTCGCTCTCGGGTTCGTCGACGTCGACGGTGGCGACGTGCGTCCGCGTCCCGGAAAACTCGCCTTCGACCGACTCGAACATCGCCTTCATCTCGCTCGGGACGCCCGGGAGGACGTAGACGGACTCGACGACGGCACCGGGAGCCACCCCGGCCTCGTTCGGGAGCGGTCGGCAGTCGACGGGGAGGTGGGTCGTCTCCGCCGCGAGGTCGCCGCCGCTGTACCCCCGTTCGGCGAGCCACGCGGCCGCCTCCTCGTTCTCCTCGATGTCGCGCCCAAACGCGGCCGCGACCGCTTCCATCGTCACGTCGTCGTGCGTCGGTCCGAGCCCGCCGGTGACGACCACGGCGTCGTACTCTGCGTGGTACTCGTTGACTACTCTCGCGATCTCGGCGACCTCGTCCGGGACGACCGTCACGCGTCGGACGCTGACGCCCCGGGCGTCGAGGCGGTCGCAGAGCCAGGTCGCGTTCGTGTTCTCGGTGTCGCCGACGAGGAGCTCGTCCCCGACGGTGACGACGGCGGCGTTCATACCGACTCAAGCGGCGCGCGGTAGAAAAGGACCGCGGCGCGGGCGTGCGGGTCGGCTCCGGTGCGGCCGGGTCCGTCAGAGCCAGCCGTCGTCCTCGTCGCCCTCGTCGCCCTCGTTGACGCCCAGTCCGAGGTCGCGTCGCTGCTCCCGGAGCGCCTCCAGCTGCCGCCGGAAGTAGAGCACCCCCGCGATCGCGGCGATCACCGCGATGACGAGGATGACACCGAACACCAGTAGGTCGCCCTCGCGGTACGACTGGACGACGACCGACCCGCCCGTCACCTCGTCCCAGACGATCCGGTCGCGGTCGCCGACCGTCTCGACCGCGTGGTCGCG
>NZ_CBVY010000023.1:35898-40890 GCF_000513435.1 Halorubrum sp. AJ67 | reverse complement strand
CGCTCGTCGAGCGCCGCCGCCTCGCTGGCGGCGTCGACCGCGTACCGGTCGCCGAGGGCGTCGACGAGCAGTTCGCGGTCGCGCCGCCGTTCGACGAACAGCAGCACGCGGGCGTCGTCGTCGAGCTCGAGCGACCTTGCGGGCCCGGACGCTCCGACGCGCTCTCCCGAGTTCGGCCCCATCTCCCTTCGAACGACGACCCACATCCACTAAGAGGTACGGAAAATTCGGGTCCGCGACCGGCACTCTCGACGCGGGGTGACCGTCACCCACGCTTATGTCGGTCGTCGCGCACAGAGAAAACATGGCACCGTCGCTATCCGACCGACTCTCGACCGGTATCCCTGGGCTCGACGAGATCCTGTCCGGGGGACTCATTCGAGAGCGAAGCTACATGATCCGCGGGCAGGCGGGGAGCGGGAAGACGATCCTCAGCCTCCACTTCCTCGCCGCCGGGGTCGAGCGCGGCGAGACGGTCCTGTTCATCAACCTCGAAGAGGACCTGAGCGACCTGAAGGCGAACGCCGAGGCGCTGGGATTCGACACCGACGCGATCGAGTTCCTCGATCTGAGTCCCGGCGCGGACGTGTTCACGGAAGACCAGTCGTACGAGGTGTTCGCCCCCGAGGAGGTCGAACGCGAGCCGATCACGGAGCGGATCGTCGAGGGCGTGACCGCGGTCGACCCGGACAGGGTCGTCGTCGACCCGCTGACGCAACTCCGGTTTCTCATGTCCGACGACTACCAGTTCCGCAAGCAGGTCGTCGGCTTCATGCGCTTCCTGAAAGACCGTGACGCGACGGTGCTGTTCACGGTTCAGGACACCGAGTCGCTGCCGACGGACGACCTCGAGTTCGTCACCGACGGCACGATCCGACTGGACACGGCGGGGTACGGCAAGACGATTGCCGTCCCGAAGTTCCGCGGGTCGTCGACGCAGGGAGGGGAACACGCCTACCGGGTCACCGACGCGGGCGTCGAGGTCTATCCCGCCTTACAGCCCGGCGAACACGCGGTCGAGTTCGACTTCGAGCAGATCTCCTCGGGCGTCGACGAGGTCGACGCGCTGCTCAACGGCGGGATCGAGCGGGGGACCGTCAGCATCGTGAGCGGACCGACGGGCGCGGGCAAGACCACCCTCTCCACGCAGTTCATGCGGGAGGCGGCCAAGCGCGGCGAGCGCTCCGTCATCTACCTGTTCGAGGAGAGCGAGGAGACGTTCCTCTCCCGATCGCGGGCGATCGGCGTCCCCGTCGACGAGATGATCGAACAGGGGACCCTCCAGGTGACCGAGGTGGAGGCGTTAGAGCGGTCGCCACAGGAGTTCGCGCGGATGGTCCGCGAGGAGGTCGAAGCGAGGGACGCGAAGATCGTGATGGTCGACGGCATCGCCGGCTACCGGCTGACGCTCCGCGGGACCGACGGGACGATGCTCCAGCAGATACACGCGCTCGGCCGGTACCTCAAGAACATGGGGGTGACGACGATCTTCGTCGACGAGACGCGCAACATCACGGGGGAGTTCCAGGCGACGATGGAGAACATGAGCTACCTCGCGGACAACATCATCTTCCTGCGGCACATCGAGGTGGACGGCGAACTCCGGAAGGCGATCGGCGTGTTGAAAAAGCGGACGAGCGACTTCGAGCGGACGATCCGCGAGTTTCGGATCACCGACCGAGGGATCGAGGTCGGCGAGCCGATGTCGCAGCTCAGCGGTATCCTGAGCGGTGCGCCGGAGGCGGTGGACCGAGACCCGGACTGAGGACCGAACCGCGGACGGAGGACCGAATCCCGGTCACTGAGGCGAGCCGTCGGGTCAGTCGCGGTCTTCGGATCCGGAATCGTCGCTGCCGGCCGCCTCCTCGGCGTCGACCACGGTCTTCCCGGTCGCCTCGGGGACGACCCGACGATCGGCGTCCGCCCACTCGCGGTCCAGTTCGGTCCCGTCGAACAGCCGGTCGAGGAACACTGCCAGCCCGGCGACCTCGGAGTGCGGCTGGTTCGTCACGCCCACGTTGAAGTCGGCGCGCTCGTACAGCGCCCACGGCACCTTCTCGCCGCCGACGACGACGAGGACGTCGCGGGGCGAGGGCGGCGATCCGCCAGCGGTCGCGGCGCTCCCCACTTCGCCGTCGTCCGCGAGACCGGTCGCCTCGCGGATCTCCCCTTCCACGTCCTGAACGCGCTCGCCGTACATCGTGAGGTGGACGACGACCCCGTCGAACTCCCTGACGATCGCCTTCTGGTCGTCGCGCAGTTCCACGTCGAACGGGCCGCCGAACCGGTCGGTGATGTCGCGGACGGTCTCCGCCGACTGGCCGGCGTTGTCGGGGAAGATCACCCGGTCCGCGCCGAGCGCCCGCGCCGTGAGTCCCACGTGCGTCGTCATGCGGTCGTCGCGTCCCGGCCGGTGGCCGTAGCGGAGGACGACGACCTCGCGCGCGTCATTCATGCCACCCGATGGGAGACCGATCGGGGTGTCGCTTTCGATGCGACCGCGCGGTCGACGACCGCCGCCGCACCCATTTCGATCCGCGTCTATGGATCGAATTGGATATGAGTATCCCAAGGTGACCACGTAACTGGAAGTTTCATGTGGGAGGCGGTCGCGGTGTGAGCCATGACGAGCGTCAAGGAGTTCCGCGTCGACGAGCCGGCGACCGCCGACGGACTCGGTCGGGGGCGGTTCGTCTTCACGGACGCCTACTCCGTGTTCGACTGGGGGCAGATGCCCGACGCGATCCCGAACAAGGGGGCGAGCCTCTGTGTGATGGGCGCGTTCAACTTCGAACTGCTGGAACGCGAGGGGGTCCCGACCCATTACCGGGGCGTCACCGACCCGGTGGAGACCGCCGACGGCGGCGACGGTGATGGCGACGCGCCGACGGCCGTCCCCCTCGGCGAGGCGACCGCCCCGCCGACCGAGATGGCCCTCGACCTGACGCAGGTCCCCGACCTGCCGTACGAGGGTCCCCACGCGGGCTACGACTACGACGCCTTCCACGCCGCGGGCGGCGACAACTACCTCGTCCCGCTGGAGGTCGTCTTCCGCAACCGGGTCCCGGTCGGGTCCAGCCTGCGGCGTCGCGCGACCCCCGCCGAGTTCGGTCTCGACTCGGCGCTCGGCGTCGACCCCGACGAGTGGCCGGACGAGCCGGTCGACCTCCCCGCGCCGGTCGTGGAGTTCTCGACGAAGTACGAACAGCAGGACCGCTACCTCGCGCGGCCGGAGGCGGACGAGATAGCGGGCGCGGCCGACGTCGACGCGCTGGAGTCGCTCGCGCGCGACGTGAACCGCGTCGTCACCGATCGCGCTGAGGCGGCCGGGTTCGTCCACGAGGACGGGAAGATCGAGTGCCTCTACGCCGACGGCGACCTCCGCGTCGCCGACGTGGTCGGCACCTTCGACGAGAACCGGTTCTCCTACGGCGGCCGGGGGATCTCGAAGGAGGTCGTCCGCCAGTGGTACAAGGCGAACGACCCCGACTGGGTCGCGGCCGTGAAGGAGGCGAAGGCGTGCGGTCGCGGACCGCGACACCGACGACTGGCGCGAGCTCTGCGAGCCGGACCCCGTTCCCCTCCCCTCCGGGGGTCGTCGACGCGGTCTCGGGCCTGTACGCGGCCGGGACGAACGCGTACACCGGCCGCGACTGGTTCGACGCTCCCGATATCGAGACCGCGCTCGACGCGGTCGACGACCTGTAGCGTCGTCGGGGCTCGCTGGGGATCGTCGGAAGTCGCCGGGGGTCCGCGGAGATCGTTAGGGATCGCCGGAGGTCACCGGAGAGCGCCCCCGACCCTCACCATCGATCGGACGCGAGGGAACCTCTTTACCGTCGACGCGCGTGGATCGAGGCATGTCCACCGAGGCCGACTTCGGGGAGCGGCTGGAGGCGCAGACCGTGACGTACCTCGACCGGATCGACGACTGCGTCGTCCTCCTCCCGCGGGTCCTCGACGAGTACGCGGCGGACGGGCCGTACCGCGACACGGTCGACGAGATAGCCGCCGTCGAGAGCGAGTGCGACGACCTCGTCCGCGACCTCCGGACGCTCATCACGGACGCGGGCCCGGACGACATCGGGTTGTTGAACACCCGGATCAACTTCAACGAGTCCGCCCTGCTCGACTTCTACAACGAGTTGGATGTTGTCGCGAACCTCACCGAACGGATCGCACAGGAAGTGGCGATGATGCGCCCCGACGCGGGCGTCGACTCCTTCGACGACATGCGCGAGATGGCCGATCGGATCGCCGAGATGGTCGCGGTCCTCGGCGACGTGGTCGAGGGGTTCGTCAGGGGGCTGGCGCGCGCCGACGCCACGGAGACGCTGACCGAGGGGATCGAGGCGATCCGCGAGCTGGAAAGCGAGTGCGACGGCCTCCGTAACGACGCGATCGAGACCGCGTTCGCCGACGAGACGATCGACCAGCCCCTCGTCTACCGCGAGCTCGCGATCCTGCTTGACGAACTCGCCAACGCGGTCGAGGACCTCACCGACCGGATCGTCGTGATCGCGAGCAAGGAACCGGGGATCGTGACCGAGTCGGCGTCCGACGCGGACGGGAACTGAACGCCTCGGCTCCGCCTCACCGCCGGGTCACCGCCGAGCCCACTCCAGCATGCGCGCGTAGAACGGGTCGGAGCCGAGCGCGTCGGCGTCGCCGACGATCGTCAGCTGCTTTTTCGCCCGCGTGAGCGCCACGTTCACGCGGCGGTGGTCCTCGAAGATGGGACCGTCGAGGTCGCCGGTCGCGACGAGCGAGACGACGATCACCTCCTTCGAGGAGCCCTGGAAGCGGTCGACGGTGTCGACGGTGACCGATGTCCGGCGACCGATCTCCGCGACCTGCGCGCGGAAGGGCGCGATGACGCCGATGTCGGTCGGGATCGACGCCCGCGGCGACGTAGGCGTCGACGATCGCGGCGACCCGCTCGCCTCGCGGACGTTCCGGTTACCGTCGCGCTCGCCGTCGGGGTCGACGAAC
>NZ_CBVY010000023.1:30659-32584 GCF_000513435.1 Halorubrum sp. AJ67 | reverse complement strand
CCCGACGGAGACGATCGGCCCCCGAACGTTCACGCTCCCGCTCGGCGGCCGCCGCGAAAAACGCTGTCGGTGGCCGGGGTCGCTGGCGGCGGACCCCGGCCTCCGACCGGCGATCGGCCTCGACTCACCCCGACGCAACGGTTTTGTCGATACCCCGAGTGGGTGACGCATGACAGACGCCGGATCCGGGTCGGTGTTCCGCGCCGACGAGGTGCGATCGTGGGGCGCGCGCTACTGGTTCGGTCTGCTGTGTTCGGTCGGCGTCGCCGGGATCAACTACTACGTCTGGGCGCTGACCGGCATGCCCCAGTTCCTCGCGGTCGCCGGGAGCTTCGCGTTCGGCGTCGGCCTCTTTTTCACCCGGTTCTGGAACCCAGCGCTGTACCTCGTCGGTATCGTTCACGTCATCGCGCTCGGCGTCGTGTGGGTACTCGACGGCGGCACGTATCCCGTTATCGGACTAGTGAACGGCGCGTTCAGCGTCGGGGTGCTCCTGACGGCGTCGTCGCTGTTCCTCGCGGAGCACCGCGCGGCCGACGACTGAGGCGGTCGGACGCTCGTCGGATCGATCGGTCGGTCCGCCGGCACCGACACGCTCATGCGGTCGCCGCCGCTACCTACGGCCGACATGCGCGTACGAGACTGGGACGACATCCTCGCGGACGTCGCGAGCGACTCGACCGACCCCGACGGCTGGCGTGCCGTCGCCGGCTCCCGCCGCGGCGGCCTCGGCGAGGACCTCTACTTCGGCCACCCGAGCGTCGGTCTCTACCACCTGAAGACGTACGCGAAGAACCCCCGCGACCTCCGCGGCGTCGGGACGCGCGTCGCCCGCAAAGTGGACGACGAACTCGACCCGCTCCTCCCGGACGCCGAGAGCGACGGGCGGTTCGCGGTCCGGTCGGCCCCCGAAGACGAGGACCACGCCGAGGAGATGGCGACGCGGCTCACGGAGACGCTGCGGGTCCACGCCGAAGCGCCGACCGACCCCGACCACCTCTTCGAGGACGTGATGGAAGCGGTCGAGTCGCCCGCGTTCGGCCCGATGGAGTACGAGTTCGACGGGCGACCCGACGAGCTCGACGAGCTGTCGGACACCTTCGAGGACGCCGAGGAGCTGCTCACGTCGGAACTCGACGACCTGATCGACGAGGACGACGTCGACCGCGGGTTCCACTGAGCCGCGACGAACCCTGCGCCCCGTGGCCCGGGCGCGGTCGGGCCCGCCACATCGGTTTTGTCGCTCCGACGCCAACGTGGCGCATGGGTCTCAAAGAAGACACCGCGAACGGCGTGATATCGCTCGGCATCGGCGTCGCAGTCACCTGGTTCACGGCCTCCGACGGGGAACACGACACGACGGACCTTCTCGTCGCGGTCGCGATCAGCTCGTTCCTCTCGGGATTCTTCACGAGCTACTTCGCGAAGTAACCGCCGACCGGCGACGGCGGCCCCGGTCCGCCCGACGGACCGCGGCGTCCGACGGACCGACCGAGCCCCGCCTCAGATCGCCGTCACCCACGCCTTGTACGCCTCGTCGAGCTCGTACACCTCGCGGAAAGCGCGCTCGATGAACCCCGCGACGCGGTTCGCGTCCGACCGCGCGGTGACGACGGCGTTGGTTCCCTCGGCCTCCTCCGGACTGACCAGCTCGTCGATCCGGAATTCCGGGAACTCGGAGAGCAGCTCCTTCAGCCGGTCCAGCTCCTCGTCGGTACAGTCCAGTATCAGTTCCGTGCCCGCGAGCTGGATCCACGGCGGCACTTCGCCGCCCTCGGTGTCGTCGCTGTCGGGGTCGACGTCGACGGTCATCACGTCGCCGGAGCGCGCGCGGTGCGCGGCCGCGGCGTCGGCGAACAGCTTCAGCCGCTCGTCCTCGGTCGCGGCGTCGAATCGGGTCATACCTCCGCTCGGCCGCGACGGGG
>NZ_CBVY010000023.1:28869-30639 GCF_000513435.1 Halorubrum sp. AJ67 | reverse complement strand
TCGAGGGCGTTGTCGACCGCGCGGTTCGTGAACGCCGACAGCAGCACCCGGTTCCCCTCCGCGACGAGCGCGCGGATCGTCCGGGCGATGGTGTACGTCTTCCCGGTCCCCGGCGGGCCGTGGATCAGCGCGCAGTCCTCGGCGTCGACCGCGAGTTCGACCGCCTCGTTCTGGGCGACGTTGTTGTCGATGTAGGCGTCCGGCGCGTCCGGATTGCCGCTCCCCGGACACCCGGCCGGCCGGTCGGCCGGATCGCGGAACGCCGGCTCGCGCCGGCCGAACAGCACGTCCTTGCGGTCGGGGTCGCCCTTCAGGACCGCGTCGTGGAGCGCGGTGAGCGAGCGGTCGACCGATATCTCGGAGGGGTAGACGTCGAGGCGGCGCAGTTCGACCGGCTCGTCCGCCTCGACGACGACCTCGTCGCCGCCGAGTTCGGTGATCCGGCCGAGTTCGGCGTGGCCCGAGACGGGGTCGCCGTCGCTGGCGAGCGCCACGTCGCCTTCGCGGAGCTTCGAGACGGCGTCGCCCGGCTTCCGGGCGCGAAGCTCCCAGCGGGCGTCGTCGATCTCCGTCTGCCCCGCCGGCTCTAGGTCGATCAGCGCGCGGTCGTCCGCTGCGCGCTCCTCGGGCGTCTGCTCCCACAGCTTCCGGTACTCGGCGTGGGTCTCGCGGCGTTCCTCCTCGATCGCGGTGTAGAATCGGTCGAAGTAGTCGCGCTCCGCGTCCGGGACCGGCGTCCCGATCTGGCCCGCCTTCGACTCCTGATCGAGGCGGCCGGAGACGACCATACAGGCGTCCTGCTCGAAGCAGTAGCTACACGTCGCGTCCGCCTCGTACCCCGTCGGCACGGTCGGGCGCTCGCCGGGGTCGTTGAGCGCGCTCCACTCCATCGCGGCGAG
Source organism: Halorubrum sp. AJ67 (assembly GCF_000513435.1). Classification (NCBI taxonomy): domain Archaea; kingdom Methanobacteriati; phylum Methanobacteriota; class Halobacteria; order Halobacteriales; family Haloferacaceae; genus Halorubrum; species Halorubrum sp. AJ67. The sequence goes on along the minus strand of NZ_CBVY010000023.1, from coordinate 29,740 downwards.
GGCGTTGCGCTCGCGGACGACGAACTTCAGGAAGCCGCGACCGACGGTGAACTCCTTGGCCGGCGCGAGGTCGCCCGACTCCTCGTTGCGGTCTAAGGCGGTGTTTTTCGTGTACAGCAGCGTGCCGATGTCCGGGTCGACGCCGCGCTCGTCTAACATTAGGGCGTAGCAGGCGGCCTGGACCTTGTCGTGGAACCGCGGCTCCCGTTTGGTGTTCTTGCCCGTCTTCAGTTCGACGGGGGTACCGCGGCGGAGCGCGTCCGCCCGCCCCTTCAGGCCGAACGTGGGCGAGATGAGGGTGAACTCCGAGCGCCACGTGTCCTCGTCGGAGAGCGTCCCCTGCGCGAGCCACCCCTCGACGGCGGCGGCGTTTCGGCGCACCTCGTCTTCGACCTCCTCGCGCTCGTAGCCTAACAGTCCGAGCTCCAGCCCGGCCTCGTCGACGCGGTCGGTGACGGACGCCTCCAGTTCCATCCCGCGCAGCAGGTCGCCGAACACCTCGTGGACGATGGTTCCCTTGACGACGGGGTAGTTGAGCGGGATCCCGGAGAGCTTGTTCAGGTAGTACATCCGCGGGCACTGTACCCACGACCGGATCCCGGTCACGTCGACGAGGAAGTCGGGTTCGAGGACGACCCACGATCCGTCGGTCGTCGCGTACCCGACCTCGCCGCGGTACTCGTCCTCCTCGGCTTCCGTGACGAGCAGTTCCATCCCTGTCTCGGCGTGTTCGGCCGTCTCTGTCCACTTCCCCCACAGCGTCACGTCGACCGGGTCGCCCGCGCCGCGGTCGGGCCGGACCCGCACCTCGCGGAGGTCGCGCTCGCCGTACGACGTCGACACCGTCCGCGCCTCCCCGACGGAGACGATC
>NZ_CBVY010000023.1:20485-22867 GCF_000513435.1 Halorubrum sp. AJ67 | reverse complement strand
GGCGGTGTTCAGATAAGGTTTGAAAGTGAGGCGGTGCGTTTTCAAAGTGTTCTATGCCAGAAAACGACCGCCTCAGCGGCTGTTTAGACGAGATCAACTTAGAGTTTGTGGAGCGAGAAGCAACACCGAGGCTGTTGATGAAGCTCAGTATTCAGCTCCATTTGTCTGGACTATCGCTTTCAAATACTGTTTCGTTTCTTGAGGTATTCGGTGTTAATCGAGTTCGATCGACCGTTCATAACTGGGTTCACAAAGCCGATCTACAGCCAGAAACTGGCCGGAGCCCGAATCACGTCGCGGTTGATGAGACTGTGATTCAACTCGATAATGAACAATATTGGCTGTACGCTGCTGTCGATCCTGATTCGAACGATTTACTACACACACGGCTTGAGCCGACGAGAAATAACGCGATCGCAGATCGGTTTTTTGCGGAACTTCGCGAAAAACACGATGTAGATGACGCGATCTTTCTCGTTGATGGCGCGGCTCCACTTCAGCGAGCCTGTCGCAAACACGGCCTCGATTTTAGATACGAACGACATGGAAATCGGAACAGCGTCGAACGTGTTTTTCGTGAGGTAAAACGCAGAACTACCAGTTTCTCAAACTGTTTCAGCAACGCCGAAGCAGAAACAGCAAACGAGTGGCTCAGATCCTTCGCCTTCGCGTGGAATCAGCTTATCTGAACACTACCGCGGTGGAGGTGATGGGCCCCACAGGGCCGAGCGTCACCCGATGACGCGGTCGATCTCGCCGAGGTGGTCGAGGACGTAGTCCGGTGAGACTTCGGAGGCCGCGAGGTCGTCGGCGTCGGTGACGCCGGAGCGGACGAGGACGCTCGTCATCCCGGCGCGCTCGCCGAGCGCGATGTCCGTGTCGAGTCGGTCCCCCACGACGAGACACTCCTCGGGCGGGTACGGGAGCCGCTCGCGGACCATCTCGATCGCGGTGTCCGACGGCTTGCCGAGGACGGCGTCTGGATCGCGTTCGGCGACCCCGGCGATCGCGTTGATCACGGCCCCCGACCCCGGCACGTCGCGCTCGGGGGCCGGGATCACCACGTCGGGGTCGGTGCCGATGAAGGGGATGTCGCGCTCCAAGGCCCACAGCGCGGTACAGAGATCCTCGTAGTCGAACTCGCGGTCGATCGAGGCGACCAGCGCGTCGGCGGCGTCGACGTCGTCGGTCGTCGACAGTCCCGCCGCCGCGAACTGGTCGAGGAGCCCCGAGTCGGCGATACAGAGCAGGTCGTCGTCGGCGTGGTGTCTCCCGAGGTACCGCGTCGTCACGCTGCCCGCGGTGAAGACGCGGTCGGCGTCGACATCGTACCCCGCCGCCCCGAGCCGGTCGACGTACGCGGGCGGTGCCTTCGTCGGGTTGTTCGAGACGAACAGCGTCTCGATCCCGGCCCCGCGGAGCCGCCGGTACCCCGCGGGAGCGCCCGGGATCGGCTCGTCGCCGCGCACGACCGTACCGTCGACGTCGAGGACGGCACCGCTGAATTCCATGCCGGGAGTGCGCGCGCCACGGCCGTAGGGGTTGCGCCCGCAGATCACGAACTCGATACCGGTACCACGTTCGAGATAACGGAAGGGTAAAGCGGCAGCGTTCCGTATCGGCGTCCACTGTGACGACGACCCAGGTGACCCTCGTCCAGATCGACAACTACGGTCCGTGGACGACGACGCCGGAGCCGCGCCGCGAGATGGACCTCCAGACGCTCCAGTCGCGCCTCTTCGCCGACATCGCCCAGTTCCTCGGCCACCGCGACGCCTACGTCTTCTTCACCAGATTCGACAACATGATCGCGGTGACGAACGGGGTCGACGGCGCGGCCCACGCGAGCCTTCAGGAGTCGATCGGCAACCGCTACCCGGTCAGCGTCAGCCTCGGGACCGCCGTCGCCGAACGTCCCGTCGACGCGCTGGAAGCCGCGAACCGGCGGCTTCAGACCGCGGGCAGCGCCCAAGACGAGAGTCGCACCGAGGTGCTCGCCGGAGAGTACCTCTCCGAGACGAATCGGTCGGACCTCCAGGTCGCGCACTTCGACGTGGTCAACGCGACCGGGAAGTACACCGACCGACTCAACGAGTTCGACACGTTCATCAACATCGAACGGGCGTACGGCTCGCTGATGCGCCACCTCCGCGAGGCGCACGGTGCCCTCCCCTTTTTTCGTCGGCGGAGACAACGTCGTGGCGGTCTGCCCTGACCTCCCCGAGCCGGCGTTCTACGGCGGCGGTCGACCACGTCCAAGACGACGTCGACATTCGAGCTTCAGTCGGGTCGGCCGGGGGCCTCCGCACACGAGGCCGGCTTCGCGGCCAAGCACGCGCTCGAGACTGCCGCACGCCGGGACGAGCGTCGAACTGTTCGGCG
>NZ_CBVY010000023.1:13160-16442 GCF_000513435.1 Halorubrum sp. AJ67 | reverse complement strand
GCTCACGTCGCCCGGTTTCGGAACCGAGATCCCCTCCGCGGACGGCTCGGGGAGCTTCACCGACTTGTACAGCAGGATCGCCGCGCCGGCGGCACCGACGAGCAGCACCATCGCGATCACGCTCCAGATCATCGCGGAGCCGGTCGCGTCGTTGCCGGCCCCCGGCTGGTAGGGCCACTCGTTGGTGTACGAGTGGTCGGCGTTCGGCCGGTCGGTGTGCGAGAACCACGCCGTCCACAGCGCGAAGTCGGCGAACGACTCGGCCTCCTCGGTCGAGTCGATCATCCCGACCGGGACGCCGCGGTCGTGGTCGCCCTCGTGGTAGCGCTCGACGTACGTCTCGCGCACCTGCTCGTGGGCGTACGCCTCCGCGGCGGAGTACTCGACGACGCCGCTCCCGTCGTGAGCGGTGTCGAGTTCGTCGCGCACCAGCGCGTCGATCCGCGACTGCTCGCCGGAGTCGAGCGCGTCGTACGCCGCGCCGTACTCGGCGTCGGCGTAGTACTCGCGCATGTGTTGGGTCTTCAGCTCCAGCGTCTCGGCGGTGTGGTCCTCGCCGTAGTACGCCCCGTTGCCGAGGATCGACCCGTGGTTCATCAGCCCGTACTGCTGGAACGCCTCCTTCCCGTCTTGGACGTCGGCCCCCGTCACGATCGTCTCGCCGTCGGGACCGACGACCTCGTCCGGGATCGGCGGAGCCTCCTGATACGCGAACCACGCCCCGGCTCCCATCACGACCAGATTCAACAGGAACGCCGCGACGATGACCTTCCCGATCGTCTTGCGAGTGAGCCTCATCGGGCGAGTGTACCGCCGAGACGCCCTATGCGTTTAGCGGCAACATGTTCGGTCGGATTCCCGACGCTCGAACACGCCGCAGTCCGGCGGTTTCGGTTGCTCTCGACCGCGCCCCGTCGAGTCCCCGAACGAGATCCGCACGCTCGCCGGCGGGAGCCGACCGGTCCCGCTCCGCGTCGCTCCGGACCGCCGCGAACATGTTCGCAGACCGGCTTACCCGGACCGAGAGCGTACGCGTATGTATGGCTCAGACCAGCGAGATGGCCGAGCAGACGGCCGAAACGGAGTCCGTCTCGGGAGAGGCGGGGGCGACCGCGACCGAGGCGGAGACGACCGTCTCGGTCCGGTGTACCGGCCACGTGCGCACGGAACTCGGGGAGTACGAGTTCGAGTACACCTTCGAGGGCGACACGCTCCGCGCGTTCCTCGACGAGCTGTTCGAGGACTACCCCGAACTTCAGGACATGCTGATCGCGGAGTCCGAGTCCGACGCCACCCACAGCGGGTGGGCCCCGACGCCGGAGGAGTTGCCCGGCACGTGGTCGAAGAACCCGGTCGGCGAACAGACCATCGCGTACGCCCGGATCCTCGTGAACGGCCACTTCAACGAGAACGAGAACGGCTTCGACACGGAACTGGAAGAGGGCGATCGGGTCGCGCTGGTCTACCCGTTCATGTTCTGCTGTTGAGCCGAGCGTCGTCGGCGACCGCGCGCTCTTGGCCGCGTAGCTGCCGGAGACCTTGCCGGAGTACGTCGCTGCGGACGATCTAGTGTAGTGTTCTCCGGGAATCGGTTAGTACAGACGACCTACCCATCGTTCCGTGTAGTAGCTGTACTTCTTCTCGAACTACATAGTGATAGTCGCGCCTGTACTATCTGTGGCCTCGATCACCGACGGTCCGAAACGGCCGGCGCTCAGGAGGCTAGGAAGGCCATCGCGACGAGCAGGATGACGAAGACCAGGATCGGAAGGAGGAACCAGACCACGTCCCACCAGCTTGACCCAGTCGAGTCGTCGCCCGAGGGTTGTAGGGAACCTGGAGGGGAATCGCCCATAGCGCCACCGGGGTCATACATATATAACGCGTTCGAGTACCTCGTATAAATACTTCCTGTGGTCACTATTCGGAACGATGTCGGTCAGCTCCACGTCTCTCGTCTGGGAGTGTAGCAGTCACTCTCCGAACCGCTCAGTACGGGTAACGTATTTACAGGCGCTACGCGTGGCTTGAGCCGTGCGACGCCGACAAGCCCTCCTCGGTACGACCGCCGTACTGTCGGGTCTCGCCGGCTGTGCGGGTCCGTTCGCGTCCGACGGATCGCTCGGAAAAGTGACCGTCGAGCTCACGAACACGGGCGATCAGGCACGGACCTTCCACCTCGCGCTCGAAACTGAATCCGGGATGCTGGACTGGCAGTCACACCGCACCAATGCGGGCGTCAACGAGCGAGTGACGATCACGCCGGACGAAGACGTGTCTCCGGTCGCGTTACACGGAGCGGTCGAGAACTTCGCGGAGAGCGCCGACATCCTCGGCGTCGGCGACCTCGACGAGGACTACTGTCTCCGGTTCAAATTCTGGTATGAGCATCCCACCGACGAGCGCCCGCAGCTGGCTCAGGTCGCGGACACCGAGTGCTGACCGGAACGGCGGTCCGGGCGTGCGGGGGAAGGGATTCGAACCTCAGTCACTCCGCTCGCTGCGCTCGCTCCGTTCCCTGCTTCGAATCCCTTCTCGTCCGAACGCTGTCGCTCGCGATGTGCTCGCGACAGCGATGCGGGGGAAGGGATTCGAACCCTCGAACCTCTACAGGAGCGGATCTTAAGTCCGCCGCTTTTGGCCAGGCTCAGCCACCCCCGCGCGGATATCGCTTCCGGCGGCGGAGTCAAACCCCTTTCGGAAGGCCGGCCCGGACGCCCTACCAGTCGACCGAGAGCGTCCCGTCGCCGTGCGGATCCGGCGCGATCTCCTCGTCAGTCCGGCGGTCGACGACGTGGATCACGCCCGCCTCCTTCTTCGCGGGACACGCCTCGGCCGCCCGAACGTTCTCGTCTAAGTCTTCCTCGCCGATGTAGTACGTCTCCGGCTTCGCCATCCCGCTCACCACGTCCATCACCCAGTTGTCAGCGACCTCGGCGCACTTCCCCGCCCCGAAGCACTTGTTCGCCTCGAAGACGATCTTGTAGGGCTTCTCGTCGATCGGCGGCCCCTCGCCGCCGAGGTCGCTCGCGCGAAGCACCTCGTCGCCGCCGTCGGTCGCGGCCTCCTCGCCGTCGGTCTCCGCCTCGTCGCTCATGTCGCTCCCTCGGCGGCCGCGGGACTTTCGTCTGTCGGTCGTTCCCGCGCGCTCGAACGGAGAGAATCGGTCACGGCCGCGCGGTCCGCGGGCTACTCCTCGACGTGGTCCGCGAGCAGCCGCTCGGCGTGGTCGGCCGACTCCGCGAGCTCCCAGCGGACTTTCGCGGCGTCGCCGTACGCGAG
>NZ_CBVY010000023.1:6388-8968 GCF_000513435.1 Halorubrum sp. AJ67 | reverse complement strand
AATGAGCGACACACCCAACACCGAGAACCGAAGCCTCGACGAACTGCGACGCGAGATCGAGGACATCGACCGCGAGATCGTGGAACTGATCGCCCGACGGACCTACGTCGCCGACACGGTCGCGGCCGTGAAGGAGGAGCGCGACCTCCCGACCACCGACGAGGGCCAAGAGGAGCGCGTGATGGAGCGGGCGGGCGAGAACGCCGAGCAGTTCGACGTGGACGCCAACCTCGTGAAAGCGATTTTCCGGCTGCTGATCGAGTTGAACAAGGTCGAACAGCGGGAGAGCCGGTAGCTCAGTCGAGGTCGAGACTCAGCTTCAGGGCCTCGTCGACCTCGGCCATCGTGGGTCCGTCGAGTGAACCGACGACCGTGTGAATCCGTTTCGGGACCGAGACGGTTCGAATCTGGTCTAATCGGACTGAGGAATTCTTTTCGAACGGCGATCCGTCTGCCTCGACGAACACTTCGAACGGATACTCGCGGTAGGTTCCCGTGGCGGGCGCGACGATAGTCGTACTGGAGTTTCGGTTTCCGATGTCGTTTTGAACGACCACGGCCGGTCGCGTCTTCTTCATCTCGTGGCCTTCAGCCGGATCAAACCGAACGATAACCACATCACCTCGTCGCACGTCCGTATCGTCACTCATCGAGGCTTTCCCACGCCTCGTCAGACATCTCGCTCCACTCCTCGGTGAGCGCCGCCGCGCTCTCGGAAGCGTCTCGATAGGCGGCAGCCAGCTCGTCGTCGTCTGGCCGATCAGACTCTACCTCAACGACAGCGACGGTTACGCGCTTGTTCGCGTACTCGGTCCCGAGATACACTCGGCCCCGGTCGTCCGTCTCGTTCGTTTTGAGGTCCGTTGCGTCTACTTTCATAAACACACGGTACGGACCAACGGCTGATATGTGTTGCCCACTATTACCCACGGTGTTCCCCGAAGATCGTAGTGTGTATTATCAATGTTAGCCGCTCGAACGGGCCGAAATAGGAACGTTTGGCGACCAAATACGACGATCCGAGCGGCTACTCGACGCCGTCGCGGATCATCATGACCTTCACCCGGCGAACGGCGTCGAAGTCCCGAAGCCGGTAGGTCAGCTCGCGGACGCGCTCGGCGGCCCCGCGACAGAACAGCGATTCGAGACACCACTCCCCTTGATGCGTGTGGCTCGTGTTGAGGATCACGTCTTGGTACGCGTGCTGGACGCCGTGAAGCTCCCGGATGACGTCGTGGTGGCGGTAGTCGAAGCCGACGAGCGCGACGACCTCGCCGGCGGTGTCTTCGAGCCGGGAGTGCGACTCGATGTACTCCGACATCGCCTCTCGGACCGCCCGCGACCGGTTCTCGATCCCCTCGTCGCGCCACACCCGATCGAACTCCGCGACGACCTCGTCGGGGATGTTGAAACTTGTTCTCACGGTCTCGTGGTGGACGCCGCGGACACAAGAACCTCGTTATGACGATCCCCCCGGTTCGGTAGTAACAACCGGTAAAACCGGTCGGTTTCGAGTCCCACGCGAACGATGTTCTCAGGCGAACTGCTCGGCCCGCTCGCGGGTGCGGTTCTCCTCGGTGCGGTCCACGGTATCGAACCGGGCCACGGCTGGCCGGTCGCCGCCTCGTACGCGCTCGACCAGACCAACAAGTGGGTCTACGGGTTCGCGGCGAGTCTCATCATCGGCGTCGGGCACCTCGTCAGCAGCATCGCGATGGTGGGCGCGTTCTTCTACGCGAAGGGCTACTTCGATCTCACGCAGGTCAACGAGCCGATCACGGTACTCGGTGACGTCCGGATCGGCGGCCCGGTCAGCCTCGTCGCCGGCTTCCTGCTCATCGGACTCGGGGTCCGCGAGTACGTCCACGGCCACTCTCACGGGGCTTCCAACGATGCGCACGATCATCACGATCACGATTCGGTCGACCATCACGACCGCGGTTCGGACGATCACCACAACCACGGTTCGGGCGGACACCACGGCCACAGTCACGGCACTCACGGCGAGTCCGACGACCACGACGACGGCGGACTCGGCTCCCGACTGCGAGGATTTCTCCCGTTCGTCGGCGGTGGCGGGCACTCACACTCGCACGACGACTTTGAGGAGGGAACCGACCGGGGACTCCTCGGCATCGCGTGGTTCGCCTTCGTCCTCGGGTTCGCCCACGAGGAGGAGTTCGAAATCATCGCGCTCTGTGCCGGGTCGAACTACTGTCTCGAACTGATGAGCGCCTACGCGCTCACGGTGATCGCGGGCATCGTCGGACTGACGATGCTCCTGATCGCGGGCTATCACCGGTCGCGAGAACGGGTCGAGCGGTACACGCCGTATCTCCCGGCGTTCTCCGCGGCGGTCCTCGTCGTCATGGGAATCGGCTTCATCGTCGGCGTGTTCTGAGACGGCCGACCGCTTTTTGTTCGCCCCGTCGAACGCCCGCCATGACACGCGTCGCCGAACTCGTCGCCTACCCGCTGAAGTCCTGTGACGGCGTCGCCGTCGACCGCGCCGCGATCGGTCCCGCGGGCGCGCTCCGCGGCGACCGCTCGTACGCCCTCGTCGAGGCCGGCGTCGACCCC
>NZ_CBVY010000023.1:0-3242 GCF_000513435.1 Halorubrum sp. AJ67 | reverse complement strand
GTTCGCGGACCACGGCGTCGAGCGGCGTCTCGCCGCCGCGGTGGTCACCGTCTGACATGAGAGATACCTACGGTTACACAAGCATGAAGCTTCCCCGCGCGGTCGACCGCGGACGGAGTCTCGAACGCGCGGGTCGCTCACGGCGGGGGCACTCTCCCGCCGCCACGCGTCGGCCTACCGCTATGCGTTGACCGATTCGAGGTAGGAACTCACGATCATCTGTCCCTTGCGGGTGAGCGCCGCGCCGCTCTCGCCGTCGGCGACGAGGTCGGCCTCGCGCAGCGTGTCGAGGATCATCGACGTCTGGGTGACGTCGCCGGTGACGACGTCCGAGATGTTCGCCTCGCCGCCGGCCGAGTAGATGGAGACGAGGATCTCCAGCTGCTCTTCGGTCGGGTCGAACGAGTCGAGGTCCTCCATCGCCTCGTCGTACTCGATCTTGATGTACCGGCCGAGGATGTTGAGCGCCCGCTCGTTCGGCACGGTCGTGATCGACGTGACCGTCCGGTCGTCGTCGACGTGGCGGAAAACAAGCGCCGGGCGCTTCGTCCCGCCGAGGGTGCGATCCGTGCGCTCGTAGTCGATCACCGAAGAGAGGTCGACGGTGAACGGCTCGGGGCAGTCGTCGAACCGTATCTCGCCCGGCGACACCGTCACCGAGGCGCGGTGGTCGGTCGCGTCCGTGACGCGGCCGCCGACCTTCGCCGGGTGTCGCACCGTGACGGTCACGTTTCGCAACAGCACCGTGAACAGCAGCCTGACGAACCGGTCCATGTCCTCGGACTCGCCCTCCACGAGCGCCGACCGCCGCGTCCCGTCGCGCTCGTACGCGACGGTGACGCTGTCGTTGAAAAACGAGCGCAGGTCGCCGGGGACGCTGCCGACGACGACGTCGAACACCTGCGAGAGCGGGACCGTCTCCTTGCCGTCGTCCGTCGCGAGGACCAGTCGTCGCTGGCTCAACAGCACGCGCCCGGTCGCCGGCTCGTCGGTCTGTAGGCTCGCCGCGTGAACGCGGCCGACGAAGTCGGCGACGACGGACTCCTCCATCGATACCATCTGAGTGCCGTACGCTATTTATTGTTACTCACACCGTATCAGTCGTGATAACGAGCTGTCACGCCGTCGGACGCACGCCGATGAGGGCAGGGTGCGGTCCGTCAGCCCCCCAAGAACGGCCGGAACCGCCGCTGCCGGTCCGAACGTGTTCGGTCACGCGCCCCTCTCTCCGAGGGCGACAGGCGGGGAACAGCAAAGCCTAATGACGTGGGCTTCAAACCGGCAGGTGATGCCCACAGTAGAATACCTCAACTACGAAGTGCTCGACGACCACGGCTGGTCGATGGACGACGACGACCTCTTCGAGGAGGCGGCCGACGCCGACCTCGACGACGAGGATTACGGTACCCTCGAAGTCAACCAGGGCGAGTACATCCTCGAATCCGCCGAGGCGCAGGGCTACGACTGGCCCTTCTCGTGCCGCGCCGGTGCGTGTGCGAACTGCGCGTCCATCGTCAAGAAAGGCGACATCGACATGGACATGCAGCAGATCCTCTCCGACGAGGAAGTCGAAGAGAAGAACGTCCGGCTCACCTGTATCGGGAGTCCGGCCACCGACGAGGTCAAGATCGTCTACAACGCGAAACACCTCGACTACCTGCAGAACCGCGTCATCTGATCGGCTCTCCCCTACTCCGGTAGCGGACCGTTCTCACGCGGGATCGCCGCCGTCGCGGTCCTCGCACTCCTCTCGATCACGTCTCCGAGTAGCCCTGCGCTCGTCCTGCCCGAACCTGTTCGGGCGAATTTCGCGGCCGTGAGAACGCGCGAAACCCCGTTCGGGGAACCGTCCGTACGGGGGGTATGGTCGAAAAGACGAGCCGAAGCGAGGACGCCGGCGGGCCGCGGTCGGCCGACGGTCGCCGGTTCGAGGTGTTCGTCCGCGAGGAGGAGTCGGACCCGCTCCGCCACGTCGGCACGGTCGCCGCGCCGACGGCCGACGTGGCTCACGAGGAGGCGAGCAAGCTCTTCGCGTGGTACGCCCGGCGACGTGTGGGTGTGTCCGGCCACGGAGGTGTCCCGATACTCCGCGGAGTCGCTCGCGGACGAGGAATCCGACGGGCCGGCGGACGACGGCTCCGACGGGTCGGCGGACGGCGACTCTGACGCCGAATCGTCCGACGACGGGGACGAGCCGCGCGTCTACGAGGAGACGGAGGGGACGCCGACCGTCTCCCGTGGCGGCGCGCCCGCGGCCGACGCGGCCGACACCGACGACGGCGGGGGGGTCGCGATGATCTCCGTCAGCAAGCTGCTCTGCGGCTCGACGCCGAGAGCGACGGGCTCCGCTACGACGCGGGCCGACGGCTCGAAAGAAACCGCAGATCACGGAGGATAAACAGCAGCGCCCGGTCGTCGTCTGGAACACCACGAAGCGGTGTAACCTCTACTGCGAGCACTGCTACGCCGGTGCCGACGCAGAGGGCGCGCCGAACGAGCTGTCGACCGCGGAGGGGAAGGCCCTTATCGACGACCTCGCCGAGTTCGGCGTCCCCGTCCTCCTCTTCTCCGGCGGCGAACCCCTCGTCCGCGAGGACCTCGCCGAACTCGTCGCGTACGCCGACGACAGCGGGGTCCGCCCGGTGCTGTCGACGAACGGAACCCTCCTCACCCGCGAGCGCGCCCGGGAGCTGAAACGGGCGGGTCTCAAGTACGCCGGCGTCTCGGTCGACGGACTCCCCGAGCGCAACGACCGGATCCGCGGCGAGGAGGGCGCGTTCGACGCCGCGGTCCGCGGAATCGAGGCCTGCCTCGACGTCGGGCTCAAGACGGGGCTGCGGTACACGATCACCGAACACAACGTCGACGACCTCCCGGGCGTCGTCGACCTGCTCACCGACGTCGGCGTCGACCGGTTCTGCTTCTATCACCTCGATTACGGCGGTCGCGGGGCCGACATCTCGGACGTGGACCTCTCGCCCGAGGCGACCCGGAAGGCGGTCAGGGACCTCTGTGACCTCACCCGCGAGTACCACGAGGCGGGCGAGGAGATAGAGACGCTGCTCGTCGGCAACTACGCCGACGCGGGCCACCTCGTCGAGTACGCCGACCGCGAGATGGGGAGCGAGCGCGCGGCGCTGATCTACCGGTACCTCGAACGCAACGGCGGCGACCCGACCGGCGAGCGCGTCGCCGACGTCGACCCCGTCGGCAACGTCCACCTCACGCAGTTCTGGCAGGGG
>NZ_CBVY010000022.1:60105-62053 GCF_000513435.1 Halorubrum sp. AJ67 | reverse complement strand
CGCCCGACAGCGCGACGCCGCTCGGCTGGCCGCACGCGATCCGGCTGCGACCGTCGCGCTGCTCGACGACGAACTCCCGCAGTTCGCCGACCGCGCCGCCGCGGACGACTGACCGAACACGGGACGGCTACTTATAAACGAACAAGTGCGGTGGCGCGTGCCTCCGAGCGGTCGCCAGCGGCGACCGCGAGGAGCACCGCGCGAGGGAGTCGACCGGTCGGAGCAACGCGGAGACCGGTCGACGAGGCTGGGGAGGCGTGAGGTTGTGGTGCGGAGCTGTCGGGCGGGAATCGAAGGGGCAGTCGCCGGCGGCTTCGCCGCCGGCTGCCCGAGGCGCGTAGCGCCTCGCTGCCGCGAGGAGGAAGACGCGCGACGTAAGCACTGGAGGGAGCGAACGAAGTGAGCGACCGAAGCGCGCAACGAGCGCATCGACTCCTCGCGGCTGGGGCTTCGGCGGTCTCGGTCGTGACGAGAACGGCCGCGTATGAATGAACGTTCGGGGATTCGAAAGCAGCCGCTATCCGGTCACGACCGACGAGTCACACATACACACCGAAACCGCGAAAAGACCGGTTTTATCGCCACTCGTCGCGCGGAACGCAGTCGGACTCGCGGACCGTGACCCACCGGGTCGTCCGCTCGTCCGGGTCGACGTCCCGCTCGAAGAACGTCACCTCGCCGGTGCCGTCGTCGTCATCGGTCCGTTTACAGACGAGTTCCGGCGACCCGTCGCGAACACGTGCGGATGACGTGGACGTGGACATACGTCACGATTCGCGCTCCGTCTGATAATAACTGTTGGTTTCGACCGCTGAAAAAGGAACACTACGAAGGTAGTGAACGCTCCGTCAGCGCCTGACCGGGACGCCGCGCTCGTCGAGGTACGCCTTCGTCTCCTCGATGGAGTAGTCGCCGAAGTGGAAGATGGAGGCCGCCAGCCCGGCGTCCGCGTTCGCCTCGGTGAACACCGTCGTACATGTCCTCGGGGCTCCCGCAGCCGGGAGGAGGCGACTGAGGGGGTCACACCGCCTCGCCGACCGCCTTCATCAGGGGCACGTCGTAGCCGTCCTTCGTCCCGTCCTTGTCGATGGAGTTGACGAACAGCTCGCCCGCGCCGCGCTCCTCGGCCTCCTGCGCCCACGAGACGGCGTCGATCCCGGTGCCCTCGCGGCCGCCCTTCTTCGTACACTCGAACCACACCGTCTCGCCGTCCTCGTCCTCGTAGAAGTGCTCGCCGCCGTCGTCGTACCGCCGCCGCGCGTCGACGGAGATGACGATGCACTGGCTGCCGAACGCGGCCGCGCCCTCCTCGATGAGTTCGGGGCGTTCGAGGGCCCCGGTCGTGATCGACACCTTGTCCGCGCCCGCCCGGAGCGTCTCCTTGATGTCCGCCTTCGTCCGGATCCCCCCGCCGACCGTCAGCGGGATGAAACACTCGTCGGCGACCGCGTTGACGACGTCGAGCATCGTCTCGCGGCCCTCCGCGCTGGCGGTGATGTCGAGGAAGACGAACTCGTCCGCCCCCGCCGCGTTGTACTTCTTCGCCAGCTCGACGGGGTCGCCGGTGTACTCCAAGTTCTCGAAGTTGACGCCGGTGTACACCGCGGCGTCGCCCTCCTCGTCGAGGTCGACGTCGATACAGGGGATAATGCGCTTCGTGAGTCCCATTCGTTGCCGGAGCGTTGGCCGTCGGCCGGGTTAAAAGGCGCGGGGCGCGCTCGTCGGGGGCCGCGAACGCGCCACTACTCGTCGGGGGCCACGGACGCGACCTCACTCGGCGTCGTCGATCTCGGTCGTCGCCGCCTCGGTCCCGCCCGACTGCTCCCGCCTGTCGTACTTCGCGACAGCGCGGTCCGCGCGCGTCGAGACACCGTTCGGGTTCCGCGCGGGGCTCCGGTCCCGCCGCCGCGCGACCAGTCCGTCGGAGCTCCCGCCGGTGAGGCCCAAC
>NZ_CBVY010000022.1:52982-54517 GCF_000513435.1 Halorubrum sp. AJ67 | reverse complement strand
TCCGGCCGGCGCGCCGCCCGGTTCGTCCGGGGCGTAGCCGGTACAGCAGCCGCCACAGCGCGTACACTCGAACCCGATCGACTCGATGGCGTCCGCGAGGGCCGCGACGTCGAGGTCGCGGGCCGCGGCGAGTTCGGCTTCGAGCGACTCCATACGTGTCGTTCACGGCGCGCCGGAGTTAACGTCGTCCCTTCCGGGCGAAGGAGCGAAGTGCGACCGTCTCCTACCAACCGAGCGTGAAGGGGTACGAACGGAAGCAGCTCTTAGAGCGGGTCAACCGGGAGTCCTCGACGGTGGGCGTCGAGATCCCGGAATCGATCGAGATCCAGGGCGAGGAGATCGACCTGCGCTCGTTCGTCTTCGAGATCAAGCGCCGCGACTCGGTCCCGCCGGGCGAGCGCGACCGTGTCGACCGCGCTAAGCGCAACCTCCGGCGCGAGCGGCTCGACCGGCTCGAACCGATCGAGGAGAACGAGGTGAGCCGCGAGGAGGGCGAGGAACTGGCGGCGTCAATCATCGGTATCGACCGCGCCTTAGAGGCGTTGGAGGGGTTAGACGCCCCCGACCCGGAGACCGAGGCGAAACGGCAGGAGGCCGCCGACCAGAAGCGCTGGATGAACTTCTTACAGAAGGCGCTCGGGCGCGAGGACGGTGGCGGGCGCACGAATTTCTGAGGCGGGCGGATCGCGTCCCGCCGTCGGCCGCTTCCGGCTCGGTTCCCGGGGAGCGCGGCTCAGTTCCCGGTGAAGTCGATCCGCGAGCCGCTGCCGTCGCCCTTCCCCGCGGAGGGGCCGAGCCGGACGAACTCGTAGGCGTCGTCGTCGAGGAACACGTCGTCGCCGTCGACGGTCACGGAAACGGATTCGAGGACGGCCCCCTCGCAGGGACCGAAGTTACAGTAGCCGCCGTCGGCCTCGAACGTCGCGCCGTGCTTCTGACAGAACACCTCCCCGTTGCGGACGAACGCGCCGTCGTCCTTGTCGAGGCGGACGTCCGTCCAGTGTTGACAGTAGTTGCGGAACGCGCGCACCTCGCCGGCGGCCCGGGTGAGGATCGCCTCTACTTCGGGGTCGCCGTCCTCGCCTTCCCCGAGGTCACCCTCGCCCTCGCCGACCGCGTCCGGATCGGTCGGTCGGAGCGTCACGAGCAGCGTGCTCTCCTCGGGAACCTCGTCGACGCCGGCGATCCGGCGGCTCTCGTCCATGTCCGAGCGAGGCCCGCGGCGGGTTTGAACGTTATGCGTCGCGCTCGGCCGCTCAGACGCCGAGCCACTCGTCGTCGCGGACCTCGTAGCCGTTCTTTCGACAGTACTTCGCTCCCTGTCGGCGCACGTCCCGCGAGCCGGGAACCGACTCCTTCTCGTTGATCCGGTCGACGACCCAGTCGGCGATGGCGCGGACTCCCTCCTCGTCGTCGAGTTCGTCGATGTCGCTCAGCGCCCGGAAGGTGCGCTCGAACGCCTCGTGTTGCGACCGGCCGAAGTCGGCGTTCTCGAGGTCGGCAGCCGCCTCGACGACCCGCTTCATCGCGGCTGC
>NZ_CBVY010000022.1:45801-47355 GCF_000513435.1 Halorubrum sp. AJ67 | reverse complement strand
CGGATCGACTGCGTCGAGCGCGTCCTGCTTGAACGGCACCGTGACGTTGAGTCCCGCCACGCCAAGGTCGGCCGCGCCCTCGATCGCCGCGGCCGCGGCGTCGGCGTCCGGCTCGAAGGTCACGTACCGCGCGTCGAGTCCGAGCGCCTCGTAGCCCGCCTCGTGCATCGGCGGCGACAGCGAGTGGCCGACCGGGTTCCCGATCAGTCCGTACACGTCCATGCCACCCGACGCGGCCGCGACCGACAAAAGGCGGTCGGTCGGACGCGGGATCCGCCTCACCGACCCCGGCGACACCTCACTCCCGTCGCCCGTCCGCCTCCCGCTCCGCGTCGATGACGTCTTCGAGGGTCTCCGTGCCCACGTCGCTGGCGACCTTGACGCCGACGAGCGACACGACGATGCCGCCGACGATGAACGCCGCGAGCTGCTGGACCGGAGTCATCGTCATTCCGTAGACGGACAGGGGGTCGCGGACCGCCTCCTGTGCGAGGAAATAGCCGGCGAAGCCGCGGACGACCAGCGCGACCGCCGCGATGACGAACGGGAGGTTGAGGTACGGCGTCCGGATCCCCTCGTCGCGGATCAGCTCGTCGAGCAGCCGCCCCACCGCCGCGGTCACGCCGGCGACCGCGAACCACGGGACCGCCGCGAAGGCGAACTCCACGACCTCGACGAGCCGAGGCGATCCGGGGTTCAGCTCCGACGCGGCGAGGACGCCGAAGAAGCCGCCGACGAGGGCAAGTCCGCCGGCGACGACGTACGTCACGACCGACACCTGCCCGGCGTACAGCGCCTCGCGGACCCGCTCCGGCATCCCCGCCACGCGCCGGTCGATCGCGAGCCCCTTGTACAGTAGCGCCGCGCCGAGCAGGCCGGCGACGCCCGCGAGCGCCTCCCCGGCGGAGAACCGGGCGAAGAGTACCGGCAGCAACAGCAGCGCGACGCCGATGGGGACCAACACCGTCGACCGGAGCTGCTCGTCGGCGAGGAACTGCTTGAGCAGGTAGTAGGTGGACTCGATGTCGCGGGCCTGCCGGACGACGACGCGGTCGACCGAGTCGACCGGGACCCGCGACTCGACGACCGGGAGGACGCGCTCGTCCTCCGCGGAGTCGACGACGACGATCGCGGCCCGCGGGTCGTACCGCTCCACGAGGTCGTCGAGCTGGGCCGCGATCGACCGGTCGGCCCCGACCGCGGTGTCGCTCTCGGCGGAGACGACGGCGACGACCGACTCCTCGCGCTCGTCCCGGAGGTCGCGTGCGACGCGCAGCGACTCCAGTAAGCAGTTCACGCTGGCGTCCTCGGGGTCGTCCAGCCCGGCGTCCGTGACCAGCGAGCGGACGGCCTCCCAGCCCGCGACCGGCATCGGGACGTTGGTGGCGCGACCGATCGCCCCCGAGCGGTCGACGCAGATGACCAGCGTCGTCACGTGTCGTCTCACACCGCGGCCGGACAAAAATCCTCCCCGTCGTCTGCCCGGCTCCGGCGGCGACGCCGACTCGCGGCGCTCTCGCTACCGGAACTCCACGTCGATATCGCCCCGTCGTC
>NZ_CBVY010000022.1:40745-42133 GCF_000513435.1 Halorubrum sp. AJ67 | reverse complement strand
CGGTCGAGGCGGCGGCCTCCGTCCCGGCGGCGACCGGCTCCGCGTCGTCGCTTTCGGCGTCGTCACTTTCGGCGTCGTCGGTCTCCGCGTCGTCCGCGCCGTCGTCACCCTCGGAGACGGCCGCGTCGACGGCCGGTTCCGACTCGCGCTCGACGGTCACTTCGGTCTCGGCCGACTCGCGTTCGGCGGAGCCGCTCCCGAATCCGAGCTTCTCTTTGAGCTTCTGAAGTAGGGCCATTGCCGACGGTTACACGTGCGAGATATTTAAAAACCCTCTCCGCCGCAAGCGTCCGGCGGTCCGTCCCGCCGGTTTATAAGTGGGGACGGCCCGTTCCGATGGTATGGACGTTATCAACCCCGTCATGTGGTCGGTCCACGTCGGCTTCGCCGTCCTCTGGGTCGGCAGCGTGCTCTTCGTCACTCTCGCCGTTCTCCCGCCCGCGCTCCGCGGCGACATCGGCGGCGACGCGCTCGGCTCGGTCGTCGGTCGCCTGCGGTGGATCACCCGGATCGCCGCGGTCGCGTTCGTCCTCTCCGGCGGCCACATGGCCGGGAACCTGTACACGTTCGAGGCGCTGACCGGGACGCCCCGGGGCCACCTCGTGTTGACGATGCTGGGGCTGTGGTTCGTCGGGACCGGTCTCGTCGAGGTCGCCGGCTCGAAGCTGGCCGACGGGCTCGACGCGGGGAAGCTCCGGGAGCCGGCCCGCGACGCCAAGCCGTTCCTCTACGGCGCGTCGGCGGTCTCGGTCGGCCTGATCGTCACTGCCGGCCTGCTCGCCAGCCCGACGCTGTTTTAAGCGTACTCGGATCTGTCGACGGTCGATTTTAGTGGTTATTCTGGCCGAAACGACCGATAGCTGAAGGCTCCTTATAAATCGCCGATCGACACGGACGCTCCCGAAGCCCCAGGCGCTCGGCACGACACGGTTGCTGTCGACGAGACGACCACCGAAGCCCCAGCCGCGAGACGGACAGACGCTCGGTGCGGTCCTCAGTCGCTCGCTCCGCTCGCTCCTTGCGGTCCTGCCGTCGCCTCTGTCCGTCTCGCGGCTGCCCCTTCGAGCCCCGCCCCGCACAGCACCTCACACCTCCCCAGCCTCGTCGGCGGCTCCCGGTGGTCACCGCCGACTCCCTCGCGCGACGCTCCTCGCGCCCTAGCGGGCGCTCGAAGGCGCGCGCCACCGCACCGCAGGCCAGTCGTTTCCTATCGATCCCGTCTCCTCGCCGCGCTACTCCAGTTCCGCCCGCAGCGCCGCGTTCATCGGCTCTATCGGGGCCTCCTCGTCGGTCCAGATCTCGAACGCCTCGACCCCCTGGTACAGCAGCATCCACGCGCCGTCGACCGTCGTCGCGCCCGCGTCGGCCGCCTCCCGGAGCAGGCAGTC
>NZ_CBVY010000022.1:32233-35574 GCF_000513435.1 Halorubrum sp. AJ67 | reverse complement strand
GACCGTTTCGTCTCCTGCCGCGCTCGACGCTGGTCGACACGGTTTTTGCGCCGGTCGTCGACCGATCCGCCGTGACAGACCCAACTGCCCACCACGTCGGGGTCACCGTCGCCGACCTCGACCGTGCCGTCGACTTCTATACCGAGACGTTCGACCTCGACGTCGTCGCCGAGTTCTCCGTCGGCGGCGACGCCTTCGCCGAGGCGGTCGCCGTCGAGGGCGCGTCGGCCGAGTTCGCGCACCTCGACGCCGGCGACGCAGTCGTCGAACTCGTCGCCTACGAACCGGCGGGCGAGGGAAGCGCGGATCCCGAACTGAACCGGCCGGGTGCGACCCACCTCGGTCTCAGCGTCGACGATGTCGAGGCGTTCTACGAGGACCTCGCGAACGACGTGGAGACGCTCTCGCCGCCCCGGACCACGTCGAGCGGGACGACGATCTGTTTTGTCAGCGACCCGGAGGGGAACCTGATCGAAGTACTCGACGCCTGAGACGGGGACGCCGACCGACCGCGCTCGCGGCCGGACTACCGGCTCGCCTCGCGGAGTACGAGCAGCGACAGCGGGAGGCTCGCGGCGACGAGGCCATACGCGCCGCCCACGATCGGTTCGAGGCCGAACTCGGGCGCGAGCAGGTAGCCCGCGGCGAACCCGATCGGGTCGCAGACGAGCGCGACGACGACGATCTGTGCCTGAACGGAGAGCGCTTCGAACCGACGGAGGAGGGCCATTACGGGCGACTATCGGTCGGCCCCCGACATAAAATTTCGAGAAACTGACCGGTCCGCGGGGACGTTACTTCACCTTCGTGCCCGGCCCGGCGTCCTCGTAGGTGGTGAGGAGGTCGGCCTCCTCGCCGGCGGCCAGCACCATGCCGTTCGACTCGACGCCGAACAGCTCCGCCTTCTCCATGTTCGCGAGGACGATCACCTTCGTGTCCGGCAGGTCGTCGACGTCGTGGAGCTGTTTGAGTCCCGCGACGATCGTCCGGCTCTCCGCCCCGAGGTCGACGGTGAGTTTCACGAGGTCGTCGGCACCCTCGATCCCGTCCGCCTCCTCGATCCGGCCGACCCGGAGGTCCAACTCTTGGAACTCGTCGAAGCTGATGCGGTCGTCGCTGAGGGGTTCGATGTCGGTCATGTCGGTGTCTCCGGTTGCGTCGCCGTCGTCGTTCCCGTCGCCGTTTTCGTCGTCGTCGTCGTCGCCGTTCTCCGACTCGGCGACTCGGGCTTCGAGCTTCTCGTTGAGCGCCTCGACGCGCTCGTCTTCGATCTGTTCGAACAGCTCGGTCGGCTCGCTCAGGTCGCCGGCGGGGGCCTCGCCGGCCGCCTCGACGGTCGCGTCGTGGACGGAGCCGGGCTCGCCGAGCTGGTCCCAGAGCCGCTCGCTCTTCTCGGGGGCGAGCGGCTCGAAGAGAACGGCGATGGCCTTCGCGAGCGCGACGCAGTCGTAGATGACCTGCTCCGCCTCCTCGGGCTCCTCGTCGACGAGCTTCCACGGCTCGTTGCGCTGGATGTACTCGTTGCCGAAGCGGGCGAGGTCGGTGACGGCGTCGCCGAGCGCCCGGACGGAGTAGTCGTTGACGGCGGCGGTCACGTCCTCGACTGCCTCGTCGATCCGCGCCGCCACGTCGTTGCTGGGGGCGTCGGCGTCCGGCCCGTCGTCGTAGTTCCGGTGGGCGAAGAGCAGGGAGCGGTAGAGGAAGTTGCCGACGGTCCCCACCAGCTCGGTGTTGACGCGCTCGGCGAACTTCTCCCACGAGAAGTCCACGTCCTGCTGGAACCCGCCGTTGGTCGCGAGGTAGTAGCGCAGCGGGTCGGGGTGGAACCCCTCCTCTAAGTACTCGTCGGCCCAGACGGCGCGGTCGCGGCTCGTCGAGAACCCCTTCCCGTCGAGGGTGACGAAGCCGCTGGCCATCACCGCGCGCGGCTCCGCGTGGTCGGTCGCCTCCAGCATCGCGGGCCAGAAGATCGTGTGGTGCTGGATGATGTCGCGGCCGATCACGTGGACGATCTCGCCGCCCTCGGGGAACTCCTCACTCGCGCCCTCCTTCCAGGCGGTCTCCCAGTCGAAGGCGTCGGGACCGACGCGCTCGGAGAACTGCTTCGTCGAGGCGATGTACTCGATCGGGGCGTCGACCCAGACGTAGAGCACGAGGTCCTGCGGATTCTCTCCGGGGTAGTCCACCCCCCAGTCCATGTCGCGGGTGATACACCAGTCCTGTAGCCCCTGCTCGATCCACTCGCGGGGCTGGTTCCGGGCGTTCGGCGTCCCTTCGAGCCGGTCGAGGAACGCGGAGAGGTAGTCGGCGAACTCCGAGACCGCGAAGAACTTGTGGGTGCGTTCGCGGTACTCCGCGGGGTTGCCGGTGATCGTCGACTCGGGCTCTTCGATCTCGCCGGGTTCGAGGTGGCGCTGGCACCCCTCGTCGCACTCGTCGCCGCGGGCGTGCGCGCCGCAGTACGGGCAGGTGCCCTCGACGTAGCGGTCGGGGAGGTACTGGTCGTCGACGGGGTCGTACGCGACCATGATCTCCTTCTCGTAGAGGTGGCCGGCCTCGTCGAGGTCGCGGACGAGCTCCTGGGTCAGCTCGACGTTCGTCTCGTCGTGGGTGTGGCCGTAGTTGTCGAACTCGACGTTGAACTTCGGGAACGTCTCGGCGTAGCGCTCGTGCCAGTCGAGCGCGAAGTCCTCGGGCGAGACGCCCTCCTGTTCGGCGTTGACCGCGACGGGCGTGCCGTGTATGTCGGAGCCGGAGACGAACGCGGTCTCCTGTCCGAGTCGTTCGAGCGCGCGGCTGTACACGTCGCCGCCGACGTAGGTGCGGAGGTGACCGATGTGGAGGTCGCCGTTGGCGTACGGCAGTCCACAGGTCACCACCGCCGGGCGGTCGGTGGGGAAGTCGTCGTGGCTCATGTGGTGTGTATGTCGTGTGTCGGTCGATCGGGTCTAAAGCCCGCTGGTTCGGGGCCGTCCGCGGAACGGTCCGTTCGCGTCGGTAGTACCGTTCGTGTCGGCTGGACCGCTCCTGTCCGGTGGCGGTCTCGCTCGCGTCTCGTCGGCGGCCCGGGCGCTACGGGAAGGCGACGGGCTTCGCCGCCGCGCCGCCGTCGACCGCGTTACCGGTCGTCGCCGACGCGACGGGTCCACCCGTCGCTAGAAGGAACGCATCCGCATTGCGGGCCGCCGGTGTCGCGTCACGAACGGTCGTTCGTCGTCGCGGAAAATAAAAGCACCCGTGTCGGCGGCTCGCAGCGGGCCGCGAACGCTCCGACCCGGCTCACGGCGGGCCGCGGGCGATTCGCCCAGACTCACAGCAGACCGCGGACGATCCGCGCCGCC
>NZ_CBVY010000022.1:23610-28332 GCF_000513435.1 Halorubrum sp. AJ67 | reverse complement strand
TCCGGTCCATCGTCTCGACGACGTTCACGGGGTCGTCGCCGACCGCGGTCTCGCCCGACAGCATTACGGCGTCGGTGCCGTCGAGGACGGCGTTCGCCACGTCGGAGGCCTCCGCGCGGGTCGGCCGCCGCGAGGAGACCATCGAGTCGAGCATCTCCGTCGCGGTGATGACCGGGACGCCCTCGTTGACGCAGGTGCGGATGATCCGCTTTTGAATCACGGGCACGTCCTCGAGGGGGCACTCGACGCCGAGGTCGCCGCGGGCGACCATCACGCCGTCGGCGGCGTCGACGATCCCCTCCAAGTTCTCGACCGCGCCGGCGCGTTCGATCTTGGCGACGATCGGGATGTCCTCGCCGCCGCGGGCCTCCAGCTCGTCGGCGATCTGGTAGACGTCGTCGGCGTCGCGCACGAACGAGGCGGCGACGAAGTCCGCGTCGGTGCGCGCCGCGAGGTCGAGTTCGGCCTCGTCCTCGGGGGTGATCAGGTCGACGTCGATGGCGACGCCCGGGAGGTTCACGCCCTTTCGCGACTTCAGCGTCCCGCCGGAGACGACCGTCGCGACCACGGTCTCGCCGTCGACGCGTTCGACGCGACACTCGATCCGGCCGTCGTCCAAGAGGATCGTGTCGCCCGATCCGGCGGCCGCGATGGAGTGGGAGAGACCGACTCGCTCGGGTGTCGCGTCGTCGCCCTCGACGAAGGCGACCTCGGAGTCGGTCGGGAGTTCGATCGGTTCGTCGATCTCGGCGGTCCTGACCTCCGGTCCCTTCAGGTCGACCATCACCGCGAGCGGGTCGTCGATCTCGTCGTCGACGGTCCGGGCGCGCTCGATCACCGTCTCCCGGTGGTCGGTCGTTCCGTGGCTGGCGTTGAGTCGGACGACGGACATCCCCGCCTCCGCGAGGTCGCGGATCGTGTCCCGGTCGTCCGAGGCGGGACCGATCGTACAGACGATCTTGGCATTGCGCATACCGCCGGGTTCGGCGCAGGGGCGGAAAAAGGGCCACGATTGAATCGTTCCCGAGTGAACGTTCGTGAGGAACGGCGACCACGAGACGGTCATACCCACAGACGCCGCGACGAGGCAGACCGAAATCCACGGTGGCGCGCGCCTCCGAGCGCCCTTTTATGGGCGCGAGGAGCGCCGGGCGAGGAAGTCAGTCGCCGGAGCAACGCGGAGGCGACTGACGAGGCTGGGGAGGCGTGAGGTGCGGTGCTGTCGCGGGGCGGGAATCGAAGGGGCAGCCGCGAGGACGAAGCACACCGACGTAAGCACTGGAAGAAGTGAGCGAAGCGAACGACTGAAGCGCGCAGCGAGGTGCGCGAGTCCTCGCGGCTGGGGCTTCGGCGGTCTCGGTCAGAGTATCGGTAGCGACTACGTCGTAGCGAGCGGCTGGAGGGCCGGAAGGGGGTGGATCTCGCCGATCGTTTCGGACCGATCCCGGAGCCGCGATCCGCGTCTCAGTCGTCAGCGGGGGCGGGTGCGCCGCCGGTCGATAGTTCGACCTCGGGCGCGTCGGAGCCGAGTTCGTCGAGCGCCGTCTGCGCCGCCTTCTTTCCGGAGACGAGCATCGCGCCGAACGTCGGTCCCATCCGCGGGAGGCCATGGGCGGTCGCGACCGCCATCCCGGAGGCGATCAGGCCGTCGTGGACGACGCCGGTGTGTTCGACGACGGCGTCCTCGCTTTCGCCCACCCACATCGAGTCGTGGCCGGGCGAGTCGTGGCCGGGCGCGCCGTACTCGCCGTCGCCGGTCTGGTCCATCCCGGTGTTGTGCTCCTTCGCGTGTTCGATGCCGGGCGCGGAGAGCACGCCGCGCTCGTCGAGCTTGCTGATCGCGACCGCGTCGTGTCCGGTCGCGTCGATGACGAGGTCGGACTCGACCGCGATGGGGTCGACGCAGGTGATCTCGCGCGGGAGCGCGTGGACGGGCGTCCAGTTCATCACGATCCCGCCGACGCGGTGGTCCTCGCGCACGACGAGGTCGGTGAACTCGGTCATGTTCTGGACGCGCGCGCCGGCGTCGCAGGCCGCCTTGATCAGCCCGGAGCAGGCCTCCGGCCCCGGCGCGGTGTAGAGGCCGTCGACGTCGTCGACCGGCTCGTAGTCCACGTCGAGGTCGTCGAGGATCTCCTGTGCGGGGTCACGGACCGTCACCGTGTTCATCAGGAACCCACCGAGCCAGAACCCGCCGCCGAGGTAGTTGTTCTTCTCGACGATCATCACCTTCACGCCGCGCTCGGCCAGCTCCTTCGCGGCCATCAGCCCGGAGGGACCGCCCCCGAGAACGATGACCTCGGAGTCAGTGAAGTCTAAGAAGCCGTCGGTCCACTCGGTACCGATAGCCCGCGTTACGTCGGTCTCGCTCACGTCCGCAAAGCCGTTGAATCCGTCCATACAACTTGGTAGTATTACTCAGTTGTGAAATGTGTTGCGGTCGAAAGACGCGTCTCCCCATCTCCGAACGACGGAGAGAGCGGTCGACGTGCGTGATCGGAGTCCAGACCGGCGAAATCGTGAAAACAGAACTCCCGAATCAGACGACGTGCGGCTCTTCGAGCGACGCGTTCGCCTTCGCGTCGACCGCGAACTCGAACCGAGCGCCGCCCGCGTCGCTCTCCGTCACGTCGACCGCCCACCCGTGCGCGTCGGCGATCCGTTTGACGATCGTCAGTCCGAACCCGGTGCCGTCGGACGCGGTCGTGAACCCCGGCTCGAAGACCTCGTCGACCCGGTCCTCGTCGATCCCCGGGCCGTCGTCCTCGACGTGGAATCCGCCGGCGTGTTCGCGGACGCGCACCCTCACCGGGGACTGCCCGTGGTCGACGGCGTTGCGCAGAAGGTTCTCGATCAGCTGTCGGACCCGGGCGGAATCGCCCTCGACGACCAGCTCACCGTCGGGCAGTTCGAGCTCGTCGGTCGGACAGCCGAACGACTTCCACGCCTCCGACGCGACCGCACCCACGTCGACGGGCTCCGTCTCCGACACCGTCCGTCCGTTGCGGGCGAGCCGCAGCAGGTCTCGGATCATCTGCTCCATCCGTTCGTGTTCCGACGCGAGCCGGTCGAAGTGTTCCTCGTCGCCGTCCAGTCGGGCCAACTCCGCCGCGGCCTCGGCGTTGTTCAGCGGCGTCCGGAGGTCGTGGGACACCACCGAGGTGAACTCCTCTAACCGCTCGTTCTGCCGGAGTAGCTCCTCGCGCCGCCGCTGTTCCTCGGAGGCGTCCCGGAGGATGCCGACGGATCCGCGGAACTCCTCGTCGAACGGTAACGCCGCCATGTGGTCGTAACACGGGATTTCCTTCCCGTCCTTTGACCGGATGTCGACGCTGAACTTCCGTCTCTCCGGTCCCGTCGACGACACGATCTCCGCGAGCTTCTCGTTCGCCTTCTTCACGTCCGATTCGGTCTTGATCAACCCCGGCGAGCTCCCGATTATCTCCTCGCGGTCGTACCCGGTGAGATCGACGAACGGCTCGTTGACGTACTCGAACTCGGCGTCCTCGTTGACGACGTATATCGGGTAGTCGAGCGCCTTCAGAACCGTCGAGTACCGCTCGGACTCGATTTGGCTCCGGTACTCCACCGCCGCGTGCTCGACCCGGTTGGCGAGCCGTCGGATCTGGTCCGGGCCGCCCTTCTGAAGGTAGCCGGTGACTCCGGCGTTGATCGCCTCGGCGGCGATCTCTTCGCTCCCCTTCCCGGTGTACAGGATGAACGGGAGGTCCGGGTACTCGTCTCGCACGTCACAGAGCACCTCCAGCCCGTCGCGGCCCGGCATGTCGTAATCGCTGATCACGCAGTGGAACGTCCCGGCCGCGAGGTGGTCGATCACCCCCTCAGGCTCGGTCGTCGTCGTGACCGCGACCCCGTCCAGCTCCGCGTCGAGGAAGGATTCGGTCAGATCGAGCACCGACGGATCGTCGTCGACGTGGAGTACTTCGACGGGCGCGGTCGCTGCCTCTTGAGGGTCTTCGATAGACATGGAGCTACAGTTGTAAGGGGATACACAGTATAAAACCCTACGACGAAGAAACGGCATCGAGACGGTTTTAGGACCGACGTGCGTCGCGTATCGGCCGTTCTGTCTTCAATAAAAATACTTCGGATCCTCGCGGCGGTAACGAACCCGGCCGGACGGCGCGGGCCGACGCGGCTCGCGGCCGTGTCGCCCGCTGCGACTCGTAGCCTTTTTACCCGCGCTGGCGGTAGACGGACTCACTATGGCTGAGGACAAGGCACGAAGCACCGGAAGTGCGGGCCGATTCGGTGCCCGCTACGGCCGGGTCGCGCGCAAGCGGGTCCAGGACATCGAAGCGGAGATGCGCAACGCGACCGTCGACGGCGACGACGTCACGCGCAAGGGTACCGGCATCTGGGTCAACGAGGAGACCGGCGAGACGTTCACGGGCGGCGCGTACCGCCCCGAGACGCCCGGCGGTCGCACCGTCCGCCGCTCCATCCGCGCCGCGCTCGCCGACGAGGAATAGGACGATGAGCTACAAGTGCTCCCGCTGTAAGCGCGACGTCACCCTCGACGAGTACGGCGGCGTGCGCTGTCCGTACTGCGGCCACCGCGTCCTCCTGAAGGAACGCGGCGGCGACGTCAAGGAAGTCAACGTCGAGTAACGCCGCTTTCTCTCCGGACCGTGACGGCGACGCGACCACACGAGACGGTCCTCTCCGTTACCTACCCCTCCGAGCGACGCGCTCGCGTCG
>NZ_CBVY010000022.1:17635-19804 GCF_000513435.1 Halorubrum sp. AJ67 | reverse complement strand
TCGGGGAGGTCGTCGGGGTCGGCCCCGCGGACCGTGAACAGCTGCGTGGTGACCGCTCGCTTGTCCTTCGTCCCGGCCCACGAGACGCGCTCGCGGCTGACCCCGAGCGCGTCGGAGAGCCGCCGCGCGAAGTCGTTCGTGTCCCAGTCGCGGAGCGTCGCCCGGACCACCAGCTCCGGATAGCTCCCGGTGTCGGCGTCGAGCGGCTCCGCGTCGAACGCCTCCAGCTCTCGGACCCGGAAGTCGTCGGGCGACTCGCGCAGGCGGCCGCCGATCCCGTCCGCGTCGCTGACGTAGTACTCGATCCCGACGGCCCGCTCCGTCGGGTGCGCCTCGCGGAGCGTGTGTTCCGGGGCCATTCAGTACAGCGAGAGGTCGCCGGTCACGCGGTCGACGCTGTCGTCGCGGGCCGGCCCGACCGCGAGCGCGGTGACGGTCCCCGGGTCGAGCTGGGTGTGGCCGGCGTCGCGAACGATCGCGTACGGCAACCCCTCCTTGTCCGCCTTGTCGGCCAGCTCGAACAGCTGGCTCTCGGAGTCGCCCTTGAGGACGACCTTCTTCTGTCCCTCCCCCTGCCACTTCTTCCGGGCGCGCCGGCCCGCGTCCTGGTACGCCGACAGCGACGCGTGCGCGACCTGCGCGGCGAGTTTCCCTTCGCCCATGCCGATGTCCGTCCGGGCGACGATGGCCTGTTTCATGTCTCTACCCACCGCCGCCGCGGGTTTAGCGCTTCCCTCTCGGCCGCCGTGGCGAGGGCTGGTGGCTGTCGAAATAAGTGAAAAAGGTCCGCGAGAGTGACCGCGCCGTCAGTCGTCGGCCGGCGCTGCGCCGCCACGGGAACTCGATCCGAGTCCGGCGGCCACGTCCGCGACCGTGCGCTCGTTGTCGACGACCCACCGCAGCAGGAGGAACGCGAAGAGGTACTTCGCGATGATGTCCATCCCGCTGTAGGCCCACGAGGTGACGGCGACGTCGAGCACCGCGAGTCCCTCCGCGCCGAGCGCCCAGAAGATCGGGTAGCCGAGCCAGAGGACGACGGTGAGGATCTTCAGCGTGTTGAATATCTCACTGGTACCGGCGATTTCGGCATCCTCGGCCCACTCGGCGAGCAGGATGTAGAGGACGACGACGAAGAACGCGCAGCTGATGACGTACCATACCCAGCGCAGCAGGTAGGAGGAGGTGGTCAGCGCGGCCGCGAGCCCCGTGACGCACATCCCGATGTCGGCCACGACGGCCGTGAACAGCTTTGTCATGTTCGATCCGGCCAGCAGTCCGAGCGCGATGAGGATCATCGGCGTCGACAGCGCCCACGTGAGATACCGACCCCACGGGGTGAGCACTTCCTGCCCGGCCAACGCGTGTCCGGCCGGCATTTCGAGGAAGCTTACCGTGAGCCCGGAGACGAGACCGGTGTAACTCGAGATGGACACCAGCGGCACCATCATGGCGGCGACGAAGATGAGCTGCGCGCGCGGGTCCTCCAAGTTCCGCCCCATATAGAGGAACGCGAGTATCGAGAGGCCGGCGAGCGCGATGTTGATCCAGAGCGACGACGCCAAGAGCGTGTCGGCCTGAATGGCCTCGAATATCTCCGTCTGGGTCATTTCGAGCGGGACTGTTCCGCTTGCGAGTAAGTCAGCTGCTGCTGTTTCGATCATGCGACGTTTCAGTATAACGTGGTGGATTTATTAAATGTACTAACCTGACTGGTAAGGCTTTCTTGACTGATCCCGATATTAGTTCGGATTATTTGAACGTTTTTGATTCTGTGAGGCTGAGGTGGACGGACGTCCCACACCCCGTCGATCAGCGTCCGACCAGCGGGAGGCGGTCGAGCGCCCCGCCCGGCGACGTCGGCTTTGACCGCGTCCGCGCAGTGTTCGCCGCCGAGCAGACACATCGGCACGCCGATCCCGGGGTTGCTGCTCCCGCCGACGTAGTAGAGCCGATCGGTCCCCCGGACGCGCGGTCCCGGGCGGAGCGGTCCGGTCTGCCACATCGTGTGCGCGAGGCCGAGCGCGGTCCCGCCGGGCTGGTCGAACCGGTCCGCGAACTCGGAGACGCACGCCGACTCCTCGACGACGATCCGGTCCCGGAGGTCGACGCCGGTCCGCGACGCCACCGCGTCGAGGACGAGTCGTGGGAGGCAAGGCACACAGGGGATAG
>NZ_CBVY010000022.1:16314-17615 GCF_000513435.1 Halorubrum sp. AJ67 | reverse complement strand
GTCGAGGCCCGGCGCGAGCGGGACGAGCGTCACGACCGCCTCGTGGCCGTCGGGCGCGACCGCCGGGTCCGTCCGCGACGGGACGTTCACGTACACCACCGGCTCGGTGTCGCCCGTCGGCCACGCGGGGTCGTCGAAGATCGCCTCGAAGTGCGGGTCCCAGTCCGTCGGGAGAGCGAGCGTGTGGTGTTCGAGATCTGGCAGCGACCCCTCGACGCCGAGGTACAGCAGGTGCGCGGCGGGGCCGTACGTCCGCGACTCCCAGTAGTCGCCGAGCCGCGGCACCGTCCCCTCGGGGAGCAGTTCGCGCTCGACGTGCGCCGGCGGCGCGTTGCAGACGACCCGGTCGTGGACGTACCGGTCGCCGCCGAGTTCGACGCCGATCCCCTCGTCGAGCGGCTCCAGTCCCGTCACCGAGACGCCCGTGTGAACGTCCGCGCCGGCGTCCTCGGCGACCGTCTCGACCGCCTCGACAACCTCGTACATCCCGCCCAGCGGGTAGTAGACGCCCAGCCCGTAGTCGACGTGGCTCATCAGCTGGTACAGCGCCGGCGTGTTGTGCGGCGACCCCCCGAGAAACACGAGGGTGTACTCCAGCAGCTGTCGCAGCTTCGGGTGGTCGACGTACGTCCGCACCTGCTCGTCGAGGCTGGAGAGCAGGTCGAGCTCTCGCCCCCCGGCGACGACGTCGAGCGAGAGGTAGTCGCGGAACCGCGACCGCCGGGAGCACGAACCGGTTCATCCCGGCGTCGTACGCCCGCTCCGCGTCGTCGAGGTACTCGCGGAAGGCGTCGCCCGCGCCCGGCTCGTACGACTCGAACAGGTCGGCGGCCGCCGCGGGGTCGGCGGGCACGTCGGCGCGGTCGCCGTCGTCCCAGAACACGCGATAGTGCGGGTCGAGGCGTTCGAGCTCGTAGAACTCCGCCGGCGACCGGTCGAAGTCCGCGAAGAACCGCTCGAACAGCTCCGGCAGCAGGTACCACGACGGCCCGGTGTCGAACCGGAACCCGTCGACTTCGAGCCGGCCGGCCACCCCGCCCACGCGCTCGGCGCGCTCGTACACCGTCACCTCCGCGCCGGCGGCCGAGAGGTACGCGGCCGCCGAGAGCCCGCCGATGCCGCCTCCGACCACCCCCACCGACTGCCCACGGAGCGCCTCGTCGCTCATGCGTGTGTTACGGGTTCGTCTCGTGTGAGTCGTTTCCAACTCTCGTCGGGACTTTATGAGGCCGTCCGTCGAGCCGCCCCGAGGCGTACTCGTTCGGCTCGCTTTTTTTCCGACTTCGGCCGTACGATCGAGG
>NZ_CBVY010000022.1:9755-10934 GCF_000513435.1 Halorubrum sp. AJ67 | reverse complement strand
AGAACCCAGCCCGCTGCTGTGGTACACGTCGGTCATGTCGTGGTCGCCGGTGAGGACGTTCGCTTCGACGGCCGGGATCGGCGCGTGATCGTCGCTGACGACGATTTCGGCCCCGTCCGGC
The DNA here is from genome assembly GCF_000513435.1 of Halorubrum sp. AJ67. Classification (NCBI taxonomy): domain Archaea; kingdom Methanobacteriati; phylum Methanobacteriota; class Halobacteria; order Halobacteriales; family Haloferacaceae; genus Halorubrum; species Halorubrum sp. AJ67. Next base: position 10,813 of record NZ_CBVY010000022.1, on the reverse strand, counting down.
GCGTACCGGAGCCCGACGGTCACGGCCGGAGCGTCGTCGGCGGCGTGTCGGACCGCGTTCTCGAGGAGTTCTGTCACCGCCGACCGCAGTTCGGCGCGCCCGTCGACCACGACCGGATCGAGCGACGCGATCCCGATCGACGCCGCCGGGAACCGCTCGCCGACGCGCTCGACGCACTCCTCGACCACCTCGTCGAGGGCGATCGGCTCGCCGTCCCGGTGGTCGGTGATGAGTTCGATGATCTCCCGTTCCTTCTCCGCGGTCGCGAGGAGCTGTTCGCCGACGTGGCGGATCACCGCGGTGTGTTCGGTCGACTCCGGGACCTCCGACTCCAGCGTCTCCACCGTGCCGAGCATGACGTTGAGGTCGTTCCGGAGGTTATGCCGGAGGAGGTTGTCCATGACGACCAGCTGTCGCTCGCGCCGCCGCCGGTCCGTGACGTCCTTGGTGAACCCCGTGATGCGGACGACATCGCCGTCGACCGTGATCGGCTCGCCTTGAACCCACACCCAGCGGTGGTAGTCCTCGCCGGGGTTCACCCGGTACTCGATGTCGACCGGGTTCCCGTCGGAGAGCCGTTCCATCGCCTCCTCGACCGCGGGGATGTCGTCTGGGTGGATCGCGTCGAGGAACGCGCCCGGGTCGCCCCTGAGTTCCGCGACCGACGTCCCGTAGATCTCCTCGTAGGAGGGGTTCACGAAGAGGAGCTCCGACCAGTCGGCGTTGAACATCCAGAGCACGTCGCTTGAGACCGCCGAGATCTCGCTGAGGTGCGCCGCCGTCTCCTCGCGCTCGCGCTCGGCCCGGACGCGGTCGCTGATGTCGCGCGAGCTGACGACGTAGCCGTCGAGCGCGTCGTCGGTGAGGTTCGACATGCGGCTCTCCAGCCACACCCACGATCCGTCGGCGGTCCGGTGGCGGTACTCGACGGTTATCTCGGTGAACTCTTCGCCGGTGACTGCCTCCCGGAACGCCTCCTCGACCGCCTCTCGGTCGTCGCGGTGGATGTACTCGAACGCGTTCTCACCGATGAGTTCCTCCGGCGTGAAGCCGAGGAT
>NZ_CBVY010000022.1:6557-9595 GCF_000513435.1 Halorubrum sp. AJ67 | reverse complement strand
TCGGCGGAACCGCTCACGTACGTGAACGTGCCGTCCCCGTCTATGAGGACGACCTTGTCCTGCGCCTGATCGAGTAGCAATCCGAGCGGTTCAGACGCGGTCATACTTCCGTTCCCGCCCGAGTGTGTATAACAGTCACGACCGTCCGGATCCGCCGGACGATCGCGGGCGAGCCGCGGTGCCGGAAGACCGCGGCGCGACGGGGCGTGCTCGGTCGGTACGAGCGGGATCCGTTCAGTCGTCGCTCGCCGAGAGCGCCTCCTGGATCTCTTCCAGCTTGAAGTACGACGCGAGACCGAGAATCGTCACCGGCCACAGACCGACGAACTGCCCGCGCTGCTTGTCGCCGCGCACGTAGTAGAAGTACAGCGCGAGTGCGACCGACCCGACCGCCGCGAACACTGCGGGTCCGAGTCCGTCGCTGCTGACCTCTTCGACCACTTCGACCGCCGTTTCCTCTGTTGTGTCGCTCACACACTTGTAACGTCCTAGACAGTGATATGTGTTTCCTCGCCACAGACCTCGATCCGAGTCCCGATCGTTTCACACCGTCGTCGGTGTCACGACGACCCGGATCGCTCTCTCCGGAACACGAGTACGAAGATCAGGACCGACAGCAGCACCATGACCGCCGCGAACGCGCGCTCGTCGTCGATAACGGCGTCGACCGAAGTCGGAAGCATACAACTCCGATACGGCCCCCACGACAATATACCTCGGTGTCGGTGACGAACGGGTTCCGTCGGCACCGCGACTCCGATGAGTGGCACGCTGCCGCTCGGACCACCGAAGACTGGTCCGATTTCTCACGAACCGCACGAACCGCACGAAACGATTTGAGGCTGAGGACCGTACCATGGGTATGCGTGACATTGACCCGGACACGTTGATGTTGGTGGCGGGCGTGGTGATCTCGCTGATCGCGCTCGCGGAGCTGTATCCGCTCTGGAAACGTCGCAAAACCGACCGACGGTGACCGGCGTCTCGTCCGCGAGCCCGACTTCGGCGGCGACGGGCCGGGCGGTGCCCGTCAGACGTGTTCCGCGAGGAAGTCGACGATCCCGCGGTACGCCTCGATGCGGTTCTCCAGTTTCGCGAAGCCGTGCCCCTCGTCGTCGAAGATCAGCTTCCGGACGGGAACGCCCTGCTCGCGAGCCTTCTCGACGATCTGTTCGGCCTCGCCGACCGGGACCCGCGGGTCGTTCTCGCCGTGGAGGACGAAGAGGGGGGCCTCGATCCGGTCGATGTTGTTGATCGGCGAGACCGACTCGAGGAACTCCCGGTCCTCCGCCAGCGAGCCGTACTCGGCCTCGCGCAGCGAGCGCCGCCAGTCGCCGGTGTTTTCGAGGAACGTGACGAAGTTCGCGATGCCGACGATGTCGACGCCGGCGGCCCACAGCTCCGGGTACTCCGTCAGCGACGCGAGCACCATGAAGCCGCCGTAGGAGCCGCCCATCGCGACGATCCGGTCCGGGTCGACCTCGGGGTGGTCGTGGAGCCACCCGACGCCCTCGCGGATGTCCTTCACCGAGTCCATCCGCTTTTCCACGTCGTCGAGCCCCGAGTACGCCTTCCCGTACCCCGAGGAGCCGCGGACGTTCGGCTCGAAGACGGCGTACCCGTTGTTCAACAGGTACTGCGTGACCGACGCGAAGGAGGGCCGCCGCTGTGACTCCGGCCCGCCGTGGATGTCGACGACGACGGGGTACCCGGACTCGGGCGGCTCCGTCTCCGGCACGGAGAAGAACGCCGGGATGTCCCTTCCGTCGAAGGTGGGGTAGTGAACCAGTTCGCGCTCGACGAACGAGTCGCGCGGGATCCCCGCGGTCGAGGCACGTGTCCACCGCTCCGCTTCCCCGCTTTCCGCGTCGACGACGTAGACGTTCGCGTTGTGGGTGCTGCCCGTCGCGGTCACCGCGAACCGGTCGCCCTCGGGGCCGAAGCTCACGCCGCCGGCGACGCCGTCCGGGAGGTCCGGTTCGGGGAACTCGTCGATCCGGTCGGGCGCGACGAGTTCGCCGACCGTGAGTTCGGTGTAGCCGTCGACGTTCCGGGAGTAGACGAGCCGGCGCGAGTCCTCCTCGACCGCGACGCCGTCGACGTTCCACTCGCCGCCGTCGGCGACGACGGCGAACTCGCCGGTGGCGAGGTCAAGCCGCTCCAGGCGGAGCGTGTCGCTCTCGCGGTCGGTGACGAGGTAGACGCCCTCGCCGTCCGGTCCCCACTCGGGGCTGCTGTAGCGGGCGTCGCCCTCGTGGGGCGTGTGGTGGGTCAGATCGCCGGTCGCGAGATCGAGGGTGTAGAGGTCGTGGTCGAACGAGGAGTGCGCCTCGTGGACGATCAGGCGGTCGTCGCTCGGCGACCAGCCGGCGACCGAGAGCCAGCCGTCGCCCTCGTGGACCAACTCGGCGTCGTCGCCGGTCTCGTCGCGGCCCTGAACGTAGACGTCGAAGACGGCCTCGTCGCGGCGGTTCGACGCGAACGCGAACCGGTCGCCGGTCGAGTCCCACCCGCCCCACCGGTGTTTCGCCTCGGGCATCGCCGTCAGGTCGGTGATCGCGCCCGACTCGTAGTCGAGCCGGTACAGCTGCGCGCGCTCGTTGCCGCCCTCGTCCATGCCGAAGACGGCCTCGGACCGCTCCGGCGAGGAGTCGACGAAGGAGACGGACTCCTCGAAGAAGGTGTGCTGTTCGGGCCACGACTCCGGCTCGCGGACCGACCACACCTGCCCCGTCCCGGTCGTGTTGAGGAGGAACGAGAGGCGGCCGTCGGGACCGAGGTCGGCACCGCCCGCGTTCCGCACGTTCAGGTAGCGCTCGATGTCGTACTGTCGCATGCTACTCGGTTCTGCGCGTGCCGTGAAACCGTTTCGGGTGACGGAATCCGCGCCGCGACTCCGGCTCCGGCCCGCGTCTCGGCCCCGGTCTGACCCGCGCCGCCGCGCCGTTGCGTCCGGCGGTCAACACGTCGTCCCGCCCGGATGCCGTGTCTTTTTACCGGCTGCCCCCGTGCGGTCGGCGTATGCGCGTCGTATAACT
>NZ_CBVY010000022.1:0-3657 GCF_000513435.1 Halorubrum sp. AJ67 | reverse complement strand
CGTCGTCGACCGCGGCCGCGACCGCGTCGGTGTCGGCCCGGTAGTCGTCGTCGACGGGGACGGTCCGTAGCTCCACGTCGAGCAGCTCGGCGGCCTTGGTGAACGAGAAGTGCGCGCTCTCCGGAGCGACGACGTTGACGTCGCGCGCGTCGTGTCGGTTCCGGGCCGACCGCACCGCTTGGACGTTCGCCTCGGTCCCGCCCGAAGTGACGTATCCCGCGGCATCGCTCGGGGTCGGGTGGTCGGCGAGCGTCGCGAGCCGCTCGACCGCCCGTTCCTCCAACTCCGCGACCGCCTCGTAGGTGGCGGGATCGCCGGGATTCGACGCGAGAAACCGCTCGGCGGCCGCGCGGGCGTCCGGGTGCGGCTCGGTACACATCGAGGAGAGCACCCGGTCGAACGACTGCGGCTCCGGTTCCGGCCGTTGCATTCGCCCCCTATTGCCGGGGGCGGCTCTTACCCGTTCCGCTCCCGGTCGCGGCGGCGAGCAATCCCTTTCGACGGCCTCAGCGGACCGAATCGAGCAGCAGCCGCTGTTCGGTCCGCTTGACCTCGTGTTGGACGTCGCGGACCGCGTCGATGTTCGCGGAGATGGAAGAGACGCCCTTCTCGACGAGGAAGTCGACCATCTCGGGCTTCGAGCCGGCCTGGCCGCAGATGCTGGTGTCGACGCCGAGCTCACGGCACGTCTCGATCGTGTCGCCGATCAGCCGCAACACGGCCGGGTGAAGCTCGTCGAACCGGTCGGCGACGTGGCCGTTGTTGCGGTCGACCGCGAGCGTGTACTGCGTGAGGTCGTTGGTGCCGAAGGAGGCGAAGTCGATCCCCGCCTCGGCGAGGTCCTCGATCTGGAGCGCGCTCGCGGGCGTCTCGACCATCACGCCCCAGCGGTGCGTCTCCGGATCGATCCCGGCCTCGCGCATATGAACTTTGATCCCCTCGACGTCCGCGGCGTCGTTGACGAGGGGGAACATCACTTCGAGGTTGTCGTACCCCATCTCGTGGAGCCGCGCGAACGCGGCCAGCTCCTGCCGGAACGGCTCGGGCTTGTCGAGGCTCCGCCGGATCCCGCGCCAGCCGAGCATCGGGTTGGGTTCGACCGGCTCGCCGTCGCCGCCCTCCAGTTCGCGGAACTCGTCGGTCGGCGCGTCGATCGTCCGCACGCGGACCGGTCGGGGGTAGAACTCGTCGGCGACGCGCCGGACGCCCTCGACGAGCTCGTCCCGGTAGGCCGCCGCGCCGTGGTCGGCGATGTACTTCTCTGGGGTCTTCCCGAGCGACAGCACCATGTGTTCGATCCGGAGCAGCCCGACGCCGTCCGCGCCGGTCGCCGCGGCGCGCTCGGCCGCCTCCGGGATCGAGACGTTCACCTTCACCTCCGTCGCCGTCATCGGCTTGACGGGTGTCTCCGGGCGCGCGGCCTCCACCGGCTCGAACTCCTCGCCCGGCTCGGCCGACTCGGCTTCGCCCGCCCGGACCGTCCCCTTGTCGCCGTCGAGGGTGACGTGCTGGCCGTCTTCGAGGACCCGGGTCCCGTTGCCGGTCCCGACGACCGCGGGGACGCCGAGCTCTCGGGAGATGATCGCCGCGTGGCTCGTCATCCCGCCCTCGTCGGTGACGATGCCGGCGGCGCGTTTCATCGCCGGCACCATGTCCGGCATCGTCATCTCCGTCACCATCACGTCGCCCTCCTGTACCTGATCGAGCTGGTCGAGCTTGCGGACGATCCGGACGGTGCCGGAGACGGCCCCCGGGCTGGCTCCGAGCCCGTCGACGAGGAGGTCCGCGTCGTCCGCGCTCCCGTCGGTCGTTCGGCCCGCTCTATCGTCCGGCGAACCGAGTTCCGCCCCGCTCCCGTCGGTCGTTCGGCCCGCTCTATCGTCCGGCGAACCGAGTTCCGCCCCGCTCCCGTCGCCGTCGGCGGTCGCGGTGGTGCCCTCGGTGTCCTCGGGACCGTCCGCGTCCTCGCGGATCGTCGTGATCGGGCGCGACTGGAGCATGTATATCTCGCCGTCGTAGATCGCCCATTCGACGTCTTGGGGAGCGCCGTAGTGGTCCTCGACGCGCTCGCCGAGCGCGACGAGGTCGCCGATCTCGGCGTCGGAGAGCACCCGCGCCGTGCGGCGCTCCTCGTCGACGTCGAGCTGGACCGTCTCCCCGGTCTCCGCGTCTTTCACCATCTCGACCTTCTTGTCGGCGACGGTGACCTCGTCGACCGCGCCGCGCTCGCGGTCGTACACGTAGTTGTCTGGCGAGACGGTTCCGGAGACGACCGCCTCGCCGAGCCCCCACGCGGCCTCGATGGTGACCTGCGGGTCGCCCGTCGAGGGGTGGCTGGTGAACATCACGCCGGACTTCTCGGCGTCGACCATCCGCTGGACGACGACCGCGATGTCGACCTCGTCGTGCGGGAACCCCCGCTGCTGCCGGTAGTAGATCGCCCGCTGGGTGAAAAGCGAGGCCCAGCACTCCTTGACGCGGCGGAGGAGGTCCTCCTCCCGGACGTTGAGGAACGTCTCCTGTTGGCCGGCGAACGAGGAGTCGGGGAGGTCCTCCGCCGTGGCGGACGAGCGGACCGCGACGAACGCCTCGTCGCCGTCCTCGCTCATCGCCCGGTACTGCTCTAGGATCTCCTCGCGCACCGACTCCGGGAACGGCGTGTCGAGGATCAGCCGTTCCGCGGTCGCCTCGGCCTCGCGGAGCGCGGCGGAGTCCTCCGGATCGACGTCGACCGCGTCGAACAGCTCCTCGTCGATCCCGGCCTCCTCGATGAACGTCCGGTACGTGCCCGCGGTGACGGCGAACCCCGGTGGCACCGGGAGGCCCGCACCGATGAGTTCGCCGAGCGACGCGGCCTTCCCGCCGACGGTCCCGACGTCGTCGGCGTCGACATCCTCCAGCAAGAGTACTGCCATTCGTGTACCTGAAGGATCCGTGAGACGACCTATGAAGCTTCCGGCGGACGTAACAATGAATAAAAGACAACTCGGACCCGAGTTATCTCCACGGACCGCGCCGTTTCGCGTTCTTTCACGGATATCGTCGTGGCATGGCGGTCTCCTCCGTCGCGCTCCACACGTGACGCAGTGAAGACGCCGTGGGTCGGCGGGATCATCCCGGGGAACATCTTGTTCCAACCACGTATTACACGTCCCGACGGTGATGAAAGCGGGAAACAGCCGTCGCAGTCGACACCGTGCGTACAAGCGAAACGGGGGCCGAAGCACCGGGGACAGCGAACCGACCTGCGGTTCGTACCCTTTCAAACGGGTCGTTTCCGCCTATACTTATCTCCCGTTTCGTGATTCGGTCCTGTAACATGTTACAGGTCCTGTAACACCTGCCACGGACGTAAAAGCGCCCGACGCACCGAGCTCCCGCCCTCAGTCGTCGGCGAGCCGTCGCCGCTCGTCGCGCAACAGCCGCTCCCAGAGCCCGAACAGCCGGCTGTCGAGACCGTACGCCTCGTCGACGCGTCGGACCCAGCGGTCGTCGGCGAACAGGTGGCGCTGGAACCGTCGCACGTCGGGCGAGAGCCGGTCGCGGTCGCCGCCGTAGTACGAGAGCGACTCCTCGCGGGTCCGGGCGACGAGGCCGGCGGGAACGTCGATTCCGTCGGCGGCGGCGACGTGGTCGAACCACTCCAGATGGAGCAGC
>NZ_CBVY010000021.1:52577-54602 GCF_000513435.1 Halorubrum sp. AJ67 | reverse complement strand
CCGGCCCGCGGGGCGGCATCGAGACGGACTCGACGCCCTTCTCGCGGACGAACGCGGCGTACATGTCGTTCCGCGCCTCGCGGCCGCCGTACTCGTAGTCGTAGTCGGCGTGGCGCTCGACGGTGTCGGCCGTCGCCTCCGCCTTCGCGCGGCCGTACTCCAGCCCGCTGACGAGGACGTGGACCTCGCCGTCGGCGTACAGCGTGAGGAACGGGTCGGGACCGGTGAACCCGGAGAGGTACAGCTGGTTGGCGTCGTCCTGCGAGGCGTCGAGCAGGTAGCCGTCGGTGTCCAGATCGGAGAGCGTCTCGTCGAGCCGCGTTCGGTTCATGCGTCACACTGCTCGGGCGACGCTCAAAGCGGTTGTCCTCGCGGAACCGCGAGCGGATCGGAGAGCGCGACGGCACCCGAGCCGAGACCGCGACGACGCCGCGAAACGCCTATATACTACACCCCTGCTCGGGACGCGTCAGTTCCGCTCTCGATTTTCTTCCGTCCACCTCATCGCTAATTCCGAATCTTACAGGGTTTTACACGCCGTTTTCGGCCGTGTCTCTGTGACGCCAGACACACGAACATTTAAGTATTTGGGTCACTTACCTAAGGGTGAGGAAAACACCGAGAATCGTCTCTCGGTTCCGTTGTTCCCTCCACGTACCAAACCAATGAGCGAGAACCTTCGAACGTACACGACAGAGCACGTCGACGAGAGCGAGACCGAGTCGGAAACCGAGGAGGAGGAGCTTCGGTGCCCGGAGTGCGGCGGACAGTTAGCGACCGACACGGAGCACGGCGAGACCGTCTGCGTCGACTGCGGGCTCGTCGTCGAGGAAGACGAGATCGACCGCGGCCCGGAGTGGCGCGCCTTCGACTCCAAGGAGAAGGACAACAAGTCGCGCGTCGGGGCCCCGACAACGAACATGATGCACGACAAGGGGCTGTCGACGAACATCGGCTGGCAGGACAAAGACGCCTACGGCAAGTCGCTGTCCAGCCGCCAGCGCGAGAAGATGCAGCGGCTCCGCACGTGGAACGAGCGGTTCCGCACCCGCGACTCGAAAGAGCGCAACCTCAAGCAGGCGCTCGGCGAGATCGACCGGATGGCGAGCGCGCTCGGCCTCCCGGACAACGTCCGCGAGACCGCCTCCGTCATCTATCGCCGAGCGCTCGACGAGGACCTGCTTCCCGGCCGCTCCATCGAGGGCGTCTCGACGTCGTCGCTGTACGCCGCCGCCCGGCAGGCGGGGACGCCGCGCAGCCTCGACGAGATCGCGGCCGTCTCCCGGGTGGAGAAAGACGAGATCGCCCGGACGTACCGCTACGTCGTCCGCGAGCTGAAACTGGAGATCCAGCCCGCCGACCCCGAGAGCTACGTCCCGCGGTTCGCCTCGGACTTGGGCCTCTCCGACGAGGCCGAGCGCCGTGCCCGCAGCCTGCTCGAAACCGCGAAGGAACAGGGGATCCACTCCGGCAAGTCGCCGGTCGGCCTCGCCGCCGCCGCGGTCTACGCCGCCTCGCTCCTCGTCAACGAGAAGGTGACCCAGAGCGAGGTCAGCGAGGTCGCGAACATCAGCGAGGTCACCATCCGAAACCGGTACCACGAGCTCCTCGAAGCCGAGGACTCGGTCGCACTGAACTGACTGCGCCGAACTGACCGCCGTCGGTCCCTATTCGTTCGTTCTCTCCGTTCCGCCCGCTTCGCCCTCCCAGTAGTCGACGTCGTCGTCGACCCGATAGTACCCCTCCAGCGAGCGCGACCCGCGCCCGCCGGGCGGCGAACCGACGTACACGCCGAACTTCTCCGAGTCCGGGTACACCGTCACCTCCGGCTCGCGCATCGTCGAGATGACGAGGTACCGAAGCGTCGCGTCGCCGTCGTTCACGACGCGGTGGGCACCGGACGCATCGGCCGGGAACGCGGCGAACTCGCCCGGGCGGAGCGAGTGTGTCCCCCCGTCGAGCCGCAGCGTCCCCTCTCCGGCGAGGACGTACAGCGCCTCCTCGTTGGCGGTGTGATAGTGATAC
>NZ_CBVY010000021.1:46695-50396 GCF_000513435.1 Halorubrum sp. AJ67 | reverse complement strand
CCAATCGGGCTCGACGCCCTCCGCGGTCTCGAAGCGCGACGGCCGCGACGCGGCGGGTGGCGCGGACCCCGAGCGGGTTCGGAAGCTCGAAGCGGCCTTAGAGGAGACCGAGACGGAGCGGCAGTCGCTGGCCGAGGAACGCGACCGGCTGGCGGCCGAGCGCGACGAGATCGAGACCGAGCGAGACGAACTCGTCGACGAGGTCGAGCGGCTCGAAGCCGAGACGGAGGAGCTCAGAGATGAGCGCGACCGCCTCCGCCGCGAGCTCTCGAACGCGAAGGAGCGCCTCCCGGACGCCGAACGCACGCTCACGCCGGACGAGGCGCGCAACGGGACGAACCTGTTCATCAGGTACGACTCGAAGGAGGGCGCGACGCTGGCCGACGCCCACGACGGGAGCGTCGACCGCGACACGCTCCGCGAGAATCTCCGGGTCGAACACCACACGAGCTTCGAGACCGACGGGCTCGCGGTGGACGGACGACCGTTCGCGGAGTTCTTAGAGGACACCATCGAGTACGGGTTCACCCGCTGGCTCGTCGAGGACCTCCCGTTCGAGGTCCGCGGGACCGGCAACGAGGGCACGCTCCGCGACCTCTACGACGCGCTCCCCGAGGTCGACCGCGCGGAGATCGGCGGCACGGTGTCGATCGAACTCCGCGAGGGCGGCGAGGAGACCAGGGAACAGCGGACCTTCGATCTCGTGTTGCGCGACCGGATGGGCCACCCGCTGTTCGTCGCCGACCTGAACGACAGCCGGGACCCGACGCCCGAGGGGACGCTGGAGTCGCTCGTCGGGAACGGGCGCGACATCGCGGAGTCGAACGAGACGTTCGCCGGCGCGTTCGCCGTGACGGAGAGCTTCTTCGAGCCGGGAGCCCTAGAGACCGCGAGCGACGCGGTCGGCGGGGGGCTGTTCAGCCGGTCGAAACGGGCGAGCTTCGTGAAGCTCTCGCGCAAGCAGGGGTTCCACCTGTGTCTCGTCGAGGCGCGCGACGGCGGGTTCCACATGACGGTTCCAGACCTATAGCCGTCACCGGGCGTCTCGAATCTGTGGCTACGGGCGGAGAGAAAACGCGACGCGTGCGTCGGCGGGGGAAATCGGAATTCCGGTCAGTTCTCAAGTTCGGCGGCGTCGTCGATCCGCATGGAGCCGAGCTTCTCGACGGTCTCGTCGAGCTTCTCGTCGAGCTCGTCGACGAACTCGTGCGTCCGCTCCGTGGTGATCGCTCCCTGGCTGGACGGCTCGATGAGGTTCTCCTCTTCGAGGACGCGCAGCGAGTACCGGACCTTGTGGTGCGGGTAGCCCGTCTCGTTCGACATTTTGACGATGCCGATCGGCTCGTTTTCGATGACCATCCGCAGGACTTGGAGGTGGCGTTCCAGCATGTCTACCTCTTTCTCTAGTCGATCTATCATGCCACATGTTAACTCGTCATGCCCCTGTTTAAAAGTTGCTGTCGGCGACGGGAGAACGCGTCGTCGGATCTGGCGGTTTGACGTGATAGTAGTTAACGTGTTCGATCGCGGCACGGCGGCCGGGGACCGGACCGCGACGACCGGGGGCGGGGGAGCGGTCGCCGCACGGAGACGCGAGAATACACGAACAAGGGTATTCGGATCCGTGTGACAATTTTACGATCCATGTCCGTGGTGGTCTCGCGGTCACAGACCGTAATCGGTTTTACCCCCGGCCGGGAATCGGCAGGTCGTATGACACTCACCATCGTCGGCTCCCAGCTCGGCGACGAGGGCAAGGGCGCGCTCGTCGACCGATGGGGAGGGGACGCGGACGTCGTAGTCCGTTATCAGGGCGGCGACAACGCCGGCCACACCGTCGTCGAAGGCGGCGCGGAGTACAAGCTCTCCTTGGTTCCGAGCGGCGCGGTCCGCGGGACCGTCGGGATTCTCGGAAACGGCTGCGTCGTCAACCCCGAGACGCTGTTCACGGAGATCGACGACCTGCGCGAGCGGGGACTCGACCCGGACGTTCGCGTCGCCCGTCGCGCGCACGTCATCATGCCGTACCACCGCGTGCTGGACGGCATCGAGGAGGAGGTCAAGGCGGACGACGACGCCGGCGACGCGGTCGGCACGACCGGCCGCGGCATCGGTCCGACCTACGAGGACAAGGCCGGCCGGCGCGGGGTCCGGATCGCCGACCTGCTCGACCCGGCGGTGCTCCGCGAGAAGCTGGAGTACGTCGTCCCGCAGAAGCGCGCGCTCGTCGAGGACGTGTACGGGCTCGACCTCGACGACAAGCAGGAGGCCGCCTTCGACGTCGACGCGCTCCACGAGACGTACGCCGCCATCGGCGAGCGCCTCGCCGACGAGGGGATGACCGTCAACTGCTCCGACTACCTCCACCGCCGCCGCGAGGCGGGCGACGAGATCCTCTTCGAGGGCGCACAGGGGACCCACATCGACGTCGATCACGGGAACTACCCGTTCGTCACCTCCTCGAACCCGACCGCTGGCGGCGCGGCCGTCGGCTCCGGCGTCGGCGTCACGACGGTGGGCGACGGCGAGGTGGTCGGCATCGTGAAGGCGTACCTCTCCCGTGTGGGCGAGGGCCCGCTCCCGACGGAACTCGACGGCGACGCCGACGAGGAGACGCTCGCGGACGAGATCCGCGAGAAGGGCGGCGAGTTCGGTACGGTCACCGGACGGCCGCGCCGCATCGGCTGGCTCGACCTCCCAATGCTCCGACACGCCGCCCGCGTCTCCGGTTTCACGGGCGTCGCGGTCAACCACGTCGACGTGCTCGCCGGACTCGACGAGCTGAAGGTATGTACGGGGTACGAACTCGACGGAGAAGAGCTCGACACCGTCCCCACTACGACCGAGCGGTGGGAGCGCTGCGAGCCGGTGTTCGCTGAGCTCGACACGTGGGAGGAGTTCGACTCGGCCGCGGTCGCCGAGGAAGGGTACGACGCGCTTCCCGCGGCCGCCCGCGAGTACCTGGAGTTCGTCGCCGACGAGATCGACACCCCGATCTACGCCGTCGGCGTCGGCCCCGACCGCGAGGAGACCGTCGAGCTGACGAACCCGTTGGACGAGTAGGGGTCGTTCGTAAACGACTGCCGCGGTCGACCGACGTTTTTGAGGCTCGAACGTGAACCGCCGCCATGGCTCGGCCCTCCCGCGGTCCGCAGGACCGCGATCCCGATCCGGCTGAACCGATCGTCGAACGCACGTTCGCTCACCTCGCGCGGCTGCTCCCGCTGGCGCTCGTCCCGCTGGCGACGGCGCTGTTCCGGACGCGGGACCTGCTCGCGACGACCCGGACGAACGGTTTTTCGCTCCGCGCGTCCTTTCCCGTCTACCGGTACGACCTCTGGAGCTTCGTCGACGCTCCGAGCGGGGGCGGTCTGACGGTGTCGCTCCCGTTCGGAGGCTTGGAGCCGCTGCCGCTTCTGGTCCCCGTGATCGGCGCGTACGTCGTCGTCTCGGGCGCGCTGAGCGCGGGGTACTTCGGGAGCATCGCGGACGGGATCACCGCCGGCGAGTTCGACTTCGTCGCGGCGGTCCGCCGGTTCGGCGTCCGGATGGTCCTCTTAGAAGCGATCGTCATCGTCGCGTTCGCGGCCGTCTTCCTCCCGCTGCTCGCCGTTCCGCCGCTGTTCGTGGTCGCGGTCCTCGCGGCGCTCGTGCTCTCGTACCTGTTTTCCCCACGGTGTACGTCATCGCGTTGGAGGACC
>NZ_CBVY010000021.1:35448-46136 GCF_000513435.1 Halorubrum sp. AJ67 | reverse complement strand
CACGTCGGAGTGGTCGAGCAGCCACGCCAGCGCGACCTGCTGGGGCGTCGCGTCGCGCCGGGCGGCGACCTCCGCTAAGGTCTCGGCCGACTCGCCCTCTTCGACCGCGTACATCGGTCCCCACGGGATGAACCCCACGTCGTTCTCCTCACAGGCGCGCAACACGTCCTCGTCGTCGCGGTGGCCGACGTTGTACCGGTTCTGGACCGTGGCGACGTCGACGATCTCCATCGCGGTCTCCAACTGCTCGACGGTGACGTTCGAGAGGCCGACGTGGGCGATCTGGCCGGCGTCTTTCATCTCCGCGAACGCGTGGACCGACTCCTCGAAGTCGGTGTCCGGATCGGGGCGGTGGTACTGGTAGAGGTCGATCTCGTCGGTTCCGAGCCGATCGAGGCTACACAGGACTTGGTTCTTCAGGAAGTCCGGGTCGCCGTGGGGGAGCCAGTCGCCTTCGCGGTTGCGGAGTAGGCCGGCCTTCGAGGCGACGACGGCGTCGTCGGGGTCGCCGAGCGCCTCGCCGATGAGGCGCTCCGAGACGCCCGGGCCGTAGGAGTCGGCGGTGTCGACGAAGTCGACGCCGAGGTCGACCGCCCGTCGGAGGACTTCCTTCGCCTCGTCCTCGTCGTCGGGAGTCCCGATGATGTCCTCGCCCGTGATCCGCATCGCGCCGAAGCCGAGGCGGTCGACGGTCAGCTCGCCGCCGATGTCGAACGTCTCGCTCCTGCCGCTGGTGTCTGAAGCCATGATCGGCGGGACACTCGCCACGCGGAAAGTCGTGGGGATGGCGGAAGGAGACGCGTTCCGAAGACGGTCCCCGTCGACGCGGCCCTCGCTCGCCCGTGTTGCGTCCGTCGCTACGCATAAACCGCCCCCGCGCGATCGTGACGTATGGACGCCGAGCGCGAGGTACTCGACGTGTTGGCGCGGAACGCCCGCGAGGACATCGACGACATCGCGGCCCAGACGGGCCTCGACGCGGCCGCGGTCGAGGCGGCGATCGAGTCGCTGGAGACGGACGGCGTCGTCCACGGCTATCAGGCCGTCGTCGACTGGGACCGCGTCGACGAGGGGAAGATCCGCGCGGTCGTCGAGATCAACGTCGAACTCGACCGCGAGACGGGGTACGAGCAGGTGGCCGACCGGATCGCGAAGTTCCCCGCGGTCGACGCCTTACACCTCGTCTCGGGCGACTACGACTTCGCCGTCGAGGTGCTCGGCGAGAACATGCAGGACGTCTCCGAGTTCATCTCCGAGCAGGTCGCGCCCATGCCGGCGGTCACCCAGACGGTGACCCACTACATCATGGAGACGTACAAGGACGGCGGGATCCGGTTCGAGGACGGCGACGACGACGACCGCCTCTCCGTGTCGCCATGAGGCTCTCCGACCGCGCGCGCACCCTCCCGGAGTCGGGGATCCGGAAGTTCTTCGAACTCGCGGAGGCGCGCGACGACGTGATCTCCTTAGGCGTCGGCGAGCCGGACTTCTCCGCGCCGTGGACCGCCCGCACGGCCGCGATCGACTCGCTGGAGCGCGGCAAGACCTCCTACACCGCGAACCGCGGGATGGCCGCGCTCCGCGAGCGGATCGCCGACCACCACGGCCGCTACGACCAGTCGTACGACCCGGGCGAGGAGATCCTCGTCACGACCGGCGCGAGCGAGGCGGTCGATCTGGCCTTCCGGGCCTTGGTCGACCCCGGCGACACGGTCGCGGTCCACGAGCCGACGTACATCTCGTACGGCCCGGGGATCGAACTCGCGGGCGGCGAGCAGCTGACGGTCCCGACGCGGGCCGAAGACGACTTCGCGCTGACGCGGTCGGCGCTCGAAGCGGCGGGCGCGGCCGAGGCCGATCTCCTCGTGCTCTGTTACCCGAACAATCCCACGGGCGCGACGATGACCGACGAGCAGCTGGCGGAGGTCGCCGCGTTCTGCCGCGACAACGACCTCCGGGTGGTCGCCGACGAGATATACGCCGCGCTCACCTACGGCGGCGACCACGCCTCGATCGCCACTCAGCCGGGGATGCGCGAGCGCACGGTCGTCGTCAACGGCTTCTCGAAGGCGTACGCGATGACGGGGCTGCGGCTGGGGTACGCCTTGGGGCCCGCCGAGGCCATCGACGCGATGAACCGGATCCACCAGTACACGATGCTGTCGGCACCGACGACGCCGCAGTACGCCGCGATCGAAGCGCTCGACCGGTGCGACGACGAGGTGGCGGAGATGGTCGACGAGTACGACCGCCGCCGGCGGCTGGTCGTCTCGCGGTTCAACGAGATGGGGCTCGACACTTTCGAGCCGGGCGGCGCGTTCTACGCGTTCCCCGACTGCGGCGGCGACGACGAGGCGTTCGCCGAGGAGCTACTGGAGGCGCAGGGCGTCGCGGTCGTCCCCGGCTCCGTCTTCGGTGAGGGACGGATCGGGCCACCTCCGCGTGTCGTACGCGACCTCGATGCGCGAGCTGAAGGAGGCGACCGACCGCATCGCGGCGTTCGTCGAGGGGCGGGACTGACGGCACCCGAATGCCGACGGTCCGGCGAGACTGCGCGAGCGCCCGCTATCACCGGTGATTTCGGGAACGAATCTCTTTCCGACGCGAGAGCGCCCGTGACCTCATGGAGAGCGAATCGCGCGTCGAGGTCCTCTACGTCAACGACGAAGACCAGCTCCGCGAGCTGGTCGCCACGCAGCTGCGCGACGAGAGCGACCGTATCCGCGTCAGCACGGCGGACTCGGCCGCGAGCGGTTCCCGGCGGTTGGCGAACGGAGCGGTCGACTGCGTACTCTGTGATCATCACATGCCGGGGGAGACGGGGTTAGACTTCCTGAAACGGGTCCGCGAGGACCGCCCTGACCTCCCGTTCATCCTCTTCACGAGGACCGGAGACGAGGCGGTCGCGAGCGAGAGCATCGAGGCCGGCGTCACCGACTACATCATTCAGGAGGCCATCGAGAACCAAGCGCCGCTGCTGGCGCGGAAGATCATCACCTACGTCGAACACCATCGCACGAAACGGGAGGTCGACCGACGGAACGGGCGACTCCGCGAGATCGCCGCCGTGACGGACCAAGTCTGGTGGGTGTTCTCACCGACGTGGGACGAACTGGGCTTCATCAACGACGGCCACGAGGCGATATTCGGACAGCCGGTGGCGGAGCTCCGCGACGACCCGACCTCGTTTCTCGAACGGATACACGACGACGACGCGGACCGCGTGCGGCAGGCGATGGAAGCTGTGTCGGCGGGCGACCCGCAGGTCGTTCAGTACAGGGTCGCGAAGTCCGACGGGATCCGGCTCTGGGTCGAGTCGCGGTGTACTCCCGTCACCGACGAGAGCGGCACGGTCACCTCGCTCGTCGGGCTGACGCGCGACATCACGGACCGGAAGCTGTACCAGCGGGAGCTGACCGAGACGGTCGACCAGCTGGAGGAGTTCACCGCGACCGTGTCTCACGACCTGCGGAATCCGATCAACGTCGCGGCCGGGAACATCCGACTCGCGGCCGCGGAGGGAGAGAGCGAGCCGCTCGACACGGCGTTCGACGCGATCGAGCGGATGGACGCGCTCATCGAGGAACTCCTGACGCTCGCGAAGGAGGGGAAGACGGTCGGCGAACGGCGTCCGGTACCGTTCGAGGAGGTCGTCGCACGGAGCTTCGAGAACGTCCGCGCGCCGGAGACGACACTCCGGGTCACCGGGAGCGTGGAACTCTCGTGTGACCCGGCCCGGCTCACGGAGGCGTTCGAGAACCTCGTCCGCAACGCCGTCGAACACGGCCGCAGCGACGTGACTATCACGGCCGGGGTGTTCCCCGACGAGAGCGGCCTATACATCGAAGACGACGGTCCCGGGATCCCGCCCGAAGCGCGCGACCGTGCCTTCGAGAAGGGCCACACGACCCGGAAAGACGGCAGCGGGTTCGGGCTGGCGATCGTCGAACGCATCGTCAACGCCCACGGCTGGGACGTTCGGATCGCCGACGGTGAGACGGGAGGTGCCCGCTTCGAGGTCGTGTTCTGACCCGGGACGGGGAAACGACCCGGCCAGAGGATCCAACGACTCGGTGAACGGGTGAGTCGGCCGGCAGAGTAAACGATAAACAAAATCCGAATTTCCGATCGTTTGCGAATGATTATCACGTTCGATCGTTCACCTCCGCGCATGGAGTTCCAGCTAACGGACGAGCAGAAGCAGCTACGCGAGGAGGTACGGAAGTTCGCCGAGGAGGAGATCCGACCGGTCGCCACGGAGTACGACGTCGAAGAGGAGTACCCGCACGAGATCATGGACAAGGCCGCCGACATGGGACTGTTAGCGCCGCACGTCCCGGTCGAGTACGGCGGTATCGGCTACTCGTCACTGGAGAACGCGATCTTGACCGAGGAGCTGTTCGCGGCCGACCCGGGGATCGGCCTGTGTATCTCCAGCGCCGGGTTCGGCGCGGAGGCGCTGATGGAGTTCGGCACGGACGGACAGAAGGAGCGCGTCCTGCCCGAGGTGACCGCCGGCGACGCGGTGATGGGATCGGCCATCTCGGAGCCGCAGGCGGGTTCGGACGTGACCTCGGTCGCGACCCGGGCCGAGAAGGACGGCGACGAGTGGGTGATAAACGGCTCGAAGATGTGGATCACGAACGGTACCGTCGCCGACTACTTCGTCGTCGTCTGCGAGACGGACCCCGAGATCGAGGACCGCTACTCGGGCTACTCGCAGATACTCGTCGAGGGCGACCGCGACGGGCTCACCACCGACAAGATAACCGGCAAGCTCGGGATCCGCGCGAGCGACACCGCGGAGCTGCGCTTCGACGACGTGCGGGTGCCGGAGGAGAACCTGATCGGCCAGCGCGGGATGGGCTTTCTCCAACTCATGCAGTTCTTCGACGAGACCCGGACCGCCGTGGCGGCGCAGGGGGTCGGGATCGCCCGCGGCGCGGCCGAGCGCGCGCTGGAGTACGCGGAGGAGCGCGAGCAGTTCGACCGCCCAATCTCCGACTTTCAGGCGATCAAACACAAGCTCGCGGAGATGCACACGAACACGGAGGCCGCCCGCTGGCTCACCTACCGCTCCGCGTGGGCGGTCGACAACGAGGCCGGCGACCTGACGGCGCTCGCGTCGATGGCCAAGGAGTTCGCCTCCCGGACCGCGGTCGAGGTCGCCGACGAGGCGGTCCAGGTCCACGGGGGCGCGGGCTTCGTCAACGACCACGACGTCGAGCGCCTCTACCGCGACGCGAAGATCACCCAGATCTACGAGGGAACCACCGAGATACAGAAGAACATCGTCGCCCGGGAGCTGCTCGACGAGGGAGTCTGAGGACCGAACCGGACCGACACTCCGAGCGAAATCGGTACGTAGAAGCTACGGACGGACGTACGATCCCGGCATGAGCGACGACGCGGACGCCGAGGCGGGCAGCGGGACCGTTCGGGTCGGCGGCGAGAACGTTCATGCCGGCGACGAGGCGGGCCCGGAGGAGCGTCTCAAGCGCCAGCGCGACGACCTGCGACTGTTGAATCAGGTGATGCGTCACGATATCCGTAACGACCTCCAGCTCGTCGGCGCGTACGCCGAACTGCTCGACGACCACGTCGACGAGGAAGGGAAGGAGTATCTTGAGGTGATAAAACGGAACACCCAGAGCGCCGTCTCGCTCACCACGACCGTCCGCGACCTCGCGGAGGTGATGCTCCGGGACGACGCCGAGCCGAGCGGCGTCTCGCTCGATCACGTCCTCTCACAGCAGGTCGAGGAGGTCCGGTCGGCGTACTCGGAGGCCGTCTTCACGGTCGAAGGGTCGTTCCCCGCCGCTGAGGTGGTCGGCGACGAGATGCTGAGCTCCGTGTTCCGGAACCTGCTGCGGAACGCGGTCCAGCACAACGACGAGACCCCGCCGACGGTGACGGTGTCGGCGACCGCCGAGAAGGCCGACGGCGTCGCGGAGGTGCGGATCGCGGACAATGGGCCGGGGATCCCCGAAGATCAGCGCGACGAGGTGTTCGGGAAAGGCGAGAAGGACTCGACAGCCCGGGGGCGGGGATCGGCCTGTACCTGGTCCGGTCGCTCGTCGAGATATACGACGGCGACGTGTGGATCGAAGACAACGAACCGAAGGGCGCGGTGTTCGTCGTCAGGCTGCCGCTCTGCGACGGGTAACGCGTCGGGTCGTCACGAGCGGATACACCTCGTTGGGACGGACTACTCCTCGTCGTACTCCATCGCGACCGAGTTGATACAGAACCGCTTCCCGGTCGGCTCCGGCCCGTCGTCGAACACGTGGCCGAGGTGGGAGTCGCAGTTCGCACACCGGACCTCGGTGCGGGACATTCCGTGGCTGGTGTCGACCGTCGTCGTCACCGACTCCTCCTCGGCGGCGTAGAACGCGGGCCAGCCGCAACCGGACTCGTACTTCGTCTCGGCCTCGAAGAGGACGGTCCCGCAGGCCCGACAGCGGTACTCCCCGTCGTCGGGGTGGTGGTCGACGTACTTGCCCGAGAACTTCGCCTCCGTGCCGCTCTCGCGTAACACGCGGTACTCCTCGTCGGTGAGCCGCTCGCGCCACTCCTCGTCGGTCAGTTCCTTCGGGTTGGCGTCCGCGGCCGAATCGCTCGTCTCGCTCATACCACCGATACGCGCCCCACGGGCAAGGGGGTTGCGGCGGTCGGCGTCGCAAGGGGTATGCGGGTCGCGGCCGACGCTCGATCCATGACTCGGGAAGTGACACACGAGGAGGACGGGCCGGCGATACTCGACGAATCGGATATGGGAGACGACGGAAAGATCTACGTCTGTCGGTGCGGTCTCTCGGACTCGAAGCCGCTCTGTGACGGCTCGCACAACGCGACCGCGGACGAGGAAGCGGGCGTCGTGTACAAGTACGAAGGCGACGACGCCGACGGCGAGCGCCGCGAGGTCGGCGAGAAAGCAGACGACGAGAGGTGAGCTACGGGGCGGACGTTCGGACGGTGCTCCGGTGTTTGTGTTTTGAACGCCCTGCGGGACACAGGGGGCGCACCGACCGCCGACTCGGACGCTGTCCGAGTGTACTGTCAACAAGTATCATGTTTGTAGCGCTCGGACGGACGGTATGGACTGGAGCGAAACCGTCTCGCGGAGTCGGCGAGCGGCGACGCGGAGGGCGTTCCGACGCCGTGTCGAGGAACAGGCGCGATCGCTTCGGGCCACGCTAAAGACCGGGGAATTCAAAGGGGGGTTTCGACTCGGCCTCGAGCTCGAGGGCTACGCCGTGGACGGCGACGGCCGGCTCGCGGCTGCCCCCGAAGCGGCGGTTTCGTCGGTCTGCGAACCCGAGCTCGGCCGACACAACGCCGAGATCAACACTCCGGTAACGGGGTTCGACGCCGCCGGAGTCGTCCGACAGGCGGACGAACTGACCGAACGGATCACGGCCGTCCGAGAGGCGTTCGCGGCCCGCGACAGGCGGTTCGTCACGGACGGAATCTGGGTTATCGGCTCGTCGGAGGGAGCGGTAGCGTACCTGTCTGCCACCGAGACGAAGTGCGGGACGGAGGTCCCGGCGAACCTCTCCCCGGAGGCGCGGTACTACGCGCTAGACGCCGACATCACTGCTGACGGTCCGGTGGAGTTGGATCTCCCCGGCTGTCGGCGGGCGTTCCAGAGCATCCTCGTCGAGTCGCTGGCGGCTTCGATACAGGTCCACCTCCAGCCGCCGACCAGCGAGTACGCGCGGTACTTCAACGCGGCACTACGGACGGTCGGACCGGTGGTCGCCTTGGCGGCGAACGCCCCGTTTCTCCCGCCGGAACTGTACACTGACGCCGACGCGGAGACGGTCATGACCGCCGGAGTCGAACTTCGGATTCCCGTGTTCGAGTCGATGAACGTCCGCAGTCCGGGGAAAGTCCGATTCCCTCGCGATATCGAGTCACCGACCGACGCCGTCGACCGCATCGTCGATGACCGGCTCTGTGCGCCGCACCTTCGCGAGTGGCTCGCCGACGCTCCTCGCGGCGGGTTCGAGGCCGACCACTGGGAGTTCCTCCACAAGCAGGGGACCTGCTGGCGTTGGGTCCGCCCCGTGTTCGGCCCCGAGGGACCACGGATCGAATACCGACCGCTCGCGGCCCAGCCGACCGCGGCCGACGTCGTCGGACTCCAGTTGCTGGTCGCCGGTCTGATACACGGGGCCGTCACTACCGATCACCCGCTGATCGGCCTCCCGTGGCGTGCCGCTCGCGAATCGCTGTATGCCGCGAGCCGAGACGGGTTCGAGGCGGACCTCGCGTGGGTCACCCGTGACGGTGAGCGAACCGACGATCCGGCGGCGGTCTATCCGGACCTGTTCGCCCTCGCCCGCGTCGGACTCCGCGACCGCGGGCTGGCCGCCGCCCGGATCGATTCCCTCCTCGATCCGATCGAGCGCCGCTGGACGACGCGGACGACTCCGGCGACGTGGAAGCGGGATCGGGTCAGGGCGCGGCTCGATTCCGGTGACGACCTTGCGACCGCCGTCACCGGAATGCAGCGCGAGTACATTCGGCGGGCGGAGACGGGAGAGCCGTTCGCAGACTGGATCGAGTGAGCGCGTCGCGCGCTACGGCCCGCTCGAAACCCCGATGACAGGGAAAACGACCGTCAGCGACGGGTCGACGCGGTTCACAGCACGCCCATCTCGCCGAGCCGCTCGGGGAGGTAGGTGTCGGTGACGAAGTCGAGACCGCGGCTCGCCAGCGACTGCTGTTCGGACTTCTTCCCGATGTCGAGCTGGAGCTCGATCTGCTCTTTCCAGTAGTCGGTCTGGAAGCGCGGGTCCTCCAACTCCGATTCGAGCGCGTTGATGTCGGAGTCGGCGAGGGGATCGCTGGGCAGGTCGTACTCCACGATGTCCTCCGGCTGGATCCCGATGAACCGCGCCTCGGGCGTCGCGAGGTACTTCGAGAGGTGCGCGGACTTGATCGAGCCGTACGCGACGGAGCCGTAGATGCGGTACGACCACGGGTCGCCGTCAGTGAACACCACCACGGGGAGGTCGAGCTCGTCGCGGAACCGTTTCGTCAGCCGGCGCGTGGCGCGGGCGGGCTGGCCGCCGAGGTGGACGACCAAGGCGTCGTGTTCCTCGTCGAACCCGTTCTCGACGAGCCGGTCGCGCATCCCGCCGGTCTCGACGCAGAGGACGAACTCGGCGTCGTTGTCGAGGAACTCGATGGTGTCCGGGTTGTTCGGGATCTGGTAGCCGCCCTGCCCCACGTCGAGCTGACAGTGGATCTCGCGGTCGCCGCGGTTCGTCTGCTCGCGGAGCTCCAGCGGTCCCATCACCTTCGCGCCGGACTCCTCGGGCCGCATGTGGAAGTCCTCGCGGGTGACGCCCGTGACGATTTCCAGATCCTCCACGAGGTCGTTCGACTCGTCCTGCGAGGAGAACTGCGCCTCGTCGTTGTCCCACGACTCGGAGAGGTAGTACAGCTCACGCAGCGTGGACGAGCGGTCGTCGTCGAGCTGGTCCGCGAGGAACTCGATCGTGTACGCCGCCTTCAACAGCTTGCGCGCGCCCCGCACCGAGTTGGCGCTACGCGTCGAGGTGCGATCGCCGTACGTCCAGACGCCGCTCTCCTCGTCGTACTCGATGTTGCTCTTCGTCCGCGTGGGAAGCGTCATCTCGGGGATCTTCCCGTCCGCGAACTGGTCGTAGAAGTCCGCGGCTAGGTCGATCAGCTCGTCTCGTGCGTCGCTTTCGGTCGTCATTTATGCGTTCACCGTCAGTTTCTCCGTCTCCACGCCGCCGACGCTGACCTCGAAGTCGGCGTCGCCGTCGATCGCGTACGTCAGTTCCCGCTCGTCGCCCGAGGGCACCTCGGGTTTCCACTGGACGAACCACTCGCCGTCCATGTCCACGGCGGTCCCGTCGGAGAGGTCGCTCGGCTCCGTCGAGACGATGTCCGTGATCTCAAGCTCCTCGTTCACGTCGGAGTGGTTCTCGACGACCAGCGTCACCGTCTCGCCGTTCACCTCGCGTTCGACGCTGACGTTGTTCATGATCCGCGCCAGCGCACCGTCGATGTCGGGGCGCGAGCGGCCCGTCACCTCCGAGACCTTGTCGGCCATCTCCGGGAGGATCCGGCCGAGCACGTCCTGTTTCTCACGGCGCTGTTGCATCGAGCGCCGCTTGTTGAGGAACGACTTCAGCTCGCGGGCCGCCTCGCGCACCGCCAGTTCGATCTCGTCTTCGATCGCGGGGACGTTCGCGAGCGCGTCCTTCGACTCGCTCGTGAACGGGACGTTGGTGGAGGCGACGTGGATCGAGATGACGGCCGGCCCGTTCGGCATCCCGGAGCCGCCGGGCTGGTCCAGCCCGTAGTTGCGCCAGCCGATCGACTTTATCACGTCCGTCGTCGCGCACGCGCCGCGCTGGTAGACGAGCGGGACGCGGTTCGCGAACCGCAGCAGCTCGACCGACCCCTCCGCCGGAATCTCGCCGCCGTAGGCGATCCCGGCCTCGACGATGAACGGGTCGCCGCCGTGGACCTCGGCGTCGCGGGTCGCGGCCGCGTAGAAGTCCGCGTCGTACTCCTTTCGCAGCCCCGCCTCGACCAGCTCCGCCGTGATCGGCGCGAGGCAGTCGGTCGGCGGCGCGAGGATGTCCGTCGTCCGCATCGCCTCCAGCAGGTCGGCGGCCGCGTCGCGACTTCCCGCGATCGCT
>NZ_CBVY010000021.1:29461-34913 GCF_000513435.1 Halorubrum sp. AJ67 | reverse complement strand
TCGGCGACGAACGACGCGGCGTCCGCGACGAGCCGTTCGAGGTCGTCGAGCGTGACCCGGAACGCGTCGCCGTCGAGGTTCCCGAACCGGCGGGCCAGCGCCTCGGCCATCGCCTGAACCGCGGCGTCGTCCTTCCGGGTCGACGTCGCGTCGTCGACCAGGGCGTAGACGTCGGGGACGAGCGGGGATTCCGGGGCGTCGCTACCGTCGCCGTCGTCGTTCTTGCCGGACGCATCGGCGTTCTCGCCGTCACCTTCGCCGCCGGCTCCCGTGATCGCCCGCCACGCGGCGTCGACCGCGTTCTCGCGGACGGTCCCGCCGAACGTCTTGCCCGTGTCGCCTTCGACCGTCTCGGCGACCTCGTCGACGATCGCCGCGAGTTCGGAGCGGGCGAGCCGGTCGTTATTCGACACGGTCTCGGCGACGCCCTCCGCGAAGGCGGTCGTCGCGTCCTTGCCCTTGTTGGCGACCGCGTCCGCGACCGCGCTCGCGAGGTCGCGGTCGTCGTGGGCGCGCGGCGGCGACCACGACAGCTCTCGGCCGTAGTACACGTCGCGGAAGTTGTCGATGACGCTGTCTGCGGTCTTCTTGCCGACCCGCGTGAACTCCTCCTGTAAGAATCCGGAGACGGAGTACGACTCGGTCGCCTCCAGCATCTTGATCAGCGACCCCAGTTCGACGCCGTGGGGATGCGGCCGAATCTCGTGAGTCTCCGCGGGCAACTCGTCCGTCGCGCGCTCGAACTTCAGCGGCTCGTCGAGCCCCGGCTCGCGCAGTTCGAGCCGCGCGTGGGGATTGACGACCGCGGTGTGTTTCACGTAGTCGTGGAGCTGCTGGCGGGCGCGCATGTTCGCCTCCATCTCCAGTTCGATCCGCGTGCCGTGCGGGCGGTCCCACGTCGTCTCCCTGTCCGCCTGAATCTCCGGCTCGTTCGTGTCCGTGTCGATGATGAGCTCGAAGTACTGCGCCCGCGACTGCCCCTTCGGGCGCGAGGTGATCTTCGCGGGCTGGCCGGAAGTCAACTGAGAGTACAGTACAGCCGCTGAAATACCGATCCCCTGTTGCCCTCTCGACTGCTCGCGGGCGTGGAACCGGCTGCCGTAGAGGAGCTTCCCGAACACTTTCGGGAGCTGTTCTTTCGTGATGCCCGGCCCGTTGTCCTCGATGACGAGCCGGTAGTAGTCGCCCACCTCCTCGATCTCGATGTAGATGTCGGGGAGGACGCCGGCCTCCTCGGTCGCGTCGAGGGCGTTGTCGACCGCCTCCTTGACGGCGGTGACGAGCCCGCGAGCGCCCGAGTCGAACCCGAGCATGTGTTTGTTCTTCTCGAAGAACTCGGCGATGGAGATCTCGCGCTGGCCCTCGGCCAGCTCCTCCGCGATCCCCTCCTCGTCGCCGATCGTCGACTGGAAGGACGTCATTCGGTGTCCGTCCCTTCCACCGAGGCACCTAAAAACGCACCGGCGGCGAGGTGAAAGTGGATATCGGCGTCAGACGGCGTCTCGTCGCCCTGTCCGGGAGCGCGTCGCACGCGGCGGCGACCTCCGATCCGGCCGACAGGTTTCTCACCGTGACGCCCCACCGTACGGACATGACCGACTGGACGGCCGACGACATGCCGCGACTGGACGGGAAGACGGTGGTCGTCACCGGCGCGAACAGCGGGCTCGGCTTCGAAGGAACCCGCGCGTTCGCCGCGCGCGGCGCGACCGTCGTGATGGCGTGTCGCAGCGTCGAGCGCGCGGAGGACGCCGCGAGCGAGATCCGCGCCGACGCGGGCGGCGAGGTCGACGGCGAACTCGACGTGCGCGAGTGCGACCTCGCCTCCCTCGACTCCGTGGCGTCGTTCGCCGAGGGGCTCGCCGCCGACTACGACGCGGTCGACGTCCTCTGTAACAACGCGGGCGTGATGGCGATTCCGCGCGGCGAGACCGACGACGGCTTCGAGACGCAGTTCGGCGTCAACCACCTCGGCCACTTCGCGCTCACCGGCCGCCTGTTCCCGCTCCTCGACGCGGCCGAGGGAGTCGGGGGCGACGCGCGCGTCGTCACCCAGTCGTCCGGCGCTCACGAGCAGGGCGAGATGGACTTCACCGACCTCAACTGGGAGCGGTCGTACGGGAAATGGAAGGCGTACGGGCGCAGCAAGCTGTCGAACCTGCTTTTCGCCTACGAGCTCCAGCGGCGTCTCGACGCGTCGGAGGACGTAAGCGGCGTTCGCAGCGTCGCCTGTCACCCCGGGTACACCGACACGAACCTCCAGATGCGGACCGCCGCGGAGAGCGGGAACCCCCTGATGAAAGTCGGAATGAAGGCCGCGAACGCCGTCCTCGGACAGGAGCCGGAGATCGGCGTCGAACCCATGCTGTACGCGGCGACGGCCGACGTCGACGGCGGCGCGTACGTCGAGCCGGGCGGCCTGATGAACATGCGCGGGCACCCGACGGTCGGCCGCTCGAACGACGCCTCCTACGACCGCGAGGACGCCCGGAAGCTCTGGGAGTACTCGACCGAGGCGACCGGCGTCGAGTTCCCGGTCTGAGTCGCCGTCGACTCGGTCCGCGGGTCAGTGGAGCGTCCCCTCGCGGACGTGCGCGTCGTGCGCGAACAGCGCGTACCCCACGTCGACGGCGCGATGGCCGGTCTCGGCGGCGATCTCGCGGATCGGCCCGATCATCGCGACGTAGTCGGCGGCGTCGAACGACTCCTTGCGCCCGTCGAGGTAGCTCAATCGTTCGAGCGAGGCCCAGACGCGGGTGTCGACGACCGCGTGGCGGTCGCCGTCGAGCGCGGCCAGCACGCACGACGCGGTCGGGGCCTTGAACCCGGCGAGTCCCGTTATCAGGTGGATCGTCGAGAAATCGCCGTCGACCGCGCGAGCGTTTCGGGTCACCTCCCGGCACCGCGCCTCGGGATTCTTCTCGACGTGGTAGGCGCTCCGCGTCGACGACTCGTAGGCGATCTCGTACAACTGGTCCCGAGTCAGATGTCCCTGCGACCGGTACGTCTCGCCGAACTCGTCGAGCCGCTTGGGGAGGACGCCCTGCGTCTCGGCGTATCGGTCGAGGTTCTCGTCGACGAACGCGTCGAGGTCGTCCGAGACCGCGCGAGCGTCGTCATCGTCCGGGACCGCATGCGCATCGTCAACATCTGAGACTGCGCGAGTGTCGTCACTCACCATGGGGGACGCTCACCGTTCGGCGACCAAAACGGCGGCGGGGTCGCTCAGGGAATGAATATACGCGGAACGCGTTTCGAGAGCTATCCGAGTCAGCCGGTAGCGGATACCGCCGGACGGGTTACAGCCGAGTGAGGTTCGTCGCGCGCGGACCCTTGTCCGCCTCCTCGATCTCGAACTCTACCTCCTGTCCCTCCTCGAGGTCCGGGCCGCCGACGTCTTCCATGTGGAAGAACACGTCCTCGTCAGCGTCGTCAGTCTCGATGAATCCGTAGCCGCCGGTGTCGTTGAAGAAGTCGACCTTGCCTGTCGCCATCGCACCTCAACGATCTCCCGACGTGGTCATAAGTGTTGCGTGCGCCACGTACGGCGGGAAAACGCGGGTAAAAATCGGCCGATAGCCCCGTTCAGTTTTGATTCCAAATTTCGTCTCGCCGCTGACTTTGCTTCCGAATGGGAAAACGCACTAAGGGAGTACCCCGTAGTACCAACCAAGATGAGCACCAGAACCACCCGCCTCGACATCACGGGGATGAGCTGCGCCAACTGCTCGGCGACGGTCGGCGACGCCGTGGAGTCGCTCGACGGGGTCTCGCGGGCGGACGCGAACTACGCCACCGACGAGGCGAGCGTCGAGTACAACTCGGAGCGGACCTCGCTCGCCGCGATCTACGAGGCGATCGAGGACGCGGGCTACGGCGCGGTCTCCGAGACGGTGACCGTGGCGATCACCGACATGAGCTGTGCGAACTGCGCGGACGCCAACCGCGACGCCCTCGAAGCCGTCGACGGGGTCGTCGACGCCGACGTGAACTACGCCACCGACGAGGCGCGGGTGCGGTACAACCCCGCCGAGACCTCGCTCTCGGCGCTGTACGACGCCGTCGAGGACGCGGGGTACTCGCCGGTCCGCGAGGACGGCAGCGGTGGCGACGGCGAGGACGCCAACGGTGAGGGGACCGACGGCACTGGCAGAGACGGATCCGGCGAGAGCGCGCGCGACGCGGCCCGGAACGCCGAGATTCGCAAGCAGCGCCGGCTGACGCTGTTCGGGGCCGCCTTATCAGCGCCGCTGCTCTTCTTCCTCGTCGACGCCCTCCTGCTCGGGGGCGCGGTCGTTCCGGACCGGGTCTTCGGCGTCGGAATCCACTGGGTCGCGTTCGCGCTCGCGACGCCGGTCCAGGTCGTGCTCGGCCGTCCGTTCTACGTGAACTCCTACAAGGCGCTCGTCACGAACGGACGCGCCAACATGGACGTGCTGATCGCTCTGGGCTCGACGACGGCGTACGTTTACTCCGTCGCCGTCCTCCTCGATCTGATCGCCGGGAGCGTCTACTTCGACACGGCCGCGCTCATCCTCGTCTTCATCACGCTCGGCAACTACCTCGAAGCCCGTTCGAAGGGGCAGGCCGGCGAGGCGCTCCGGAAGCTGTTGGAGATGGAGGCAGACACCGCCACCCTCGTCGACGAGGACGGCACCGAGGAGGAGGTCCCGATCGACGAGGTCGCGGTCGGCGACCGCATGAAGGTCCGGCCGGGCGAGCGGATCCCGACCGACGGCGTCGTCGTCGAGGGGCAGTCCGCCGTCGACGAGTCGATGGTCACGGGCGAGTCCGTCCCCGTCGAGAAGACCGAGGGCGACGAGGTCGTCGGGTCGACCATCAACGAGAACGGGCTCCTCGTCGTCGAGGCGACGAAGGTCGGCGCGGACACCACCCTCCAGCAGATCGTCCGGACGGTGAAGGAGGCCCAGTCGCGCCAGCCCGACATCCAGAACCTCGCGGACCGCATCTCCGCGTACTTCGTGCCGGCGGTCATCGCGAACGCCCTGCTGTGGGGGGTGGTCTGGTTCGCCTTCCCCGAGACGCTCGCGGCGTTCGTCGACTGGCTCCCGCTGTGGGGGCAGGTCGCCGGCGGGCCCGCGCCGGTCGGCGGCACCGTCTCGGTGTTCGAGTTCGCGGTCGTCGTCTTCGCCTCCTCGGTCCTGATCGCGTGTCCCTGCGCGCTCGGCCTCGCGACCCCGGCCGCGACGATGGTCGGGACCACCATCGGGGCGCAGAACGGCGTCCTGTTCAAGGGCGGCGACGTCCTCGAACGCGCGAAGGACGTCGACACCGTCGTCTTCGACAAGACGGGGACGCTCACGAAAGGGGAGATGGAGCTGACGGACGCGGTCGCGCTCGGGACCAAGGGCGAGGCCGCCCCCGACGGCGGCGCGGTCGTCGAGGGCGGCAACGACGCGGCGGTCGACGGGTCGACGGCCGAAGACGAGGT
>NZ_CBVY010000021.1:27714-29051 GCF_000513435.1 Halorubrum sp. AJ67 | reverse complement strand
GGAGCGCGGCAGCGAACACCCCTCGCGTCGCGCCATCGTCGAGGGGGCCGAGGCGCGCGGTATCGGCCTCTCCGACCCCGAGTCGTTCGAGAACGTCCCCGGCCACGGGGTCAAGGCGACCGTCGACGGGGACGAGATACTCGTCGGTAACCGGAAGCTGCTGCGGGACGCGGGGATCGACCCCGAGCCAGCCGCGGAGACGATGGAACGGCTCGAACGCGAGGGGAAGACCGTGATGCTCGTCGCGCGAGTCCGCGCCGGAGCCGACGACGGTGAGCTCCTCGGCGTCGTCGCCGACGCCGACACGGTGAAGCCGAGCGCGAAGGAGGCGGTGAGCCAGCTCCGCGACCGCGGCGTCGACGTGATGATGATCACCGGCGACAACGAGCGTACGGCCCGCGCGGTCGCCGAGCAGGTCGGCATCGACCCCGACGACGTCCGCGCCGGGGTCCTGCCCGAGGACAAGTCCGACGCGGTAGAGTCGATTCAGGCGGACGGCCGGAAGGCGATGATGGTCGGCGACGGCGTCAACGACGCCCCGGCGCTCGCGGTGGCGTACGTCGGCACCGCCATCGGCTCCGGGACCGACGTGGCCATCGAGGCGGCCGACGTGACGCTGATGCGCGACGACCCGCTCGACGTGGTGAAGGCGATCCGGGTCTCGGACGCGACGCTCCAGAAGATCAGACAGAACCTCGTGTGGGCGCTCGGCTACAACACCGCGATGATCCCGCTCGCGTCGCTCGGGCTGCTCCAGCCCGTCCTCGCGGCCGGCGCGATGGCGTTCTCGTCGGTGTCGGTGCTGACGAACAGCCTGCTGTTCCGGCGGTACGGCCCCGACCGCGACTACGCGCTCCTCGGGTTCCTCCGGCGCTGACCGCGCGACGACCCTTCCTTTTCGGTCGCCGTCCCGAAGCCCCAAGACGGCCCGGCGCGTACGACGGCGTATGTCGACCCTCCTCGTCGTCGGCGGCAGCGGCTTCATCGGACGCGACGTCTGTCGGTTCGCGGTCCGCGACGGACACGAGGTCCGCAGCGTGTCGCGGAGCGGTCGCCCCGACCTCGACGAGGAGTGGGTCGAGGCGGTCTCGTGGACGAGCGCCGACCTCTTCCGACCGAACGCGTGGCGCGACCGCCTCGACGGCGTCGACGCCGTGGTCCACTCGGTCGGAACGCTCACCGAGTCGCCGACGGAGGGCGTCACCTTCGAACGCGTCAACGGCGACGCGGGGATCCTCACGGCCTTAGAGGCCGAGCGCGCCGGCGTCGACGCGTTCGTCTTCCTCTCCGCCGCCGCGAACCCGCCCGGCGTCCGAAACGCCTACCTGACAGCCAAG
>NZ_CBVY010000021.1:23422-25987 GCF_000513435.1 Halorubrum sp. AJ67 | reverse complement strand
CGAAGCGGTTCAGTCCTCTTCGAGGTAGTCGACGACGAGGACGGGGACGTGCGTCGAGCGCAGGGTGCGCTCCGTCACGCTGCCGAGCAGCGCGCGGCGCACGCCGGCGCGGCCGTGGGCTCCCCATCACGATGAGGTCGATGTCGTTGTCCTCGGCGTAGCTGGCGATCACCTTGTGCGGTCGCCCGCCGGAGACGTGTTCGACGACGTCGACGCCGCGTTCGTCGCCGCGCTCGGCGACCACGCCCGTCGCCTCGTCGGCCTGATCTTTCAGCTCCCCCATCTCGTCGAACCGGCCCTGCTTGAGCCGGTCGACCTGTTCGGTTCCGAGACTGAAGTTCACCGAGTCGATGTCGACCACGTACAGCGCGTGGACCTCCGCGTCGTACTGCTCCGCGAGGTCGAGCGCGTGGTCGACGGCGGCCTCCGCGACGTCGCTACCGTCCGTGGGGACGAGGATGTGTTCGTACATTATCGCTCCTCCGTGGCTTCGTCGTCATCCACTGCGCGGTCACCGTCGCCGGCCGCGTCGTCCACTGCGCGGCCGCCGTCAGTCGCCACGTCCTCGCCGCCGTCCGCGGCGACGACGTCCTCGGCGGTCTCCTGCTGTGCCATCGGCTCGGGGCTGTGACACTGCCGGACGATCCGCTTGGTTTCGAGCGACGGTTCGTCGGTCGCCATCGAGACGACGATGGTGACGACGAACACGACCGGGAGCGTGATGAGCGCCGAGCCGATGGCGGGCATCCACGTGGCGAGCCCGGCCGACAGCGGCGCTTCGAGCGAGCTGATGTACGTCGGGACGATCTGGTTGATCATCGGGATCGACCAGAGCGTCAGTCCGGTGGTCATGCCGGCGAGCGCCCCCTGCCGGTTGGCGTTCTCCCACCACATGCCGAGGAAGAACATCGGGAACAGGACGGAGCCGGCGAGCGAGAACGCGTAGCCGACGAGCGCCGCGATCGACGACGCGGGGTTGAGCGCGGCCAGCGTGGTCAGCGCGCCCAGCGCGACGATCGAGAGGCGGCCGACGAGGATCTGCTGGCGCTGCGTCGCGTCCTCGTTGACGATGTTCGTGTAGATGTCGTGGCTAATCGCCGACGAGCCGGCGATGAACAGGCCGGCGACCGTCGCGATGGCCGCGGCGATACCGCCCGCCGCGACGAAGCCGACGAACCACTCCGGCAGCTCCGACAGCTGCGCCGCAAGCACGACGATGACCTCGCTGGCCGCGCTCGTCATGCCGGGGTCGCCGTACGTCGCGCCGACGTTCTGCGAGTAGAGATCCGTGCCGAACGCCGCGAACGCCGGGGCGCTCCAGTACAGGATACAGATGAAGAACAGGCCCCAGACGGTCGACCAGCGGGCTGTCCGTTCGCTTTCGACCGTGTAGAACCGGACGAGCACGTGCGGGAGCCCGCAGGTACCGACGATCAGCGAGAACGTCGTGGCGACCCACAGGTAGTAGCTCGACGAGGCGAACGGTTCGGAGAACTCGCTGCCGAGCTCGCTGATCAGCATCCCGTACTCGAGCTGCGGTAGTACCGTGGAGTAGCCGTTGGTGTAGCCGACGGCGAACAGCCCGAGGACGAACGCGAGGATGAGGATGGTGTACTGGACGGTCTGGTTCTTCGTGGCGCCCAGCATGCCGGACAGCGTCAGATAGCCGACGGTGACGACCATCATGGCGACGACCATCACCTGGTACCCGTCTAAGCCGGGGACGTATGCCCCGTAGTTACCGAAGATGTACAGGCCGACGAGCGCCATCCCCTTCGCCTGTCCGATGGCGTAGACGAACCCGATGAGGAACGTCGTCACCGCCGCGATGGCGCGCGCGGTGTCGGAGTTGAACCGGTCGCCGACGAAGTCCGGCGCGGTGTACTTCCCGAACCGGCGCAGCTGCGCCGCGAGGAAGATGAGCAGGATGAAGTATCCCGTCGTCCAGCCGACGACGAACACCAGCCCGTAGAAGCCGGCCAGCGCGATGGACGCCGCCATCCCGAGGTAGGACGCCGCCGACATCCAATTCGCTCCGATCGCCATCCCGTTCTCGACGTTCCCGATGGAACGGCCGGCGACCCACATGTCGTCGGTGTCGGCCACGCGGAAGACGAATCCGATCATGAGGAACAGCCCCAGCATCCCGATCACCAGGAGCGACGGCACCAGCTTGAACGAGATGTCGAGTGCCTCCGGGAGGAGGTCGCTCTGTAGGATGACCCCCGTCATTCGTCGGACCCTCCGTCGGTCGCTGCGGCCTCGGCACGGCTCTCAGTCTTCGTGACCGTGGCGTGGTCGATGCCGTACTTCTCATCGAGCGCGTCCCGCTTTCGCGAGTACCAGAACGCGAGGATGAGCGCGCTCGTCGGCGCGCCGAACGCGACGAGGAAGTAGTGGAGCGGGAACCCGAGGATCGGCATCTGGGTCGTCATCGGGCCGGGCGCGAGCCGCGTCAGGGTCACCGGACCCCACACCGCGAGGACCCATACGGCGAACCCCGTCCAGACGATGCGGAGGTGATCGCGCATAGTCGTGGGAGGCAAGGCACACAGGGGGATAGGG
>NZ_CBVY010000021.1:20842-23402 GCF_000513435.1 Halorubrum sp. AJ67 | reverse complement strand
CCGTCGGTGGCCGCGTCGTCAGTTGCGCGACCCCCATCGGTGGCCGCGTCGTCGGGTGCGCGACCCCCGTCGGTGGCCGCGTCGTCGGGTGCGCGGCCACCATCGGTCGCCGCGTCGTCTCGTTCGCGTGAGGTATTATCTGTCATGTTTTGGTGTGTGTTGTCGTTTTGTGTGGTATTTTCGTGATGTTTGTCGTCGTATCGCCCGTCGTGGTCGTGTCCGGAACGGATCGAAAACGGGCCGCCGAGCGCTACTCGGCGTCGGCCTTCTGCTGGATCTCCTCGACGATCTCGGGGTTCCGAAGCGTGCTCGTGTTCCCGAGTTCCTCGCCGTCAGCGATGTTCTCGAGCAGGCGACGCATGATCTTCCCGGAGCGCGTCTTCGGCAGGTCCGGAGTGAACACGACCTGCTCGGGCCGCGCGATCGGACCGATGGCGTCCTCGACGCCCGCGACGATCGCCTCGCGGAGCTCGTCGTCACCCTCGTAGCCGTCTTCGGTCGTCACGTAGGTGTAGACCGCCTCGCCTTTGATGTCGTGGTTCCCGCCGACGACGGCCGCCTCGGCGACGCCTTCGACGCCGACGATGGCGGACTCGATCTCCATCGTCCCCAGCCGGTGGCCGGAGACGTTGAGCACGTCGTCGACGCGGCCGAGGACGGTGATGTAGCCGTCGTCGTCGATCTTCGCGCCGTCCTCGGGGAAGTACACCCAGTCGTCGGGGTCGTCGCTGTCGGTGTCGGAGTACTCCGCCCAGTACTCCTCGATGTAGCGCTCGTCGTTGTTGTACAGCGTCCGGAGCATTCCCGGCCACGGCTTCTGTACCGTGAGGTAGCCGGCCTTCCCCGGCTCTACCTCGTCGCCGAGCGTGTCGAGGATCTGGACGTCGAGCCCCGGCAGCGGCGGTCCGGCCGCGCCGGGTTTCATGTCCTTCACCCCGGGCAGCGTCGTCACCATCATCCCGCCGGTCTCGGTCTGCCACCACGTGTCGACGATCGGGCACTCCTTGTTCCCGATGTGCTGGTAGTACCACTTCCACGCGCGCGGGTTGATCGGCTCGCCGACCGTGCCGAGCAGCCGCAGCGAGGAGAGGTCGTGGCGGTCCGGGAACTTCTCGCCCCACTTCATGAACGCCCGAATCGCCGTCGGGGCGGTGTACAACTGGGTCGCCTCGTACTCATCGATGATCTCCCAGAGGCGGTCGCGCTCCGGGTGGTCGGGCGCCCCCTCGTACATCATCGTCGTCGTTCCGAGCGAGAGCGGCCCGTAGACGATGTAGGAGTGGCCCGTGATCCAGCCGATGTCGGCCGAACAGAAGTACGTGTCATCCGGCTTGATGTCGAGGACCGACTGCGAGGTCCACGACACCCACGAGAGGTAGCCGCCGGTCGTGTGTTTCACGCCCTTCGGCTTCCCCGTCGTCCCCGAGGTGTACATCAGGAACAGCATGTCCTCGGCGTCGCGCGTCACCGGCTCGACCGTCGCGCCCGCCTGTTCGGCCACGAGGTCGTCGTAGTCGACCTGGTCGTCGCCGAGGTCGTGGCCGAAGTCGTCGCCGTTCGGGCCGAGGCGGTCGACGACGACGGTCGTCGTCTCGTGGTCGACGCCCGCGAGTCCCTCGTTCGCCTTGTCGAGGTGGTCGAGCGGGTCGCCGCGGCGGTAGTAGCCGTCACAGGTGACGAGGTACTCCGACTCCGCGGAGTTCATCCGCGTCGCGAGCGCGTCGGCCGAGAACCCGGCGAACACGACGCTGTGGGGCGCGCCGATGCGCGCGCACGCCAGCATCGCGATCGGCAGTTCCGGGATCATCGGCATGTACATCGTGACGACGTCGTCCTCCTCGACGCCCTGCTCCCGAAGGGCGGCCGCAAACTCGTTGACCTCGCGGTGGAGTTCCTCGTACGTGAACGAGCGGTCGTCCTCGTCGACCGGTTCACCGACCCACTCGATGGCGACCTCGTCGCCGCGCTCGTCGAGGTGTCGGTCGAGGCAGTTCGCCGACGCGTTGAGTTCACCGCCCGTGAACCACTCGTAGAAGGGCGGGTTGCCGTCGTCGAGCACCTGATCGTAGTCGGTTTCCCACTCCAGCAGGTCAGCGGCCGCCTCCCAGCATTCGGGCCAGTTCTCCTCGAACTCCTCGTATATCTCCGGGTCGGAGACGTTCGCCTGCTCGACGAACGACTCCGACGGCTCGAATACCTCTTGTTCCGCCAGTCTCGCTTCCAGTTGGCCGTCTCCCTCTGTCATGGTACGGTCGTATCCAACCGATATCGCCATATAAACGCTGACGCTAAATACGAAAAACCGTGATAGACTGCCGTCGGATCCCGACGGGCCGCCGCGATCACCCGTCGGTGCGGACCGCGCGTTCCTCGCCCTCCCGGACCGACAGCTCCGTCTCCTCTTCGAAGACGCCGTCGAGTAGGGCGCGCTGCGCCTTTCGGAGGTGATTGTGGAACGTCGGCGAGGAGACGCCCATCGCGTCGGCCACCTCCTCGGCGGTGCTGCCGCGCGGCCAGTCGAAGTAGCCACCGTGGTACGCCGCGGACAGCGCGGCCCACT
>NZ_CBVY010000021.1:17566-18693 GCF_000513435.1 Halorubrum sp. AJ67 | reverse complement strand
CCCGCGGTCGACTCCGCCTCGCGGAGGTGCCGCGGTGCGACGCGGGTTATTTCCTCGGTCCTGAGTCCGGCCTCGCCGGCCAGCCTGACGACGAGCGCCGCGCGATACGTCTCCGCGGCGGTGACGAGCGCGTCGTAGGCGTCCGCGCCGAGACCGTCGACCATTCGTTTCGGAACTCAACACGTAGCCGAAACAAAACTGTTCCGATAGCTGCCACTCTCAGCGGTGAGCAGTCCATCTCCGCGGAACTGTTCACAGAAGCGATCATCGAGACCGGTCAGAACTTTCGGGCCCTCAGTAGGTTCCGAAACGGTCGGCAGCCATCAGCCCGACACGCCGACACCCCACGACACGTGGTCCCACAGGCGCTCGTAGCCGTAGTAAGTGAGCGTCTTTACGGCGTTGGTCACGAGGCCGATACTCGCCGCTTGTCCGACGTCGCCGACGACGAGCCACGCGACGACGACGGTGATAGTCACCATCAAGGCCCGGTAACAGAGGGTCTTGACGACCGCACGGCGTCGCGCGTTGACCGCGTCCCGCGAGAACACACCGAGGTTCATACCGTCGTCTTCGGTCGCCGCTGGTAAGTAACTGATAGGTCTCTCTCAATGACTGAAAAGAAACTGTATTCAATTACTCTCGTTTCGGACGGTCGACTCGATCTCGCCCACGACTTCGGGGTTGCGGAGGGCGCTCACGTCGCCGAACTCCTCGCCGCGGGCGATGTCCTCCAACAGGCGTCGCATGATCTTCCCGGAGCGCGTCTTCGGGAGTTCGGGGGTGAACACGATCCGGTCGGGGCGAGCCACGTCGCCGACGGCACTGGCCAGTCGGTCCGCGATGGCGTCGCGGAGGGTCTCGTCCGGCTCGACGCCGCTCTTCGTCGTCACGTACGCGACGATCCGCCCGTCGTCGTCGCCGACGACCGCGGCCTCGGTCACGCCCTCGGCGTCGACGATGGCCGCCTCCAGCTCGCCGGTGTTGAACCGCTGGGCGCGGACGTTGATCACGTCGTCGACGCGCCCGAGGATCGTGACGTAGCCGTCCTCGTCGACGGCCGCGCCGTTGCCGGTGCGGTAGCGCCAGCCGTCCTCGCCGTTCAGCCAGTACTCCCGCAGGTAGCG
>NZ_CBVY010000021.1:13155-15975 GCF_000513435.1 Halorubrum sp. AJ67 | reverse complement strand
TAGCCGGACTCGCCGGGGTCGACCGGATCGCCGTCCTCGTCGACGACGCGGGCGTCGATGCCCGGCAGCGGCGGCCCGACGTTTTCCGGTTTCATCGGCGTGACGCCCGGGAGCGTGGCGAGCGCTATCGCGCCGGTCTCGGTCTGCCACCACGTGTCGACGATCGGTGCCTCGCCCCCGCCGACGTGTTCGCGGTACCAGCGCCACGCCTTCGGCGTGATCGACTCGCCGACCGTCCCGAGCAGCCGGATCGACGAGAGGTCGTGGGAGTCGGGGTACTCCGCACCCCACTTCATGAACGAGCGGATCGCGGTCGGCGAGGTGTAAAAGACGCTCACCGCGTTGCGCTCGATCAGGTCCCAGACGCGGTCGCGGTCCGGGTAGTCGGGCGACCCCTCGTACAGCACCGTCGTCGTCCCCGTCGCGAGCGGGCCGTAGACGCCGTAGGAGTGACCGGTGATCCAGCCGATGTCGGCGGCACACCAGTAGGTGTCCTCGGGCCGCACGTCCAAGACCTTCCGCGTCGTCCACGCGACGTGCGCGAGGTAGCCGCCCGTTGCGTGTTCGACGCCCTTCGGCCGCCCGGTCGTCCCGGAGGTGTACATCACGAAGAGGAGGTCCGTCGCGTCGCGGGCGACCGGCTCGATCGTCTCCCCGTCGTGGGCGTCGACGAGCGCGTCGTACTCGCGCTCGTCGTCCCCCAGCGAGACGGAGAGCTCGTCGCCGAGGCGGTCGACGACGACCGCCGCCGACAGGTCCCCCTCGGCGCGGATGCGGGCGTTGTCCGCCTTCGACTTCTGGTTGAACGCGTCCTCCCGGCGGTAGTAGCCGTCGCAGGTGATCAGGTACTCGGAGTCGGCCGCGTCGATCCGGGTCGCGAGCGCCTCCGCGGACAGCCCCGCGAACACGACGTTGTGCGGCGCGCCGATGCGCGCGCACGCCAGCATCGCGATCGGCAGCTCCGGGATCATCGGTAGGTAGAGCGTGACGACGTCGTCCTCCTCGACGCCGAGGTCGCGGAGCCCGGCCGCGAGCGCGTTCACCTCGCGGTGGAGGTCGAGGTAGGTGTACGACCGGCGCTCGCCGCGCTTGCCGAACCAGCGGATCGCGAGCTGGTTCCCGCGCTCGTCGAGGTGACGGTCGACGCAGTTCGCCGCGGCGTTGAGCCGCCCGTCGGGGAACCACTCGTAGAACGGCGGCTCAGAGTCGTCGAGGACGGTGTCGTACTCGCGGTCCCACGTCAACAGGTCGGCCGCCTCGCGCCACGCGTCCGGTCCCTCCCGGTCGAACCGCTCGTACACCGCGGGGTCGCTCGCGGCCGCTCGCTCCCGAAAGTCGGCCGGCGGCGGGACGACGTCCTCGTCGCCGTCGACGAGCCGACCGTGGCCCCCGGATTCGTCCATGACACGTATTGGCCCGCGGAGAAACGTATACTTTGTCCGACTCCTCGCCGAGTGAGAGCCGCCGTCGACGGCGGCGGATCGCCGCGGTGGACTCCGCCGACGGCGGTCAGACCGACTCCTCGGTCGGTCGCGCCGTGATCTCGGCCGCCTTCGCCCGGGCGCGGGCGACGATCGACGGCTTCGCCTCGAAGTCGACGGTCACCTGGTCGGCCGCGTACGTCTCCTCCTCGACGTGCCCGTGGTCGTGGACCCACGAGACGAGGCTCATCGCGTCGTCCGAGACGGGCAAGACGAGTCGCTCGCGTTCCCAGTCGGGGAGTTCGTCCTCGACGCGGTCGCGGAGTTCCGCCACGCCCGCCCCCGTCTTCGCCGAGACGCCGATCGGGTCCGGTGCCACGCCCGAGAGCGCGGCGCGCTTGTCCGCGAGTTCGCCCGGCCGAAGCCGGTCGATCTTGTTGAACACGGTGACGACGGGGGCCTCGTTGCGCTCGTAGAGGGTGTCGTGGCTCGTGACGAGCTTCTCGCGCATCGCCTCGACGGACTCGCTGGCGTCGACGACGAGGAGGACGAGGTCGGCGCGGTAGACGGAGTCGAGCGTCGACTCGAACGACTCCACGAGCCAGTGGGGGAGATCCGCGATGAACCCGACCGTGTCGGTAAGCAGGACGTCTCGCTTCTCCATCTCGGCCCGCCGAGTGGTGGTGCCGAGCGTCGTGAACAGCATGTCCTGCGACTCGGCGGTCGTGTCGAGGTCCGGGTGGCGCTCGGCGTTCTCGTCGACGTCGATCTCGGCCGCGAGCCGGCGCATCAGCGTCGACTTCCCGGCGTTGGTGTAGCCCGCGAGCGCGACCAGATCGAACCCGGAGTCGCGGCGCTGCTCGCGGCGCGCCTCCTCCTTTTCGGCGATCGAGTCCAGCTCGTCGCGGATCTCGGATATCTGGCGTTTGATGTCGCGCTCGACGCTCTCGTCGTACTCGCCGAGCCCCATGAATCCCGGCCGCTCGTCGCGCTTGGCGAGGCTCGCCTTCGCCTCGGCGCGGGGGAGCTCGTACCGCAGCTCCGCGAGTTCGACCTGTAGCTGCGCCTTCCGCGTGTTGGCGCGCTGGCCGAAGATCTCGAGGATGAGCGTGAACCGGTCGACGACCTCGACGCCATCGGCGAGCTTCCCGCCGATGTTGAACGTCTGGTACGGCCCCACGTCGTTGTCGATGATCACCGACCCGGCGTCGGTGCGACGGACGAGGTCCCGGAGCTCCGCGACCTTCCCTTCGCCGAACATGAACGCGGCGTCCTCCGTGCGGGTCTGGGTGAGTTCCCCGACTACGTCGTAGCCGGCCGCGGCCGCGAGCTGGCTGATCTCGGTCAGGTCGGCCTCCCCGGCGTCGACGCGCTTGGCGACGACTGCGCGGCGTCCCTC
>NZ_CBVY010000021.1:10401-12904 GCF_000513435.1 Halorubrum sp. AJ67 | reverse complement strand
GGACCGGCACGCCGGCGTCGCGGGCGGCCTCGGCGGCGGCCGCGATCCGGTCGACGGGGACCGCCTTCCCGCCCCGGTAGTTGTGCGTGTTCTCCACCGCGAGCAGGCCGGTTCCGGGGCGGTGGAGGTCCTCGTCGACGAGGCCCTCGCGGACCGCCTCGGGCGTCGGGACGCAGCGGTCGCCGGCGTCTATCGTCCGCGTCTGGACGCCCGAGAGCTTGGCCGCGCCCGCCAGCTCCCAGCGGTAGATGTGCGACTCGCGCTCCAAGAGGAGCTCCTGGCCCGGCTCCGTGTGGACGTGGACCGCGATCTGGTTCGCCATCGTCCCCGAGGGGACGTACAGCGCGGCCTCCGTACCGACCACCTCGGCGGCGCGCCGCTCCAGCTCGTTGACGGTCGGGTCGTCGCGGTACACGTCGTCGCCGACCTCGGCGGTCGCGGCCGCGTCGCGCATCGCGTCCGAGGGCGTCGTCACGGTGTCCGAGCGTAGGTCGATGTCGAGTTCGTCGGCTTCGGGCATCGGTTGTAGCTCGTTCCGCGGCGGCGGGCATATATCCCGCGCTCGTCGGTCGACACTCCCGGGCGCGCGGTTCACCGCGTTCCGCGTCCGTTCCCTTCTTAACGACGGGGATCGATTCGAAACCCATGGCAACGGAAGCCACAGCAGACGGCACGGACGACGCGTCTGACGCACCGGACGCATACGACGCCCTCCTCGACCGCGTCCAGCGGTGGAACGCGGTCGGCAGCGCCTCCGGCGTCCTCGGCTGG
The DNA here is from genome assembly GCF_000513435.1 of Halorubrum sp. AJ67. NCBI lineage: Archaea > Methanobacteriati > Methanobacteriota > Halobacteria > Halobacteriales > Haloferacaceae > Halorubrum > Halorubrum sp. AJ67. The sequence continues at coordinate 12,133 of NZ_CBVY010000021.1, read as the reverse complement.
GACCAGCAGGTGATGATGCCCGAGGGCGGCACGCCCGCCCGGTCGAAGCAGCTCTCGGCGCTCTCCTCGGTCCACCACGACATGGTCACCGACGACGAGACGGGCGAGCTGCTCGACGAGCTCGACGACGCCGACCTCACCGACGAGCAGGCCGCGGTCGTCCGCGAGGTCCGCCGCGAGTACGAGCGCGCCGACGCCGTCCCGGTCGAACTCGTCGAGGAGATCTCCGAGACCGGCTCCGAGGCGCTTCAGGCGTGGGAGCAGGCGAAAGCCGAGGACGACTTCGACGAGTTCGCCCCGTACCTGGAGAAACACGTCGAGCTGAAACGCGAGTACGCCGAACACATCGACCCCGACCGCGATCCCTACGCGGTCCTCTTCGAGGAGTTCGAGCCGTGTCTGTCGATGGAGCGCGCCGAGTCGATCCTGACCGAGCTCCGCGAGGCGCTCGTCCCCATGATCGACGACATCCGCGAGTCCGACCGCGAGCTCGCGGTCGACACCTTCGAGGGGACGTTCCCCGAGGAGACGCAAGAAGAGCTCTCCCGTGAGGCGCTGGATCTCGTCGGCTACGACTTCGACCGCGGCCGCCTCGACGTCTCCTCGCACCCCTTTACCTCCGGGAACCAGTTCGACTGTCGCGTGACCACCCGGTTCGACGAGACCGACCCCCTCGGGGCTGTCGGCTCGACGATCCACGAGTTCGGCCACGCGCAGTACAACCTCGGGCTCTCGCAGGAGCACTTCGGGACGCCGCTCGGCGAGTCGCGCGACCTCTCGGTCCACGAGTCGCAGTCGCGTCTCTGGGAGAACCACGTCGGGCGCAGCGAGGCGTTCTGGAAGGAGTTCCTCCCCGTCTTCCAAGAGCACTTCCCACAGACTGAGGACGCCACCGTTCGGGACGCCTACGAGGCGTTCAACCAGGTGTACGAGGACAACTTCATCCGGGTCGAGGCCGACGAGCTCACCTACCACCTCCACATCGTGATCCGGTTCGAGATCGAGCGCGACCTGATCCGCGGCGACCTCGACGTCGAGGACGTGCCCGGCGTGTGGAACGACAAGTACGAGGAGTACCTCGGTATCCGGCCCGAGACCGACAGCGAGGGCTGCCTTCAGGACATCCACTGGAGCCACGGCAACTTCGGCTACTTCCCCACCTACTCGCTCGGCTCCGTGATGGCCGCCCAGCTGTTCGCGGCCGCGGAAGCGGAGATCGACGACCTCGACGCGAAGATCGCCGACGGCGACTTCGACGACCTCCACGACTGGCTCGGCGAGAACGTCCACCGGCACGGCTCCCGCTACGAGACGAACGAGCTGGTCAAGCGCGCGACCGGCGAGGAGTTCACCGCCGACGCCTTCCTCGACTACGTCGACGAGAAGTACGGCGAGCTGTACGGTATATAAATACCCTCAGCCGTTTCTGCGTTCGTTATAAACAATCGCGTGTGGCGGGGAGTCGATACTGCGGTGGCGCGTGCCTGCGAGCGGTCGCCACCGGCGACCGCGAAGCAGCACCGCGCGAGGGAGTCGGTCGCCGGAGCAACGCGGAGGCGACCGACGAGGCTGGGGAGGCGTGAGGTGCTGTGCGGGGCGGTGTGGGGCGGGTATCGAAGGGGCAGCCGCGAGGCGGGCGTAGACGACGCAAGGACCGCAGGAACGAGCGGAGCGAGTGACGAGGACCGCAGCGAGTGTACGCCCGCCTCGCGGCTGGGGCTTCGGTGGTGTC
>NZ_CBVY010000021.1:5702-8558 GCF_000513435.1 Halorubrum sp. AJ67 | reverse complement strand
GGTACGTTCAGCTAAGCGGCTGGGGCTTCGGCGGTCTTCGTGTCGATCGCTCGCTTATAAATAGCAATCACGTACAGCTGAGCTACCGGTGCTTCGGAAACGGTCTCACCGCAGTAACCGAAACTGTCCACACATAACGGCCTCTCCGCGCCCTATCCCAGCCGGAATCCGGTCATCAGCGCGATGAGCGCGAGCATCACCGCGCCCTCGAACAGCCCGACGACGAGGTTCTTCTGCTCGATCGATTCGAGCTTGGACGCGTCGGGACTCGACGACAGAGTCTCGTAGTACGCCGACAGCTGGAGCCGGTGCGGGACCGCCAGCCCGAACGCGAACAGCCCCCAGCCGAGGCCGAGCGCCAGCCCGGACCACGCGCCGCCGAAGCCGTAGCCGAGCCCGATTTCGGGCGTCAACAGCACCGTCCCGGACAGCACCGTCGTCAGCGAAACCCCGACGAGGAAGAACACGGCCTTCGGAATCAACACGGTGTTCACCGCGGCCGACGCCTCCTCGTCGAGCCCGCCCAGCGTCGGCCCGATGAGCGCGGGGAAGATCAGCGCGAAGCCGAACCACACCGCGCCCGCGGCGACGTGCGTGTAGAAGAGCAGTTCGGTGTTCGCCAGGCCGAGGCTGGCGGCGAGAAACGCCAGCGGCACGAGGAAGCACCCGGCCGCGAACGCCGGGTTCGCGGCATTCGCAAGGTGTCGTACCCGTTCGACAAACCCCGACTCCGCGACGTGGCGACCTTCGTTAGCAACTGCCATGTGACAGCGACATTAGAGAATCACACTAATGTGTTCGGGTCGATGCGAACGCCCCCGGTTCCGATCGGCTCGACGACCTCGCTCGCGTACGAGGTCTCCCGTACGGTCGACCTCGCTACTCGCGGGCCAGGGGCCCGCTCATTTGTAGTGGCCTCCCTTCGGTCGGCCACTCGGCTCACGGCTACGCCGTTCGCATACGAGACTTCGCTTCGCTCAGTCTCGCTACTTCTCAATGATGCTCTCCTCGACCGCCTCGCCGAAGTGGCGCGCCACGTCCTCGTAGTAGACGAGCGCTTCGTCGCCCTCCTCGACGTCGGTGACCGCCTTGCGGCCCTCGCTCGTGGCGATCTTCACGGTCTCGGCGTTCTGGATGAGCGTCTCGATGCGGTCGGTCCCCTCCTCCGTCTCGATTTCCGCCTGAATCCGGAACATCGGGCGCTTCTCGATTTTCACCCGACCCACCACCGCCTCGCGGGTGTTCCCGTCGGTGTCGACGAGCTGGACCTCGTCGCCGCTCGACAGCTCCGCGAGGTAGTTGGTACCGCCCTCCGCGTTGCGGACGTACGCGTGGACCGCGCCGGCGTTCACGCGGAACGGCCGCGACGCGACGTACGGCGACTCGGCGGTCTCGGCGTGGACGAAAAAGAGGCCGCGCGACATCGAGCCGACCAACATCCCCTCGGTGTCGTCCATCAGCGATCCGGTGTCGATACAGACGCGGTCCGCCATCCCGGTCTGTTCGATCGCCGTCACCTCGGCGTATCGGAGGTCGAGCGTCTCGCGGTCGGCCGCGTCGCGGGCTTCGACCGCGCCGCGGATCTCGTCGGGGTCGTCGGCGTCGAGGAGGACGCCGTCCGCGCCGATCTCCAGCGTCTCGAAGGCGGTTCGAGCCTCCGCGGCGGTCGTCGCACCCGCGACGAGGTGCGTCTCCTCGCCGACCCGGGCAATGAGGTTCTCCAGCGGGATGATAGACCAGTCTTCGCCGACGATCACGGTGAACTCGGCGTCGTCGGCCGCGGCCTCCGCGAACGCCTCGTACTCGGTGCCGAGGACGCGGACGTACGCGCCCTGCGCGCGGTCGTCGCGTCGGCGGAGCGTCGTCAGGTCCGCCGACCCGGAGAGGTCGTCGGGCATCGCGATCGTCCCGTCGCCCTCGCCGCCCTTCCCGACGAAGTACGCGTCGGCCTCGGCGTCGCTCTCGGCGTCGTCGATCACGTCGGCGTCGGAGCGGAACGCCGCGACGTTCACGTCGCCGAGCTCCCGGACGCGACCCACGTCTCCCTCGTCGACGAGGACCCAGTCCGCCCCGGCCTCGATGGCGGCCGTGACCCGTCGCTTGCGCGCCTCCCAGTCGCCGACGTCGCCGTCGGCTTTGACCCAGACCGTGCGTGTCATTGTCGGAACCTCACGGCGCGCCGGCTTGAAAACTGCGGAAGGGTCGCGCGTTGCGGACGCGATCCGGCGCGGCGACGACAAAGCACTTAGTAGTGAAATCACTTCGTATGAGTTGGATTACCGGATGACGCCACCATGGCAACCGCTCTCGACGGTAGGTTCCCGATACGCGGCGGCTCGCGACTCCCTCCGCGAGCGCGCCACACCCCATCTCGGGATCGATCCGCGGGCGCTCGGCGCGTTCCGGATCGCGCTCGCGCTCATCCTCCTCGCCGACCTGCTGGTCTATCGGCTGCGAGGGGTGGGCGCGTTCTACACGGACGCCGGCGTCCTTCCGCGCTCGACGCTCGGTGAGGTCTATCCGCTCTTGGAGGCCGTCTCGCTCCACGCGCTGTCCGGCTCGGCATGGGTACAAACGGGGCTGATCGCCGTCGCGGTCTGCGCCGCCGTCTGCCTGCTCGTCGGCTATCGAACGCGGGCCTCGACGGGGGTCTCCGTCGTCCTGCTCGCGTCGCTGTACGCGCGGAACCCGTACGTGATCAACGGCGGGAACACGATTCTGGTCGCGTTCCTCCTCGTGAGCCTCTTCCTTCCGCTCGACGCTCGCTGGTCGCTCGGCGGGAGCCGTCACGGCGACGGTCCCGGTCGGGAGGCGGCCGACCGAGGGGCGGACGCCGAACGCGGAGCCGGGAGTCGA
>NZ_CBVY010000021.1:0-3353 GCF_000513435.1 Halorubrum sp. AJ67 | reverse complement strand
CCGAGCGCCTCGGGGTCCGTGCCGTCGACGCCCGGGCCGCGCGCGTACGCCATCGCGAGGACGGGCAGCCCGAGCCGCTCGGCGTCCGCGGTCAGCTCCGCCAGCTCCTCGATCTGGTCCGGCTCGTACTCCGAGCCGACGTTGATGTGGAAGGAAACGGCGTCAGCGCCCGCGCGGACCGCGTCCTCGGCGGTTCCGGTAACCCGTTTGTCCTGTTCGTCCGGCCCGATCGTCGTCGAGCCGTTGAGGTGGACGATGTAGCCCGCGTCGTTCTTGTTCTCGTGGACGCGTGGGGCGATCCCGCGCTGGGTGAGCACCGCGTCCGCGCCGCCGCTGGTGACGCCGTCTATCGTCGACTCGATGTCGACGAGCCCCTCGACGGCACCCATCGTGATCCCGTGGTCCATCGGGACGATGAGGTATCGGTCGTTCGTGGAGATGCGGTCGAGTCGTGCCGAGAGTCCTGCTGTCATGGTGAGATCGGTCGTTGTGTGAGCGTGTGTCAATCGGAGGTAAGTGGGTTTCGTTCGGGGACGTATTGGTTCGTTTCGGCTCAGGCGGACTCGACGGTCTCGGTCCGCGAGCGGTGGCCGCGCTCGGCCCCCGACTTCAGCTCCCGGGAGAGCGCCTCCAGCCGGTCGGCGACCTCGGCGGTCGATGAGTCCTCCGCGACGCCCTCGGCGACCACGTCGACGAGCGCCGAGCCGACGATGATCCCGTCCGCGCCGCCCGCGACGATCCGCTCGGCGTGGTCGCCCGTCGAGATGCCGAACCCGACCGCCTTCGGCACGTCGTACTCGCCCAACCGGTCGAGGCTCGCCGTCGTCTGGTCCGAGACGTCGTCGCGAGCGCCCGTGGTCCCCAGCCGCGCCTGAACGTACACGTAGCCGGAGACGTTGGCCATCATGCGATCCAGTCGGTCGCCGCGCGTCGTCGGGGCGACGATGAAGATCAGGTCCAGCCCGAACTCGTCGCACGCCTCGCGGAGGGGGTCGGCCTCCTCCGCGGGGAGGTCGGGGACGACGAGCCCTTGGATTCCGGCGGCCGCGGCACGCTCGACGAAGGGGCGTGGTCCCTCGCCCTCGCCGTACTGGTAGATCAGATTGTAGTACGTCATACAGACCAAGGCGGCGTCGACCTCCAGCTCCTCGGCGAACGCGAAGAACCGCTCCGGCGTCATCCCCGCGTCGAGCGAGCGGACGAGCGCCTCTTGGATCGTCGACCCCTCCGCGATAGGCTCCGAGAAGGGGAGTCCGAGTTCGATCACGTCCGCGCCGCCGCGGTCGAGCGCTTCGACGTACGCCTTCGACGACTCGTAGTCGGGGTCGCCCACGACGAGGTACGGGACGTACGCCGGCCCGTCCGCGAACGCCGCGTCGAGCGCGTCGGCGTTCGCCATCTACATTCCCCCCGTGAACATCGACATGTCGGGCGCGCCCTCGATATCGCGCTTATCCGTCTCCTCGATGGCGGCGTCGAGGTCCTTGTCGCCGCGCCCGGAGACGTTCACGACCACGCGCTCGCCGAGGTCGTCATGGTGCTCTTCGAGGTAGCCAAACGCGTGCGCCGTCTCCAACGCGGGGATGATCCCCTCGGTGTTCGAGAGCCGGTGGAACCCCTCCAAGGCGGCGTCGTCGTCGACCGCGACCGGCTCGACGCGTCCCTCGTCGACGAGGTACGCCAGTTCGGGCCCGACGCCGGCGTAGTCCAGCCCGGAGGAGACCGAGTGGCTCTCCATGATCTGGCCGTCGGAGTCCTGAAGCAGCTTCGTGCGCGCGCCGTGGAGGACGCCCTCCTCGCCGGCGAAAAGCGACGCGGAGTTCGGCGCGACGCCCGCCTCCTCGTCGACCTCCAGCGTCGAGCCGCCGGCCTCGACCGCGTGGAGCGCGACCGACTCGTCGTCGACGAACTCGGCGAACGACCCCATCGTGTTCGACCCGCCGCCCGCGCAGGCGACCACGTCGGTCGGGAGCCCGCCCGTTTTCTCTCTCGCCTGCTCGCGGGCCTCCTCTGAGATGACCGCCTGGAAGTCGCGGACCATCACCGGGAACGGGTGCGGGCCGACGATAGAGCCGATCACGTAGTGGGTGTCCTCGACCGTCTCCGCCCAGTCGCGCATCGTCTCGGAGATGGCCTCCTTCAGCGTCCCGCGGCCGGTGGTGACCGGCTTCACCTCCGAGCCGTTGAGCTTCATCCGGAACACGTTGGGGCGCTGGCGGTTGATGTCGCGCTCGCCCATGTAGATCGTACAGGGCATGTCGAGGTGCGCGGCCGCCATCGCGGTCGCGGTGCCGTGTTGGCCGGCTCCCGTCTCCGCGATGATCCGCTCTTTGCCCATGTACTTCGCCAAGAGGACCTGTCCGAGCGCGTTGTTCAGCTTGTGCGCGCCGCCGTGAAGGAGGTCCTCGCGCTTGAGGTACACCTCCGTGTCGTAGCGCTCCGAGAGCCGGTCGGCGCGCTGGAGCGGGGTCGGCCGGCCGCCGAAGTCGGCGAGCCGCTCCCGGAACTCGTCGACGAACCCGTCCTCGTTGTCGAGGACGTAGCGCTCGTAGGCGTCGGTCAGCTCTTCGATCGCCGGCATCAGCGCCTCAGGGACGTACTGGCCGCCGTAGCGGCCGAACTTCCCGTCGTCGCGGCCGCGCTCGCGGCCGGGGCGTCGCGCCGTCTCCGTTTCCTCCGTCGTCCGCGTGTCGGTCTCGCTCATGTGGTGTGTTCCGTGGTCTCCGCTCGCGTCAGTTCTCGCGTGTTCGCCTCGACGTCGCCGTCCATGATCGCGCTGCCGACGAGCAGGGCGTCCGCGCCGGCCGCACGCATCCGGCGGACGTCAGCGGGCGACCCGATGCCGCTCTCGGCGATCAGCGTCACCTCGTCCGGGACGTGGGGTGCCACGGACTCGAAGGTTCCGAGGTCGACGACCAGCTCCGCGAGGTCGCGGTTGTTGACGCCGACCGTCGTCGCGCCCGCGTCGAGCGCGCGCTCCAGCTCCTCCCGGTCGTGGACCTCGACGAGCACCTGGAAGCCGCGGTCGCGGGCGGCCGCGAGCAGGTCCGGGAGGTCGTCGCCGACGAACCGGGCGATGAGCAGGACGACGTCGCTCTCGACGGCGTCGAGCTGGTCCTCGTCGACGACGAAGTCCTTCCGCAGGACCGGCACGTCGACGGCGTCGCGCACGCGTTCGAGGGTGTCGACGCTCCCGCCGAAGTGTTCCGGCTCGGTGAGCACGCTCAGGGCGGCCGCGCCGCCCGTGACCATCCCCTCCGCGAGCGCGACCGGGTCGTCCTCGCGGGCCCCGTCGGTCGTCGGACTGGTCGGTTTTACCTCGGCGATCACCGGGACGCGCCCGTCGGCCTCGG
>NZ_CBVY010000020.1:63200-65235 GCF_000513435.1 Halorubrum sp. AJ67 | reverse complement strand
ACGTCCACGCGACCATGTCGCAGACGATGCTCGGTGAACTCGGAAGCGACACGGACCAGTGGCGGCTCGACCCGGAGCTGTCGGGCGGCGGCGCGCTCATGGACCTGGGCGTCTACCCGCTCAACACGACCCGGTTCGCGCTCGGCTCGGACCCGGTCCGGGTTTCGGGACGGACCCGCTCGGAGCACGAGGCCTTCGCCGACGTCGACGAGCACGCCACGTTCCGACTGGAGTTTCCGGGCGGCGTCGACGCGCTGTGTACGGTGAGCCAGAACGCCCAGCACGCGAGCCGGCTGGAGGTCACGGGAACGGACGCCAGACTGATCTTGGACCCCGCCTTCTACGAGCGGGAGGACCGCGGGTTCGCCGTCGTCCGCGACGGCACGCGGGTCGACGTGGAGTTCGATCAGGTCCACCAGATCGAGGAAGAGTTCGCGTACTTCGGTCACCACCTACTGGCGGGCGAGCCGTTCCACCCGGACGGCGAACACGCCCTCGTCGACGTGCGCGCGCTCGACGGGATCTACGAGTCGGCCGAGACCGGGCGACCGGTCGCACTCGACGGCGACGCGGCGTAGGCCCGACTCACTGCTCGATCCCGTACACGTCGCTCGTCCAGTCGCGGGCCGGGGTGTCGTACACCGGCTCGTCGCGATCGCGCTCGTCGAGCCGCCGCCGGTCCGCCTCGTCTAACTCCCAGTCGAGGTCGGCGTTGGCCCGGACGTGGTCCGGCGTCGACGACCGCGGCAGCGGGACGACGCCCCTGTCGACCGCCCACCGGACGACGACCTGTGCGGGATGTTTGTCGTACTCATCGGCCAGTTCGGCGACGACCTCGTCGCCGAACACGTCCGTCCGCGCGAGCGGCGCGGCCGCCTCGACGGCGGTGTCGGTCTCGCGGCAGTAGTCGACTAGGTCGGGGCGCTGGAACCACGGGTGGAACTCGATCTGGTTGACCGCGATCGGCACGTCGGCAATGTGATGGGCGCAGCTCAGCTGGTACGCGCTGAAGTTCGAGACACCGACGTCGCGGACGAGGCCGCGATCGCGCAGCTCCGCCATCGCCCGCAGGGTCTCGCGCAGCGAGATCGCGGGGTTGGGCCAGTGGATCAGGTATAAGTCGAGGTAGTCGGTGCCGAGGCGGTCGAGCGACGCCTCGCAGGAGTCGATCACCGACTCGTAGTTGAGGTTCTTCGCGAGCACCTTCGAGGTGAGGAACACGTCGTCGCGGTCGTACTCCGCGAGGGCGTCGCCGATGACGGCCTCGTTGTGGTACCCCTCGGCGGTGTCGATGTGCGCGTAGCCGGCGTCGAGCGCCGCGCGGACGCTGTCGGCCGTCTCGTCGTCGTCGAGGTCGTACGTGCCCAGTCCGAGCGCCGGTAGCTCCGCGCCGCTCGGGAGCGTCTTCGTTGGAACGGTCATGCGATGGGCTTCGCCGGATCGCCGATTGAAAGTACCGGTCGGGGAACGGTAGTCCGACGACACATCGTGCGGTGGCGCGTGCCGACGAGCGCCGCCCTGCGGCGCGAGTCGCCCGCGCGAGGGAGTCGCTGGCTCCCGGAGCGCAGCGGAGGGTGCCAGCGACAGGGCGAGAGCGAAGCTCTCGCTTGAAACCGGACGTAGTCCGGTGGCGAGGCTGGGGAGGCGTGAGGTGCGGTGCTGCGAGAGAAAGCGGGGCTACGGGGGTACTCCGACCGAGACGAATTGCTCCCCGGTTCGACTCGTGTAGTTGGGAAACGCACCGGCCGAGACTCCCGTGAGCGCAGCGAACGGGAGTCAGGCCGGGGCACGACTGAAAGGAGTGCACCGGCCGAGATTTGAACTCCGAATCAGACGTGCTCGCTCGCGGCTCGCGGCTTCGCCGCTCGCCTGTCGAGGTGCTCGCTTCGCTCGCACCTCGCACCGCTCGCTGCGCGCGACTGATAGCGTTCAAATCACTCTCGGTGATCTCTCTCACTATGTTCGAGAAATGCACCGGCCGAGATTTGAACTCGGGTTGCAACCATGGCAAGGTTGCGTGATACCACTACACTAC
>NZ_CBVY010000020.1:56260-59396 GCF_000513435.1 Halorubrum sp. AJ67 | reverse complement strand
CAGGCCTACGGGGCAGACGAGTTCGCCGGGCTGCGGACGCCCGCCGAGTCGTTCGGCTCCGGCCGCGGGCTCGCGCACGTGCCGCGTTCCGAGAACGTCGCCCGTCGCGTCCCGCATGCCGTGTCGGGCCGCGCCGCGCACCCGCCGAAGGCCGAGAAGGACCAGACGAGAAACTGAACGACAAGGAGCGACAGCTCGCCATCCGGTCGGCCATCGCGGCCACACCGACGCCGAGCTCGTCGCCGAGCGCGGCCACGCGTTCGACGAGGACCTCGACCTCCCGCTCGTCGTGAGCGACGAGTTCGAGGACCTCGAAAAGACGCAGGAGGCCCTGAGCGTGCTCGAAGCCGTCGGCGTCGACGCCGACATCGAGCGCTCCGAGGAGGGCCGCTCCGTCCGCGCCGGACAGGGGAAGGCCCGCGGCCGCAAGTACCGCCAGCCGAAGTCCGTCCTCGTCGTCACCAGTGAGGAGCCGTCCCGCGCCGCCCGCAACCTCGCGGGCGTCGACATCGCGACCGCGGGCGAGGTCAACGCGGAAGACCTCGCGCCGGGCGCGCATCCGGGCCGCCTCACGCTGTGGACCGAAAGCGCCGTCTCGGAGGTGGCCGACCGATGAACTCGATCATCGAGCACCCGATCGTCACCGAGCAGGCGATGAACGAGATGGACTTCAACAACAAGCTGCTGTTCCTCGTCGATGTGGACGCGACCAAACCGGAGATCAGCTCCGAGGTCGCGGACCGCTACGACGTGGGCGTCGTCGGCGTGAACACGCAGGTGACGCCGCAGGGCGAGAAGAAGGCGATCGTCACCCTCTCCGAGGACGACGACGCGACCGAAATCGCCTCGCGCATCGGGGTGTTCTAAGATGGGACGACGAATTCAAGGACAACGGCGCGGACGCGGCGGCCCGACGTTCCGGGCCCCCTCCCACCGTTACAAGGCGGAACTGTCGCACAAGAAGCTCGAAGACGTGGACACGATCACCGGCGAGATTGTCGGGATCGAACACGACCCCGCCCGCTCGGCTCCGCTCGCGGAGATCGAGTTCGAGGACGACGACCGTCGGCTCGTGCTTGCGCCGGAAGGCGTGCGCGTGGGCGAGACGATTCAGGTCGGCGTCTCGGCGGAGATCAAGCCGGGCAACACGCTCCCGCTGGCGGAGATCCCCGAGGGCGTGCCGGTCTGTAACGTCGAGAGCAACCGCGGGGACGGCGGGAAGTTCGCGCGCGCCTCCGGCGTGTCGGCGACGCTTCTCACCCACGACCGCGACGTCGCGGTCGTCGAGCTCCCCAGCGGCGAAGTGAAGCGACTCGACCCGCAGTGCCGCGCCACGATCGGCGTGGTCGCGGGCGGCGGCCGGACGGAGAAGCCCTTCGTCAAGGCCGGGAACAAACACCACAAGATGAAAGCGCGCGGCAGCAAATACCCGCGCGTGCGCGGCGTCGCGATGAACGCCGTCGACCACCCTTCGGTGGCGGTGGTCGCCAACACCCCGGACAGCCGAAGTCCGTCTCGCGGAACGCCCCGCCGGGACGCAAGGTCGGTGACATCGCATCCAAGCGCACCGGACGAGGTAGCAACAAATGAGTTCAGATTACCGAACCGGCCGCGAGGGCAAGGAGTTCGCCTACCGCGGTCACTCGCTCGACGAGCTGCAGGAGATGGACGTAGACGAGGTCGCGGAACTGCTCCCCGCACGCCAGCGGCGAAGCATCGTTCGCGGACTCGGCACCGAACAGCAGAAGCTGCTGGAGACGGTCCGGAGCCGCGACAAGGAGACGACGGCCGACGACCCGATCCGGACGCATCTGCGCGACATGCCGATCCTGCCGGAGTTCGTCGGCGTCACCTTCTCCGTGTACAACGGTCACAGCTTCGAGCGCGTTCAGGTCGAGCCCGAGATGATCGGGCACTACCTCGGTGAGTTCCACCTCACGCGAAGCACCGTCGAACACGGTCAGGCCGGCATCGGCGCGACCCGGTCCTCGAAGTTCGTGCCCCTCAAGTAACCCATGGGAATCAACTACAGCGTCGAGGCCGACTCGGAGACCACCGCCAAGGGGATGCTCCGCGACCGGCCCATCAGCGTGAAGGACAGCAAGGAGATCTCCCGAGAGATCAAAGGCGAGACGGTCGCCGACGCGGAGGAGTTCCTCCGGGAAGTCATCGACGAGGAGACCTCGGTGCCGATGCGCCAGCACAACGCCGGCGCGGGTCACCGCTCCGACATCGACGGCTGGGACGCGGGACGGTACCCCGAGAAGGCCGCGAAGGACTTCCTCAAGCTCTTGGAGAACGTCAGGAACAACGCCGACGAGCAGGGATTCGACGGCGAGGAGATGGTCATCAAACACGTCGCCCCGCACAAGGTCGGCGAACGACCCGGTCGGAACCCCCGCGCCGCGGGCGCGACGGAGTGGAACACCACGCTCGCCGACGTCGAACTGATCATCGAGGAGCCGGAGGCTGACAACTAATGGCTGACGAACACCAATTCATCGAGGACGGCCTGCGCCGTTCCCAGATCAACGAGTTCTTCGCGGACGAGCTCGGCCGCGCCGGCTACGGCGGGATGGACGTCGCCCAGACGCCGATGGGCACGCAGATCGTCCTGAAGGCCGAAAAGCCCGGGATGGTGATCGGGAAGGGCGGGAAGAACATCCGCAAGATCACCACCGAGCTGGAGGACCGCTTCGACATGGACGACCCGCAGATCGACGTTCAGGAGGTCGACGAGCCCGACCTGAACGCCCAGATCGTCGCGGACCGTCTCGCGAACGCCCTCGAACGCGGCTGGTACTTCCGCAAGGCCGGTCACACGACGATCGACCGGATCATGGACGCCGGCGCGTTAGGTGCCGAGATCGTCTTGTCCGGTAAGGTCACCGGGGCGCGCTCGCGCGTCGAGAAGTTCAACCGCGGCTACATCAAGCACAACGGCGAGCCCGCGGAGGAGGTCGTCGACCACGGCCAGGGCGTCGCCGTCATGAAGCTCGGCACGATCGGCGTCAACGTGAAGATCATCCCGCCGGGCGCGACCCTGCCCGACGACTTCGAGGTCCGAGAGGACGCCGAGGTCCCGGAAGTCGAGCAGGCCGCGGCCGCGGGTGACGACGAGGGTGTCGAGGCCCTC
>NZ_CBVY010000020.1:48672-55880 GCF_000513435.1 Halorubrum sp. AJ67 | reverse complement strand
CCTATCCCCTGTGTGCCTTGCCTCCCACGACTCCGGACGTCGGGGCCGACGACGACGTCGACGTGCCGGACGAGGACCCGGCCGAGGCCATCGACGAGGAGGTCGTCGAGGAAGTCGTCGAGGAGACGCAGGAGACGGCCAGCGAGGCCACCGACGTCGCCGAGGAAGAGCCGGTCGGCGACGCGGAGGCCGACGAACTTGACGAGCTCGACGAAGAGATCGAGTCCGAGGCGGCCGACCTCGTCGCGGAGATGGAAGCGGCCGACGAGGAAGACGAGGAGGACGAGTAAGATGGCGATCCTCTACACAGACGAGATCCGTGACATGACCGCGGCGGAGCGGGAGGTCGAACTCGAGGAGCTCGAGACCGAGCTGCTCAACTCGAAGGCGCAGCGGGCGGCCGGCGGCATGCCGGAGAGCCCGGGCCGCGTCAACGAGCTGAAGAAGACCATCGCGCGGATCAAGACGATCCAGACCGAAGAAGGCGACTTCGACGAGGACGAACAGTAAGATGATCTCCCCCGACAACCTCGTCAGGCACGAACTCGTCGGCCTCCCGGTTCGGGTGGTCGACGCCGACAGCGACGCCCACGCCGGCGTCGCCGGTCGCGTGCTCGACGAGACGTTCGGCACCCTCGTGGTCCGGACGGCGTCGGGGGACAAACGCGTGCCCAAATCGGGCGCGACGTTCGAGTTCGGCGTCGTCGAGACGCCGACCGCTCGCACAGATGAAGCCGCCGGCGACTCGCAGTCGCCGGGGTCCGCGTCCCAACTCGGGTCGGATACTACGGGGGTCCGCCCCCGTCAGTCTGGCCCGTCCGGGTCCACAAGCGCCGTCGACGGTGACGGTGCGGGTCCGGCGAGCCGACGAGGCGAGTGCAAAGACGCGGTCTACGCGACGGTGGATGGCGATCGGTTGCGATATCGACCCGCCGAACGCACCGAACGAGGTGCCACACAATGGCGATAGGAATCGACGTACCCACGCCTCCGGAGCCAGACAACCCGGAGGATTACGACTACGAGAAGTGCCCGTTCTACGGGCAGCTCTCCGTCCGCGGCCAGACCCGCGAGGGAACGGTCGTGTCGACGGACATGGCAAAGACCGTCATCGTCGAGCGAGAGTACGACGTGTTCGTGCCGAAATACGATCGGTACATGAAGCGTCGCTCGCGCATCCCGGCCCACGTGCCGGGCGTGCTCGACTCGCTCGAAGTCGGTGACGAAGTGACAATCGCGGAGACGCGACCGCTCTCGAAGACGAAGTCCCACGTCGTCGTCGAGATCCTGTCGGGTGATCAGTGATGGAGGCGCTCAAGGCCGACGTCACGCAGGGGCTCTCGAAGGGCTCGCTCATCACGTGCGCCGACAACACCGGCGCTCGTGAGCTGAAGGTCATCTCCGTGTCGGGCTACTCCGGCACGAAGAACCGTCACCCGAAGGCAGGAATCGGCGACAAGGTGACCGTCTCGGTCACGAAAGGGACCCCGGAGATGCGGCGGCAGGTGCTGGAGGCGGTCGTCGTCCGCCAGCGCAAGCCGATCCGCCGTCCGGACGGCACGCGCGTGAAGTTCGAGGACAACGCGGCCGTCATCATCGACGACCTCGAGGAGCCGCGGGGCACGGAGATCAAAGGCCCCGTCGCCCGCGAGGTCGCCGAACGGTTCGGGAGCATCGCCTCGACCGCGACGATGATCGTCTAACTATGACGAAACAGCCACGCAAACAACGAAAACGGTCGGAGACCGCGCCGCTCCACGAGCGGCAGAACCAGGTCCGGGCCACCCTCACCGCCGATCTCCGCGAGGAGTACGGACAGCGGAACGTCCGCGTCAACGCCGGCGACACCGTCGAGGTGCTTCGCGGCGACGCGGCCGGAACGGAGGCGGAGGTCGTCTCCGTCGACCTGTCCGCAGAGCGGATCACGGTCGAAGACGTCACCGTCGAGAAGGCGGACGGGGAGGAGGTTCCCCGCCCCATCCCGGCGAGCAACGTCCGGGTGACCGAACTGGACCTCGAAGACGAGCGCCGCGAGGCGCGGCTCCAGGAGGACAACGAATGACGCGACACCAGAAGCGACTGTCAGTACCGAACTCCTGGCCGGTCGAGCGCAAGACGGACACGTTCACGGTGAAGGCGGGCGCGGGCCCGCACGGCGAGGCGGGCGTTCCGCTCGTCGTCCTGCTTCGGGACGTGCTCGGCTACGTCGACTCGACGAAGGAGGCGCGCTACGCGCTGAACAACGACTCGATCCTCGTCAACGGGGACGCCATCTCGGACGAACAGCGTCCGATCGGGATGTTCGACATCCTGGCGTTCCCCGAGCGCGGGGAGTACTTCCGCGTCTTCCCCGACGAGGGCGGTCGGCTCGCCTTGACCCCCGTCGACGAGGAGGCCGCGGGCAGCCGGCTCGGGAAGATCACGAACAAGACCGTCGTCCCCGGCGGGGTCGTCCAGCTGACGCTCCACGACGGGACGAACGTCCGCGTCGACGACGACGCGGACTACGAGACGAACGACTCGATCGTCGTCGACAACGAGACGAAGGAGATCGTCGCCCACTTCGAGTACGAGGAGGGTGCACTCGTGACCGCCGTCGCCGGCCAGCACGCCGGTCAGATCGGCGAGATCGACGACATCGACGTGACTCTCGGGTCCGGAGACAACACCGTCACCGTCGCCAGCGAGGACGGCGGCTACGAGACGGTCGAGGAGTACGTCGTCGTCATCGACGAGAACTTCACGGACGACGAGGAGGCGGGTGATTCGGATGAGTGAAGCCGACAGCGCCGCCAACGAGATGCGCGAGCCGTACCTCGAGAAGGTCGTCGTCCACATGGGCGTCGGGCAGGGCGGTGAACCCCTCGCCGACGCCGAGGAGATCATCGAGGAGATCACGGGCCAGCAGTCGGTCCGGACCACCTCGAAGCGCACCATCGCCGAGTTCGGGATCCGCAAGGGCGACCCGATCGGCGTCAAGGTGACGCTGCGGGGCGAGGACGCGCACGCGTTCCTCGAAACCGCGCTGGAGCTGGTCGAAATCGGCCGGAGCCAGTTCGACGACACGGGCAACCTCAGCTTCGGGGTCGAGGACCACACCGACTTCCCGAGCCAGGAGTACGATCCCAACACCGGGATCTACGGTCTCGACGTGACGACGACGATCGTCCGTCCCGGCTACCGCGTCTCGAAGCGCGACAAGGCGACGGGGACAATCCCCGCCCGCCACCGGATGACAGCCGAGGACGCGGCCGCGTTCCTCGAAACGAACTTCAACGTCGAGGTAACCGAATGAGCGAAGCGAACAACGACACGGGCGAGCACGCCGCGAAGCGCACCGACTCCCGGCACACGTGCCGGCGGTGCGACCGCGAGCAGGGACTTGTCGGCAAGTACGATATCAACCTCTGCCGGCAGTGTTTCCGCGAGGTCGCCCGAGACATGGGATTCGAGAAGTACAGCTGATCATGACGGGAAACGATCCATTCACCAACGCGCTCGCCGGCATGGACAACGCCGAGAGCGTTGGCCATCTGTCGTACACGGTAGAGCCCGCTTCGAACACCATCGGCTCCGTCCTCGAGGTCCTCTACGACCGCGGGTACGTCGACGGCTTCGAGTACGTCGACGACGGGAAGGCCGGGAAGTTCGAGGTCGAACTGAAAGGCGCGATCAACGAGTGTGGCGCAGTCAAGCCCCGCTATTCGGCGGGCGCTGACGAGTTCGAGAAGTGGGAGAAGCGGTACCTCCCCGCCCGTGACTACGGGACGCTCATCGTCACGACGAGCCACGGCGTCATGAGCCACTACGAGGCCCGCGAACAGGGCATCGGTGGCCAAGTGATCGCATACGTCTACTAACAATGAACAGAGTCGAAATCGAGATTCCGGACGACGTCTCCGCCGAGACCGACCACCTCGAACTCACCGTCGAGGGTCCCAACGGGAGCGTCACGCGACGCCTCTGGTACCCCGACGTCGACGTGTCGGTCGAGGACGGCGCGGTGGTCATCACCGCCGACAACGAGGACGCGAAGACCAACGCGACGGTCGGCACCTTCGAGAGCCACGTCGCCAACATGATCCACGGCGTCACCGAGGGATGGGAGTACGCGATGGAAGTGTACTACGCTCACTTCCCGATGCAGGTGACCGTGGAGGGCGACGAGGTCGTCATCGAGAACTTCCTCGGAGAGAGCGCCGCGCGGCGCACCCCGATTCGCGGAGACACTGAGGTACAGGTCGACGGCGAGACGGTCACGCTGACGGGCTCCGACAAGGAGGCCGTCGGGCAGACCGCCGCCGACATCGAACAGCTGACGAAGGTGACCGACAAGGACACGCGCGTCTTCCAGGACGGCGTGTACATCGTCGAGAAGCCCACCGGAGGTGCCTAACCAATGGCAGACGAACTGGAAGACATCAGCGGTGTCGGTCCCTCGAAGGCGGACGCCCTTCGTGAGGCCGGCTACGAGACGGTCGAAGACGTGAAGGCCGCCTCCCAGTCGGAGCTCTCCGAGGTCGACGGCGTCGGCAACGCGCTCGCAGCGCGTATCAAGGCCGATGTCGGCGGGCTGGAGGTCGACGAGGAGGCGGACGCGGAGATCGAAGACGAGACGGACGAGGAGGAGGCGGTCGAGGAGACCGACGAGTCCGAGACCGTCGAGACGGAGCTTCGGCCCCGCGGTCACGCCGACAAGACGCCGGAACTGGACGACGAGACCGCTCGCGCGCTCGCACAGAAGCACCGTGAGGGGAAACCGCAGTTCAACCGGCAGGACTACCACAAGAAAAAGCGGATCCCGACGTCGTGGCGCAAGCCGCGCGGCGGGCTCTCCAAACAGCGCCGTCGGATGAAATCGAAGGGACCGGTCGTCGAGGCCGGCTTCCGTTCGCCGACGGCGTCCCGCGACCTACACCCGAGCGGCTTCGAGGAGGTCCGTGTACATAACACGGACGACCTCGAAGGCGTCGACGGCGACACGCAGGCGGTGCGGATCGCCTCGAAGGTCGGCGGTCGCAAGCGCGAACTGATCGAAGACGAGGCGGAGGAGCGCGAGATCCGCGTGCTGAACCCGACCTACGTCGAAGTGGAGGTCGACGATGAGTGACCTGAAAGCCCAGAAACGGCTCGCAGCGGACGAGCTGGACGTCGGCAAGGGCCGCGTCTGGCTCGACCCCGAGGCACAGGAGGAGATCGCGGACGCGATCACCCGCGAGGACGTCCGCGAGCTCATCGAACAGGGAACGATCCGCGCGAAGGACGCGAAGACGAACTCGCGCGGTCGCGCCCGTGAGCGCTCCGACAAGCGCTCCTACGGGCACCAGTCGGGTGCCGGTACCCGGAAGGGGAAGTCCGGCGCGCGGCAGAACACGAAAGACGACTGGAAGGCGCGGATCCGCGCACAGCGGGCGCGCCTGAAGGAGCTTCGCGACGAGGAAGACGTGCTCGACGCCTCCGAGTACCGCACGCTGTACAACAAGGCGAGCGGCGGAGACTTCGAGGACGTCGCCCGTCTCGAGGCGTACATTCGGACGCAGTTCGGTTACGAGGTGACGGACTAATGGCGACAGGACCACGATACAAGGTGCCGATGCGCCGCCGCCGCGAGGTCCGGACGGATTACCATCAGAGGTTGCGCCTGCTGAAATCGGGCAAGCCTCGCCTGGTCGCCCGGGTGAGCAACGCTCACGTCAGGGCGCAGCTGGTGACTCCCGGACCTGACGGCGACGAGACCCACGCGGCCGCCTCCAGCGAGGAGCTCGGCGAGTACGGCTGGGACGCCCCCACGGGCAACCTCCCCAGTGCGTACCTCACCGGCTTCCTCGCGGGCGCTCGCGCCGTCGACGCCGGCCTCGACGAGGCCGTCCTCGACATTGGGCTCAACACGGCGACGCCCGGCAACAAGACGTTCGCGGTACAGGAAGGAGCGATTGACGCGGGCCTTGA
This sequence comes from Halorubrum sp. AJ67, assembly GCF_000513435.1. NCBI lineage: Archaea > Methanobacteriati > Methanobacteriota > Halobacteria > Halobacteriales > Haloferacaceae > Halorubrum > Halorubrum sp. AJ67. Next base: position 49,931 of record NZ_CBVY010000020.1, on the reverse strand, counting down.
GGTCCCGCACAACGACGACGTGCTGGCCGACTGGTCGCGCACGCGCGGCGAACACATCGCCGACTACGCCGAGCAGCTCGACGAGCCGCTGTACAGCGGCGAGTTCGACGCCAGCGAGCTACCCGAGCACTTCGATTCCGTGCTCGCGACAATCCAGGAGGACCATGAGTAGACACAACGACGGCTGGGAACCGCGGACGCGACTCGGCCGCAAGGTACAGGACGGCGAGGTCACGTCGATGGAACAGGCGCTCGAATCCGGACTCCCGCTGAAGGAGGCCGAGATCGTCGATCAGCTCCTCCCGGGGCTGGAAGACGAGGTGCTGGACATCAACATGGTCCAGCGCATGACCGACTCGGGCCGCCGCGTGAAGTTCCGCTGCGTGGTCGCCGTGGGCAACCGCGACGGCTACCTCGGCTACGCGCAGGCCCGCGACGATCAGGTCGGCGGCGCGATCCAGAAGGCGATCGACGTCGCGAAGCTGAACATCATCTCCGTCGACCGCGGCTCCGGGTCCTGGGAGGACCAGCCCGGTGGCACCAACTCCCTCACCCGAACGGCGAAGGGGAAGGCCGGCTCCGTTACGGTCGAAATCAAGCCCGCCCCGCAGGGGCTGGGTCTCGCGGCCGCGGAGACGGTCCGCAACATCTTGGAGCTCGCCGGCGTCGAGGACGCCTGGACCAGCTCCGACGGCAACACGCGCACGACGGTGAACCTCGCGAAGGCGACGTTCAACGCCTTGGAGAACGCGGCGCAGTCCCGCACTCCGCAGCACGCGCGCGAAGTCCACTACGACGAGGTGAGCGAGTGATGCAGGCGATCGTTCAGCTCCGCGGCGACGTCAACCTCGAGTACGGCGTCGAGGACACGCTCGATATGCTGAACATCGGGCGCGTCAACCACGCGACGTTCGTCCCCGAGACGGACTCGTACCGCGGCATGATCACGAAGGTCAACGACGTCGTCGCGTTCGGGGAACCGAGCGTCGAGACCGTCGCGCGCACGATCGCGCTGCGGGGCGAGCCGCTCGAAGGCTCCGCCGACGTCGACGACGAGTGGATCGACGACAACACCGACTACGCCGACCTCGAAGCGCTGGCCGAGGCGCTCGTCGACGAGGAGACGACCCTGCGCGAGCAGGGGCTCTCGCCGACGCTGCGGCTCCACGCGCCCCGCGGTGGTCACGAGGGGATCAAACACCCCGTGATCGAGGGCGGCGAACTCGGGAAACACACCACCGAGGAGATCGACGGTCTCC
>NZ_CBVY010000020.1:43153-48288 GCF_000513435.1 Halorubrum sp. AJ67 | reverse complement strand
AAACACGAGTACCACAACTACGGCCCGCTCGGCAAGCACGGGTTCAAGCGTCCCGAGGACGCCAAGACGGAGGTCCTCGAAGTGAAGGTCCAGAAGCTCGACGAGGACGCGGCGCTGTACGCCGCGGAGGACCTCGCCGAGGAGGACGGCGACGCGTACGTCTTCGACGCGCGCGACGTCGTCGAGGACGGCCACGAGGCGGACGTCGTGAAGGTACTCGGTGGCGGACAGGTTCGGCGGGAACTTCGCGTCACGGCGGACGCGTTCACCGCCGGCGCGGTCGAGCTCATCGAGGAAGCCGGCGGCGAGGCGACGCTCTCCGAGCGCGCCGAAGACGCCGCTGACGAACCGGAAAACACTTCCGACGACGAGAACGACGAGGCGTAACATGAGCTGGAAGGAGGCCGCCGAACCGGTGCTCTCGCGGATGCCCGTCGTCGAGCGGCCCGCGGGGCACGTCCCGTTCAAACGGAAGCTCACGTGGACGGCCGGAATTCTGATCGTCTACTTCTTCCTGACCAACATCAACCCGTTCGGGTTGGCGGTCGGGCAGGGGTCTGACTTCTTCGGGCAGTTCCGGTCGGTGCTCGCCGGCTCGTCCGGCTCGCTGTTACAGGTCGGTATCGGACCGATCGTCACGGCGTCCATCGTCCTCCAGCTGTTGGGCGGTGCGAATCTCCTCGGACTCGACACGGAGAACGATCCGCGTGACCAGGTCCTCTATCAGGGCCTCCAGAAGCTGCTCGTGGTCATCGTCACCGCCCTCACGGCGGCACCGATGGTGTTCACCGGGTCCTTCCTTCCGGCCGACGACGCGGTCGGGAGCGCGCTCGGCATCGGTACGTTCGGCGTCCAGATGCTGATCTTCGCGCAGATCTTCGTCGGCGGCGTCCTCATCCTGTTCATGGACGAGATCGTGAGCAAGTGGGGGGTCGGCTCCGGCGTCGGGCTGTTCATCATCGCGTCGGTGAGCCAGCAGATCGTCGGCGGTTTCTTCAGCTTCTCCGCGCTCGGCGCGTCCGGCTTCTTCGCGAACTGGTACGGCGTGATATTCGGCGACGTGCCGGTGTCGATGTCGCCGTTCACGGCCGAAGGGCTCCAGAATCTCCTGTTCGATCCCGGGAACATTCTGGCGCTTTTCACCACGGTGTTCATCTTCGGGATCGTCGTGTACGCGGAGTCGGTCCGCGTCGAGATCCCGCTGTCACACGCCCGCGTGAAAGGGGCTCGCGGACGCTTCCCGGTGAAGCTCATCTACGCGTCCGTCCTGCCGATGATCCTCGTTCGCGCGCTACAGGCGAACATCCAGTTCCTCGGCCAGCTCCTCTCTTCGCAGTGGACGGGGATGCCGGGGTGGCTCGGCACGTACACCGACGCGGGACAGCCCATCTCCGGGCTGTTCTACTATCTGAACCCCATTCAGGCGCGGACCCAGTGGATGTGGTTCCTCGGCGAACTCGAGGCGGCGTCCATCGAGCCGTGGATGATCGGGATCCGGCTCGCCGTCGACCTGACGTTCATGATCGTCGGCGGTGCCATCTTCGCGATCTTCTGGGTCGAGACGACCGGGATGGGACCGGAGGCGACGGCGAAACAGATCCAGAACTCCGGGATGCAGATCCCCGGGTTCCGCCGGAACCCGCAGGTCGTCGAGAAGGTCATGGAGCGGTACATCCCGCAGGTGACCGTCATCGGCGGTGCCCTCGTCGGGTTGCTCGCCGTGATGGCGAACCTGCTCGGCACCATCGGTCAGGTCTCCGGAACCGGGCTGCTGCTGGCGGTCTCTATCACGTACAAGCTTTACGAGGAGATCGCCGAAGAGCAGCTGATGGAGATGCACCCGATGATGCGCCAGATGTTCGGGAACGAGTAGCGGATATCCGCGGAACCGCATTTTTCACGCGTCGCACGACGGCCCAGCGATGCGTCCCCGATCCGTCGCGGTTCCGACATCCCAACGGGGTGCCCCGTCGGTCTCGCGACCCGGTTCGTCCGACCTCGAGTCTGCCCGTTTATTGCCCTAGGCGGTCAATCGTGGACCATGGCAGACACGATCCTCGTTCCGCTCGAACTGCCGGATCCCGAGCCTCTGTCGCCGGTGTTGATCGAGGACCTCTCGTCGCTTTCGGTCGTGGTCCTCGGCCACTACGATCTCCCGGAACAGACGCCGGTCAGGTCGGCGCGCGAACAGTTCGGTGAGGCGGCGCAGGCGACGCTCGACGCGGTCGCCGAACGGTTCGTGGACGCGGGAGCGTCCGTTCGAACGCGGTTGGTGTTCGGGAAGGACCGCGCGGCCGCGATCCGGCAGGTAGCGGCCGAAGAGGGCTGTGCCGCCGAACTCGACCCCGCCCCGACGGAGGGGATCGCCCGGATCCTCGTGCCGCTCCCGGACGTTGCCGAGTTCGATCGACTCCCGCGGTTCATTCGAGTTCTGAGCGAGGACTCCATCCAAGAGATCACGCTGTTCCACGTCGTGGAGGGAGCGGAACGCCGCGAGCGGGGTGAGACGGTCGTCTCGGAGACGCGAGAGCGACTGATCGAAGACGGGTTCGACGCCGGGTCGCTCGACACGCTGGTCGTCGAGGGCGACGGACACGACGAGGAGATCCTCCGAATCGCGGCCGAGTACGACGCGGTCGTAATGTACGAGCCGGAGTCCACGCTGAGCGACCGCGTCTTCGGGACGCTGGCGGACCGGATCGCCGACGAGACCGGCGATCCGGTGATACTCGTTAACAGGGACTACTGAGTCCGGTTCGCACGCCGTTGCCCGGTTCTCAGTCCGTCTACTCCGGCTCCGTCGGAGCGGCCTCGTCGTCCTCTTCATCGCGACGATCGCTGAGGATCGTCCCGATCGCTCCCGTCCTGTTGGTCCGGCTGCGACCGTACACGAAGTACGTCAGCGCGCTCGCCGTGATGATCCCGACCGCTCCGAGGATCGGCAGCCCCCCCATCTGCGTGAGTAGCCCGATTCCGGCGAGAAAGCCGAACGCCTGTACGAACGGGTAGCCCGGGGCCCGAAACTCGGGTTGGTACGACGGCACGTCGGCCTCCCGGAACGCGACCAGCGCGAGGTTGATGATCGAGAAGACGAGTATCTGGAACGCGCTCGCCAGCTTTGCCAGTTCGATCACCGGCACGAACGCGATGAGCAGCAGCAACACGACTCCCGTGAGCAGGACGGAGTTCCGGGGCGTCTTGAACCGCTCGTCGATGGTCCGTAACGCCGGCGGCAGGAGGTCGTCCCGACTCATCGCGAGCGGGAACCGCGACGAGGAGAGCACGCCGGCGTTCGCCATGCTCGTCAGCGCGACGACGGCGATCACGGAAACGAACACGACCCCCGCACCGCCGAACAGTTCGCTCGCACCGTCCGCCATCGGCGTGAGGGAGGCCGTGCCGTCTGGCCCACCCGTGTTCAGCACGTCGGGGTCGCTCAGTCCGACGACCGCGCCGACGACCGCGACGTACAGGACCGTCATGATCCCCATCGAACCGAGTATCGCGCGGGGGAGGTTCCTCCCGGGGTCTTTCACCTCCTCCGCCACGCTTGCGACCTTCGTGACGCCGGCGTAGGAGACGAAGACGAAGGCGGCGGCGGTGACGACCCCGAGGTTCCCCTCTGTCGCGAAGGGCGTGTACCGGCCGGCGTCGGCTACGAACCCCGCGTTGAGGACGTACGCGAGGAGCCCGGCGACGACAAGCGAAACGATGACCGCCTGGATCTGCCCGCTCATCTTGGTCCCCGAGACGTTCAACGCGACGACGAGAACGCCGAGCGCTAGCGCGACGTACACCACTGCGCCCTGCGAGAGCGGCGCGAAGAGCAGCAGGTACGCCCCGAGACCGACGAGCGCGAACGAGCTCTTGAAAACGAGCGAGAACCACGCGCCGATCCCGGCGATCGTGCCGAAAAACGGACCGAGCGCCCGGTCGATGTAGAGGTACGTTCCCCCGGACTCGGGCATCGCCGTCGCCATCTCGGCCTTCGACAGTGCGGCCGGCAACACGACGAGTGCGGCCAACACGTACGCGAGGATCACCGCCGGCCCCGCCTTCTTGTATCCCAGCGCCGGGAGGACAAATATTCCGCTCCCGATCATCGCGCCCATACTGATCATCATTGTCGGGTACAACCCGAGGCTCCGATCGAGGTCGTGGTGCCCCATGCGCGTATCCGTTAGTACCCGTTCTCGCGGTTTATCACCGTCGAAAACCCAAAAATAAGCGCCTCAGGCCTCCCGATACGGCACCGACGTTCGGACCGGGCCCTCGTCCGCGGCCGTCGGAGCCGCCTACGACTCGTCGCGTCGGCCGTTCCCGCTTGCTTCGGTGTCGTCGTCCGCATCGACCTTCTCGTCGACCGTCTCTTCGACCTTCTTCTCGACCGTCTCTTCGACGGTTTTCTCGACGGTTTCGCCGACCGTCTCCTCGACGGCCTCCTCGACGGTTTCGCCGACCTTCTCTTCGACGGTCTTTTCGACCGTCTCTTCGACAGTTTCGCCGACCTTCTCTTCGACGGTCTTCTCGACCGTCTCGCCGACGGTCTCTTCGACCTTCCCGGTCACCTCCTCGCTGACGGTGTTACTGACGTCGTCGGCGACCCCGCTTACTTCCTTGTTGACGGTCTCGCCGACGCTCTTCTCGACCTCCTTGCTCACCGTCTCTTCGACCTTCTCGCCGACGGTCTCCTCGACGGTCTTCTCGACTTCCTTGCTCACCGTCTCGCCGACGGTCTTTTCCACCTCTTTGTTGACGGTCTCACCCACGGTCTTCTCGACCTCCTTGTCGACGGTCTCGCCGACGCTCTCTTCGACCTGTTTGCCGACCTGATCTGCGACCTCGCGGGTCATCCAGTCGGGGTCGAACCGCGCCATCTTCCAGACGACGTGGATCACGTACGAGGCGAACACGCCGATCCCGAACGCCATCGCCACGGTGTTCATCTGGGTCGTCGCGATGAGTACGATCGATACGGCGATCAGCGCGCCGTACGCGATGTCGGTTATCGCGTCCACTCGGGCCGGACTTACCATCCTCGCCCCCCCGTCTCACTGTCGAGCGCGTCGCGTCGTCGCGTGGCGTCTCCGTTCATACGTCCGTATTCTGCGCCGCCCGCGTAAAAGCCTCTCATT
>NZ_CBVY010000020.1:41068-42682 GCF_000513435.1 Halorubrum sp. AJ67 | reverse complement strand
AGGTCACCTGCGCCGACATCGACGCGGACGCGGTCGACCTCGCCGCCGCGAACCTCGACGCCAACGGGCTGGACGGCGAGGCGGTTCACCGCGACGTCAACGCCCTGCTGTACGACGAGGGACCGTTCGATGTCGTCGATCTGGACCCGTACGGCACGCCGATCCCCTTCGCGGACGCGGCGTTCGCGAACGGCCGCAACCTCGTCTGTGTCACCGCCACGGACACCGCGCCGCTTTGCGGTGCCCACCTCCAGAGCGGGATTCGGAAGTACGGCGCGGTCCCGCGCAACACCGACTACCATCCGGAGATGGGGCTTCGGACGCTCGTCTCCGCGCTCGTGCGGACCGCGGCGCGCTACGACAAGGCGGCGCGGCCGATCGTCTCCCACGTCTCCCGCCACTACGCGCGGACCTACCTCGAACTGGAGTCCGGTGCCCGCGCCGCCGACGACTGCCTCGAAGCGCTGGGGCACGTCGACCACTGCGAGGACTGTCTGTGGCGGTCGGCGACACATGGTCGCATCGCCGACCCGGTCGACGCCTGCCCGGAGTGCGGGAGCAACCGCGTCCTCACGGCCGGTCCGATCTGGCTCGGTCCGGTCGCTGACCCCGACTTCGCGCGCGCGGTCCGCCGCGAGGTGACCGACGACATGGGCGAGGCGAAGCGGGCGCGCAAGCTGCTCGGAACCGTCGCGCGCGAACTCGACACGCCGACCCACTACGACCAACACCGGCTGTACAAGCAGTGGGGCGAGCCGGCCATCGGCATGGACGAGTTCGTCGAGCGCCTACGCGGGGCCGGCCACGAGGCGAGCCGCGCGCACTACCGCGGGACGGCGGTCAAGAGCACGGCGTCTATCCCGCAGATGCGGGAGGCGGTTCTCGGAACGGACGCGGACTAACCCGTTCCTGCCCGCGATCGGTACCCGCCCGCTTTTGTCGCCATCGGCCGAAGGGCGGAGCGTGTTCCGACACTCGCGCACCGCGTTCGGCACGGTTCGGCGCGTCGCCGACCTCGCGATCGACCGACAGGTGACGTTTCTCGCGGCCGCGATCGCCTACTACGCGTTCGTCTCGCTCGTCCCCGCGCTCTTGTTGCTCGTCGTCGTCGCCACCGCGGTCTTCGGCGAGACCATCGCCGCGGAGCTGGTCGCCTCGACGGGGGATTTCCTCACCCCGGCCGGCGAGGAGGCGGTCGTCGGCGCTGTCTCCTCGGCCGGCGGACGGACCGGTGCGAGCCTGCTCGGGCTCGGCGTCCTGCTCTGGTCGACGCTGAAGGTGTTTCGCGGGCTCGACACGGCGTTCGTCTCCCTGTACGGCGGCGACGAGACTCCGGGCTTCCTCAAGCAGGTGGTCGACGCGGCCTCGGTCGTCGTCGCGGTCGGCGTCGGCATCGGCGTGATGGTCGTCGTCGGGGCGTTCGTAGCCGCCGCGGACGCGGTTCCGCTGGTCGAGGCGGCGAGCGTCCTCGCGCTGCCCGCCTTCCTCGCCGCCGTCTTCCTCCCGATGTACTACCTCCTCCCGCAGCCGACGGTGAGCGTCCGCGAGGCGCTGCCGGGCGCGGCGTTCGCGGCGGTCTGCTGGACGCTGCTTCAGGCCGGCTTTCAGGTGTAC
>NZ_CBVY010000020.1:39800-40598 GCF_000513435.1 Halorubrum sp. AJ67 | reverse complement strand
GCTTTCAGGTGTACGCGGTGAGCGCCGCGCAGTACCAAGTGTACGGCGTTATCGGTGGCATCCTGCTGCTCGTCACGTGGCTGTACCTCGCGGCCGTCGTCGTCGTGCTCGGCGGCGTGGTCAACGTGGTACTCGCGGGACGAACCACCCTCGACGGTCCCGATCGAACCGGGGCGACCGCCCGTCCCGCCGCGAGCGCGGACGACGCCGCGGACCGGCAGTTACAACATGACCGCGGCCGACTCACGGGTATGAACGGCGAGTCGGACGCCTCCGGGGACGACGACGAACGGCCGCGCGGCGCGCCGGACGTCGCCGCCCTCGAAGCGGAGGTCCGAGAGCTGCGGTCACAGCTCGACGAGTTCGAGGACGACGTGGAACGACGCACGGTCGACAAACCCGAGGTCGAGTCGGAGCTGAAACGGTACGTCCGGTCCCGAATGCGCCGCGGGCACGCCCGCGGCTGGGGTCCGTACCTCGTCTTGCTGTACGGTACGGTGCTGACGCTCGTGGCGCTGACGTCGCTTCAGGGGATCTACGCGGTCGGTGCCATCGTCGTGCTCGGGCTGTCGACGCTCGGGCTGTACACGATATTCGTTGTGGTCGGCGTCGGGCTGAACCTGCTCGAAACGCCGGGCAAGGCGCTCGATTACGCCCGCGACCGCGGCGATGACTGATCGGGAGACGGGCCGGTGACCGGGCTCGTCGCCGCGGACCGCGGACTCGGCGAGACCGCGTTCGTCGAGGCGCTCCCCGGGATTGTCACGGTCGTCTTCGCCGCGGTCACGCACCTCGCGG
>NZ_CBVY010000020.1:33694-38925 GCF_000513435.1 Halorubrum sp. AJ67 | reverse complement strand
GACCGCGGCCGTGGTCGCCGTCGTCGCGCTGCCGGCCCTCCCGGAGTACGCGGGACGGCCGGACTGAGAGCTCCTCGCCGACGGGACCTTCGACGGCTGAAAAAAGCGAAACGCGACTTCGGCCGCGACCGCGGCGACGTGTCGCCTCAGAACGTCTCTAGGTAGCGGTCCTCCTCCCACTGCGACACCTGGGTGAGGTACTCGCTGAACTCTTGGGACTTCGCCTCGGCGAACTTCTCCGAGGTGTGGGGGCCAAGCGCCTCCTGAAGCACCTCGTCTTCTTCCAGCTCCTCGACGGCGGCACCGAGGTTCGGCGGCAGCGTCTCGATGCCGTACTCCTGGCGCTTCTCGTCGTCGAACTCGTAGATGTCCTCGCGGACCGGGTCGCCGGGGTCGGCACCGGTCTTGATCCCGTCGAGACCGGCGGCGATGAGCGACGCCATCGCGAGGTAGGGGTTACAGGACGGGTCGGGGCTGCGGACCTCGAACCGCGCGGAGACGCCGGCGGCGTCCGGGACGCGGACGAGTGCCGAGCGGTTCGTGTCGGACCACGCGACGTAGATGGGTGCCTCGTAGCCGGGCACCAGCCGCTTGTAGGAGTTCACGGTCGGGTTCGTTACGGCCGTGAACGCCTTGGCGTGGTTCAGGATGCCGCCCATGAACTGGTAGGCCGTCTCGCTGAGATTGAACTCGTCGCCCTCGTCGGCGAACGCGTTGCCGTCCTCGTCGAAAAGCGAGATGTGGCTGTGCATGCCCGAGCCGTTGATATCCGCGATCGGCTTGGGCATGAACGTCGCGTGGAGGTCGTGTTGCGCGGCGACCGCGCGGACGACGGCACGGAACGTCGCGATGTTGTCCGCGGTCGTGAGCGCGTCGTCGTACTTGAAGTTGATCTCGTGTTGGCCCTTGGCGACCTCGTGGTGCGAGGCCTCGATCTCGAAGCCCATCTCTTCGAGGGTGAAGATGATCTCCTTGCGCACGTCGGACGCGAGGTCCTTCGGGGCGAGATCGAAGTAGCCGCCGTTGTCGTGGGGGTTCGTCGTCGCGTTCCCCTCGTCGTCGGTCTTGAAGAGGAAGAACTCCGGCTCGGGACCGATGGAAACGGAGTACCCCATCTCCTCGGCCTCTTCGAGGACGCTCTTGAGCACCTGGCGCGGACCGCCGACGAACGGCTCGCCGTCGGTGTCGACGATGTCACAGATGAGCCGAGCGGCCGCGGAGCCGTCCTCCCCGCTGCGCCACGGAAGCACCGCGAACGTGTCGGGATCGGGGACGAGTCGCATGTCCGACTCCTGGATGCGCACGAACCCCTCGATGGAAGAGCCGTCGAAGTAGATGCCCTCGGTGAACGCCTTCTCGGCCTGGTGAGCGGGCACGGAGACGTTCTTTACGGTGCCGAGGATGTCGGTGAACTGAAGCCGCAGGAAATCGACGTTCTCCTCCTCGATCTCGTCGAGTACCGCCTGTTCCTCGGCCGTGAGGCCGCCGTCCGGTTTCGCGTGTTCGTCCGTCATGTTCTGGACGCTTGATTCGTTATCTGCCAGTATAAAGGCCTTATCGCTTGGCGCATGAACCGCCGGGTAGGCAAAACTGCTGGACGTTCGTAAAATTCTAATCCCCCGGAAGCGTGATCGATTGTGATGACGTACGAAAACCTCGACGCGAAGCTCATTAACTCCCTGCTCAGTAACGGCCGCGCGAGCCTTCGAAGCCTCGGGGACGAGTTGGACGTCTCGGTGACGACGGTGTCGAACCACCTCCGCGACCTCGAAGAAGAGGGAGTCATTCGGGGGTATACGCCCGTCGTCGACTACGACAAGCTCGGCTACGACGTCACCGCTATCCTCCAGCTCAAGGTCGAGGGGAGCGCCCTGCCGGACGTCACGGAGAAGCTGCGGCAGGAGAAACAGATGGTGAGCGTCTACGAGGTCACCGGCGACTACGACGTGATCGCGATCGGGAAGTTCACCGACACCGACGGGATGAACGACCAGATCAAGTCGATCCTCACGGACGCCGACATCCGCGAGTCGAACACGAGCGTCGTCCTGAACGCGGTCACCGAGAACGCGCAGTTCGACCTCGACGTCGACGAGGAGTGAGTCGGCCGACGGTCCCGTAGCCCGCTACTCCCGCTTCGCCGCCGCCTCCAGCACTTCGACCGCCGGGAGCGGCTCGCCCGTCAGCGCGCGGATGTACGCCCCGCCCGCGATGGAGACGTGCGAGAAGTCCGCCTCGCTCATGCCGTACATCTCGATGGCCCGCGAGGTGTCGCCGCCGCCGACGACCGAGAAGCAGTCGGTCTCGGCGATGGCCTCCAAGACGCCGACCGTCCCGTCCGCGAACCGCTCGTCCTCGAAGACGCCGAGCGCGCCCTTCACGAAGACGGCGTCCGACTCGCGGATCGCCGGCTCGTAGTCTGCGACCGTCTCGCTCCCGACGTCGAGGAACCCCTCGGTCTTCTCCTCGATGTCGTCGACGGCGACCTCCGCGCGGTCGCCGTCGAAGCCCTCGTACGCGAGGTCGCTCGCCAGCCGGATCGCGTCGCCGCGCTCGTCGAGCACCGACTCGATCAGTTCGCGGTTGGCCTCCCACTGCTCGTCGAACAGATCCATCCCGCCCACGTCGTGACCGACCGGGTGGCCCGCCGCGCGCAAGAACAGTTCGCCCGCGACGCCCCCGAGCAGGAAGCGGTCCACTTTCTCGTCTAACGCGTCCATCACGCCGATCACGTCGGTCGCCTTCGTCCCGCCGACGACCATCGTCACCGGGCCGTCGAACTCGCGGGTGGCGATGGCCGTGTTCGCCTCGTACTCCGTCTCCATCACGCGGCCCGCGTACGCGGGGAGCGCGAGCGGGAACCCGACCAGCGAGGCGTGCTTCCGGTGGGCGGCCGAGTACGCGTCGTTGACGTACGCGTCGAAGTGCGGTGCCAGCGTCCGAACGAACTCGGTCTCGGCCTTCTCCTCGGGCGACTCCTCCGGGAGTTCGCCGTCGCACATCCGCGTGTTCTCCAAGAGGAGAATCTCGCCCGCGCCGAGCGCGTCGATCGCCGCCAGCGCCTCGTCGCCGTAGGTGTCGGCGACGAAGTCCACGTCGCGGCCGACGTGGTCGGCGAGGATCGCGGCGTGGCCCGAAAGGGACGTGAAGTCGTCGCGGCCGGGACGGCCCTGATGGGCCATGAGCACGACGCGATGACCGGCCTCGGCCAGTTCGCGGACGGTCCGCGCGTGGCGCTCGAAGCGTCGGTTGTCCTGCGGTTCGCCGTCCTCGACCGGGGAGTTGAGGTCGAGTCGGACGAGGACACGCGAGTCTGTCGGAAGGTCGTCGATGGTGTCGAAAGTGGGCATGGATGAACGGTCGTCGATGAGCTATTTAAGGGATGGCGCTCCGGGAAACGTTGCGGTCGAGAAACTGTGCCGTCGAAAACGCGGCCCACGCTCGCCGCTTACGCCTCGTCGTGGACGTACGCGGCCATGTCGAGCATCCGGTTCGAGAAGCCGTACTCGTTGTCGTACCAGGTGAGGATCTTCAGGAGCTTCCCGCCGGCGATGACGTTCGTCGACTGGAGGTCGACGTAGCTGGAGAAGGGGAGGCCGACGATGTCCGAGGAGACGACCTCGTCGTCGGTGTAGCCGAGAACGCCCGCGAGCGGGCCGGAGTCGGCCGCGTCGCGGAAGGCGGCGTTGACATCCTCCTCGGTGACCTGCTCGTCGAGGCTGACGACGAACTCGGTGATGGAGCCGGTCGGAACCGGGACGCGCATCGCCATCCCGTCGATTTTGCCCTCCAGTTGCGGGAGGACCTCCTGCGCAGCGCCCGCTGCGCCGGTCGAGGTGGGGACGATGTTCTCGGCGGCCGCGCGGCCGCGGCGGCGCTTCGACATCGGACCGTCGATGAGGCTCTGCGAGCCGGTGTAGGCGTGGACGGTGGTGAGGGTCCCGGCGTCGATGCCGAACTCCGCGTCGAGCACCTTCGCGACCGGCGTGATGGAGTTCGTCGTACAGGAGGCGTTCGAGATCACGTCGTCGCCCTCGTACTCGTCGTGGTTGACGCCGTAGACGAGCTGTTTGACCGGCTTCTCGCCCTTCGGCGGGGCGGAGATGATCACGGTGTCCGCGCCGCCGTCGAGGTGCGCGCTTGCGTCGTCGCGGGTGCGGAAGATGCCCGTACACTCTAAGGCGACGTCGACGTCGAGCTCGTCCCACGGGAGGTCAGCGGGATCCTGAACGTTGAACAGCGGAACCGAGGTCCCGCCGATCGTCAGCTCCTCGCCGTCGCGCTCGACGCCCTCCAGCCGCCCCATGACGGTGTCGTACTTCGCGAGGTAGCCCATGTCGTCGAAGTCCATCACGTCGTTGATCCCGACGAGTTCGATCCGCGGACTCTCCAAGACCGCGCGGAACACGTTGCGCCCGATGCGACCGAAGCCGTTGAGTCCCACTCGAACGACCTCGTCGTCGCTCACGTCGTCGCCAGCTGCCAGATGCGATTTACTCATGTTCGAAAAAGGCGAGAGCCAACTACTTAAATCCGGCTCAGTCGCCCCGAGATCGTCATAATCGTTCGAATTTGTTACGAACGGCCGCGTCGACGGCGGCTCTGATGGCGGCCGATACGGCGACCGACAGAAGGCTTATCGGGGTCACCGACTTCACGGGAGGTATGGACAGAGACGACCGCGACGATCCGTTCGGAGACTTCTTCGAGGAGATCGAGCGGATGATGAACGAGATGGCCAACGCGAACGGGCCGTCCGCGGACGACGCCGGGTTCGGCTCCGACACCCACGTCGACGCGTATGCCACCGAGGAGTCGGTACGTCTCGTCGCCGACCTCCCCGCCGTCTCGAAGGAGGACCTCTCGCTGCGCTGCGACGGCGACGCGCTCACCATCTCCGCGGTCTCCGACCGGCGCGAGTACGACGAGACCGTCGACCTCCCCGCGCCCGTCGACGAACACTCCGCCGACGCGACGTTCAACAACGGCGTCCTGGAGGTCACGTTCGACCGCGCCGACGACAGCGCGTCGATCGACCTCGTCTGAGTCGCTCTCTGCCTCCGTCTCTTCGCCGTCCTTCGGCTACTCTCTGCTAGCGGTCCGTCGGATCAGAGCCGCGAGTCGGTCGTAGAAGTCGTCCTCGTACTTCGTCGCGGCGTCGACGGTCGGCCGGGCGTTCGTCTCGTTGACGACGAGCCGGTCGTCGGTCGCCAGCAGGTCGACGCCCAGGT
>NZ_CBVY010000020.1:29657-31631 GCF_000513435.1 Halorubrum sp. AJ67 | reverse complement strand
GGGAGCGAGCGCAGCGAGCGACTGAGGACCGCAGCGAGCGTGCGTCCGCCTCACGGCTGGGGCTTCGGAGCGGTCCGTGCCGATCGGTGATTTATAAACAGGAACACTACTGTACAGCCGAGCGGTTGGGACTCTGGAGGTGTTCTTGGTTGACTCGATTGTACCGACGTATCCCCGAGAGATCGGGAAATCAGCGCCGATCCGAGAAACGGACGAGCGTCACGGAACTCCCCAGAACTCGACGACTGCTCCCACGACCCGTTATTGAAGGTGGCCTTCCTCGCGGAGCTGTTCGGCCTCGCTCTTCTCGTAGCGCCACGAGATGTCGGCCTTCTCGTCCTGCCAGTCCCACGGCTCGACGAGGACGATGTCGTCTTCGCGGATCCACACGCGCTTTTGCATCCGGCCGGGGATGCGCGCGGTCCGTTCGTTCCCGTCCGCACAGCGCACTTTGACGCGGTTCGCGCCGAGCATCTCGACGACCTCCGCGAACACCTCGTCGTCGTCGGGCATCCGGAGGTCGTTCCGACCGCTGCCGTCTCCGTTGCTCATGCGTACGCGGCCATACGCACTCGCCGAAATAAAAGGGCCGCTCTCTGTCGGGACCGAAACGGCCCTTTTAGGTCACCGGACCGCGGACCCGACGGCATGCGCGACACGCTCGGAATTGAAGGAATCGTCGGCCTCCTCGTCGTCTTCGCCGGAATCGGCATTCTGACCCTCCACGACCCGGTCGTCGCGGGCGCGCTGATGGTGGTTCTGGCCGGGCTCGCGCTGATCGCGAAGGGGCTGGCCGACACCGTCATGCGGTCGTTCGGACTGAAGTGACCGGGGCGCGACGGCCCGCGGCGTCGACCACGCCGGCACGCCCGGCTCGGCGTTCACCGCTCTCTCGAAAGAGTCATAATGATCGACCGTCCCCCTCGGGTATGGTCGAAGTACCCGCCGTCGCGGTCGAACTCGCCGAACTCCTCGTCGTTACCCTCGGTGCCGGCGTCGCGTCCGTGATCGGCGTCGTACTCGAACAGTTCGGACTCTCCGCCGTCTCGGGCGGCCAACTCGTGCTCGGCGCGTGGGCGGTCGGCATGGGCCTGATCGCGCTGTACGTGGGGCTCGTCGGTCTCGGCTACGAGCAGGCGATTCCCCGGCTCCGGCGACTCGCGAACGGCGAGTAGGCGCTACGGCCGCCCCGCCACAGCTCCCTCCGCTCCGGCTCCCTCTGCTACAGCTCCCCCCGCTCCGGTCCCCGCTGCTATAACTCCCCCTCTGCCGCCAGTTCGCGCACCGCCGCCGCGCGTTCGCGGATCGCCGTCCACTCCTCGTCGTCCTTCCCGTCGACGTGCGAGTACATCAGTCCCATCCGCCCGGTGCCACGAAGCGTCTCCTCGTTCTCCTTCAGGAAGTCCCAGTACAGCGCGTTGAACGGACACGCCCCCTCGCCCGTCGTCCGCGAGACGGCGTACGGGCAGTCGGCGCAGTGGTCGCTCATCCGGTTGACGTAGCTCCCCGAGGAGGCGTACGGCTTCGAGGAGAGGACGTCGGTGCCGAACGAGCCCATCGCGACGACGTTCGGCGTCGTCACCCAGTGGTAGGCGTCGACGAAGCCGAGGTGGAACCACTCGTTTAACTCGCCGGGGTCGACGCCGTACACCAACGCGAAGTTCGAAAGCACCATGAGCCGCTCGATGTGATGTGCGTAGCCGAACTCGCGGACGTGGCCCACCGCCTCGGAGAGACACTCCATGTCGGTCTCGCCGTCCCAGTAGGCGGGCGGCAGCTCCCGCTTTTGTTCCAGCTTGTTCGCGTCGGCCAGTTCGGGCATCGCTTCCCGATAGACGTGGCGCACGAACTCCCGCCAGCCGATCACCTGCCTGATGAACCCCTCCGCGGCGTTGAGCGGGACGGGGGCGGGGTCGTCGTTCGCGCCCCCGGTCGCGGCGTCTCCGTCGCCGAACTCGTCGAGCGACGTCGACG
>NZ_CBVY010000020.1:28743-29637 GCF_000513435.1 Halorubrum sp. AJ67 | reverse complement strand
ACGTTGTGTTTCCACCGGCCGGCCGCGAGCGCGTCGTCGTCGAGAACGCGTTCCACCGCCCCCGCGTACCGCCCGTCGACGACCATCGCGCGGTAGTCGCGGGCGTCCGGGAGGAACTCTTGGATCAGGAACGACTTGTCGCCCGTCGCGCGGTAGTCGTGGATCAGGTTCAGGTAGTCGACGACGCCGAGAAGCGAGTCGAGGTCGCTCGCGGTCGCGACCCCCACCCGCGGGTCGCGGAGTTCGGCTTGACGACGACGGGGTACGAAAAGTCGTTGACGGCGTCGACGACGACCGACTCGTCGACGGGGTTCGAGACGAGCGTCGTCCCGGGGGTGGGGAGTCCGGCGGCGTCGAGCGCCGCCAGCACGCCCGCCTTGTTCCGCGAGGTCACGACCGCGTCGCGGCCGTTCACCCACGGGACGCCCAACCGCTCGTCGACGACCGCGCCCTCCATGAGCCGCGTCGGATAGACGAGACCGACGTCGAAGCCGTCGAACTCGTCCGCCGGCTCCGCTCTCTCGCCGCCCCCGCTCGAAACTCGCAGGGATCGCTCTTTCGCCCGCACGTGGCCGACCTCGATCCCGCGCTCGCCGAGCGGCTCGCGCACGCGTTCGAACGTCTCCGCGTCGGTGGTCATCGCGAGCCGGATCATACCATCGCTGGGGACCGTTCGGACTTAAAAACCGCGCGAGCAGGAGTGGACCACTGCGGTGGCGCGCGCCTCCGAGGCCGCATCGCGGCCGAGGAGCGCCGCGCGAGGGAGTCGACCGGTCGGAGCGAAGCGGAGACCGGTCGACGAGGCTGGGGAGGCGTGAGGTGCTGTGCTGTGCTGTGCGCGGCGGGACTCGAAGGGGCAGCCGTGAGGCGGACGCAGGCGACGTAAGGACCGCA
>NZ_CBVY010000020.1:23725-25470 GCF_000513435.1 Halorubrum sp. AJ67 | reverse complement strand
CTCGGCGACCAGTTCGCGGAGCCGGTCGCCGGCCCCGTGGCTCGCGGGGCGCATGAGCCGCAGGTCGGGCGCGTCGCCGCCGCCTTCCGTCTCCGCCGAACGCTCAGCGAAGAACTCGTCGAGGCCTTCGCCGAACGACTCGGCCCGCACGTAGGTCACGTCGTGGCCGCCCTCGCGGAGCCGGTCTCGGAAGTGCCGCATCGCAGAGAACACTACCGTTAGCTTGTGCGCGTGGTACGGTTTCCGGTCGGCGAACCCGTGCGCCTCGATCAACAGTACGTCGTCGGCGTCAGCGAGGACGTCGAGGTCGGGGTTGAGCTGGTCGCCGAGCAGCCAGCAGGTCGTCCGGTCGCTCACGTCGATCAACACGGGAGCCAGCGGCATAGCTCCGGCGGCGCGCGTAGCTTTTTGTCCTCGCCTCGAACTAATCTCAGTATGGAGTACACGACCCTCGGTTCCACCGGCACCACCGTCTCGAAGATATGTCTGGGCTGTATGAGCTTCGGCGACTCCGACTGGCGCGAGTGGGTCCTCGACGAGGAGGAGGGGAAAGAGCTGATCGAGCGCGCGATCGACCTCGGCGTGAACTTCTTCGACACCGCCAACATGTACTCGAACGGCGAGAGCGAGCGCGTCCTCGGCGACGCGCTCGACGGGTACGACCGCGACGAGTACGTCCTCGCCACGAAGGGGTACTTCCAGATGGACGAGTCGAATCCGAACTCGGGCGGCCTCTCGCGGAAGGCGATCGAACAGGAGCTGGAACACAGCCTCGACCGGCTCGGCGTCGACACGATTGACCTCTACCAGATCCACCGCTGGGACGACGAGACCCCGATCGAGGAGACGCTCGCCGCGCTCGACGATGCCGTGCGACGCGGCGACGTGCGGTACATCGGCGCGTCCTCGATGTGGGCCCACCAGTTTGCGGACGCCCTACACACCAGCGAGCGCGAGGGGTACGAGCGGTTCGCCGCGATGCAAAACCACTACAACCTCGCGTACCGCGAGGAGGAACGGGAGATGCTGCCGTTATGCGAGAAGGAGAACGTCGGCGTGATGCCGTGGAGTCCGCTCGCCCGCGGCTACCTGACCCGTCCGCACGAGGACGTCGACGCGACGCTCCGCGGCGAGACCGAAGAGCACCTCTACGCGCACCCGTACCGCGAGGGCGGCGGGCTCGCGGTCAACGAGCGCGTCGAGGAACTGGCCGCGGAGAAGGGCGTGAAGATGGCCCAGATCGCGCTCGCGTGGCTGTTCCACAAGGAGTGGGTCGACACGCCCATCGTCGGCACGACGAGCGTCGAGCACCTCGAAGACGCGGTCGAGGCGCTGGATATCGACCTGTCCGACTCGGACATCGAGTGGCTCGAAGCGCCGTACGAGCCGGTCCGCGTCTCCGGACACGAGTGACGCCGGAGCAGACCGCGGCGCTCACCGCCGAGGTATAAATACACCGTCGCGGACGCCACGACAACCCTTTTCGGCAGCGCCGCCGAACCGTGGCGCATGGCAGACGACGACGCCACAGACCCCGAGAACGGCGAGGCCGGCGAACAGGGCGACGCCCCCGAGGGCGACGACGGCGAGGAGAAGTCCTTCCGCGAGCGCGTCGAGGAGATCCGCGAGCGACGCGAACAGGAGCGCGAGGAGGGCGACCGGCCCGACCCCGAGGAGATGATGGGCGGCGGCGGCCCGCCGGGGATGGGCGGTGGCGGCGGCGGCAACCCCTTCGCACAGATGAT
>NZ_CBVY010000020.1:20771-21609 GCF_000513435.1 Halorubrum sp. AJ67 | reverse complement strand
CCCCTTGTCGACGTCGTCGTCGAGGTAGCGGCGCAGGGCCGTGCCGATCGCGTCCGGGATCGACTGGATCTGCTCGCCTTTGTCCCACGCGACCTTCGGGCTCCGGGTGCCCTGTAGCTCGTCGACGATCTCCTCGGGGTCGACGCCAGAGCGGAGCGCCGTCGAGATGACCTTCGCGAGCGCCTCCGTGAAGGAGTTGGTGTAGCCGCCGGAGTGGCCGATGTTCGCGAACAGCTCGAACGGCAGCCCCTTGTCGTCCTCGTTGATGGTGACGTACAGCTTGCCGTAGCCGGTCTCGACCCGCTGGGTGACGCCGTTCAGGGAGTCGGGACGCGGACTGCGCTCGCTGTAGTCGATCCGGGGCTGGTCGCTGGCTTCGAGCAGCTCCGAGACCTCCGCGTCGATCGCGGTCCGGACGTCCTCGTTGTCGAGGAACGCCTCGACCCCGCCGAACACCTCGTTGATCTGTTCGACGATGGTCTCCGCGGCCTCGCTCTCGTCGGCGAACTCCGTGTTCTGCGCGCGCGTTGTGAGCACCTGCTTCGAGCGGGTGCCGTCGCGGTAGTAGGTGACGCCCTTCCCGCCGTTCTCGTAGATGTACTCGAAGACCTCCTTGGCGTCGCCGAGCGTGGAGTCGTTCGGCGCGTTGACGGTCTTCGAGATGGCGGAGTCGACGCCCTTCTGACAGGCGACCTGAACGCCGGCGTGGTCCTTCGCCGAGAGATCGCCGGTGACGACGAACAGCTCGCCGATCGCGTCCGGAACGGTCTCTAACCCGTCGACGCCGTCGAACTCGTTTTCGGCCATCTGGGCCTGCGCCTCCTCCTTGACGGCCTCG
>NZ_CBVY010000020.1:15358-20089 GCF_000513435.1 Halorubrum sp. AJ67 | reverse complement strand
GCGGATCGGGAAGCCGTGCGCCCACTCGTCGGCGTCGAGCCCGGTGTAGTGTTCGAACCAGTCGCGGTACTCGGTCGGGTTCGCGTATTTCGAGTCGGCCCAGTCGTTGAACGTCCCGCGCTCCTCGGCGAGCTCGTGGGAGGCCAGCTTCGACTCGTGGTTGATGTGGGTCATCAGCTGGCGGGCGATCTCGTTGCCCTCCTCGGAGCCGTACCGGACGCCGAGCTGGATGTACAGCTGTGCGAGCCCCATGATACCCATCCCGATCTTCCGCATGTCGCGGACCTTCTCCTCGATCTCGTCGACCGGGAAGTCGGACATCGTGACGACGTTCTCGAGGAAGCGAGTGCCGTACGCGATCCGCTCGTCGAACTCCTCGAAGTCGATCGCCTCGTCGAGGAACGCGTCGATCGCGTCGGCCCGGGTGTCGTACTCGTCTGCGTGCTCGTCGGACCAGACGCGCCAGTCCGGCGCGTCGAGGTCCGCGAGCGTCGAGAGGTTGATGTGGCCGAGGTTACAGGCCTCGTACTCTTCGAGCGGCTGCTCGCCGCAGGGGTTCGTCGCGAGGATCCGGTGGTCCGGGTTCTCCTCGACGTCGAAGGAGTGCTCTTTGTTGATCCGTTCGAGGTAGACCACGCCCGGCTCGCCGTTCTCGTGGGCCCCCTCGATCATGTCGTCCCAGATCTCGGCGGCCGGGACGGAGAGCTCCTCGCCGACCTCGACGTGCTCGCCGAGCCCGAACATGTCGTACAGCTCCTTCGTCTCCGGCGTCGCGACGTGGGCCTCACCGGTGCGGGGGTTGGTGAAGGTGAACTCCTCGTCGTTGCGGAGCGCGTCCATGAAGTCGTCGGTGACGCCGACGCTGATGTTGAAGTTCGAGAGGTGTCCCTCGACGGCGTTACGGAGGTGTTCGGGGACCTTCCCGTCCTCGTCGATGAGGTCGCGGGCCTCCTCTAAGGCGTCCGCGAAGGAGTTGTGCGTGAAGTCGTCGGGGTCGTTGAGCCGCAGCGAGTGGGCCAGAGAGACGTCCTTGTTCTTCGCGTGGATGAACTGGATGACGTCCGGGTGCGAGATGCGCATGACGCCCATCTGCGCGCCGCGGCGCGCGCCGCCCTGCGCGATCGTCTCGCACATCTGGTCGAACGTCCGCATGAACGTGATCGGCCCGGAGGCGATACCGCCGGTCGAGCCGACCGCGTCGCCGTAGGGGCGGAGCTGCCAGAAGGCGTACCCCATGCCGCCGCCGGACTGGAACACCTCGGCCGCCTCCTTGGCGGTCTGGTGGATGTCGGTGATGTCGTCGTCGGGGGAGTCGACGAAGCAGGCGGAGAGCTGCTGGAGCTCGTCGCCCGCGTTCATCAGCGTCGGCGAGTTCGGCATGAAGGAGAGCGACTCCATCCCGTCGCGGAACGTCTCGGCTGTCTCCTCGACGTGGTCGCGCACGTCGTCGGGCAGCTCGGGCACGACGGTGTCGAACGCGAACTTGTTGACGTTGTGTTCCGTCAGCGTCGCCTCCGCGTCGTCGTCGGCCGTGACGCCCGCGCCGAAGACCTCCTCGGCGAGCTCGTCGCGCCGGGGGTGGTCGGGCTTCAGCTGGTCGGGCGTAACGGTGACGTCGACCCCTTGCCGCTCGGCTTCGAAGACCGCCTCGGCGAGCGCGACGTTGCACGCGACGCGGTCGAACAGCTCCTCGGGGTTCTCGATCGGCTCCCCGTTCGCGTCCTTCCGGAGGTAGCGCGCGGGCAGGATGTTGTGGTAGGCGTTGCCCGTGAGGCGCTCCTCCATCGTGTCGCCCGTGGTGCGTTTGATCGGCAGTTCGAGGTCGTTCGCGGTGACACCGTCGCTGCTCATTCGACGGCCACCCCGCTGGCTTGGCGTGGGATCTGAATCATTCGTAGTGTTGGTGTACTGGCGAGGCGGGCCCTTGTACGTTCGGATGTTCGGGCCCGACCGGCGTCTACATGTCCGATTCCGTATACAACGTCCGTGCCGCCCGTCTGACGCTGAATCCGGTACGTCACCAAGGAACGGTTTCCGGACACATAAGCGTAGCCAGACCGGAGTGAAACTGATAGGTACTCGCGAAAACTACCCGAACAGAGCGGCTTCCCACCGGAACAAAGGGGGGTCGACCCCCGGCGGATTCTGCGATGTCGACGGCCATCCGCTCCGCCGAGACCGCCGTATCGACGCGCGTACGTCCGAATTTTCCGCAGTTCTTGCCGCAGACTTATCAAATTTCGATAACTGTCGTCGCGGTCCGGTCCCACAAGCTTATGCCCGGCCTCGCCATGGTCCCGGACATGACCGCTTCATCGCTCGCGCTCGCCGGCCTCGCCGCGCCGGCGCAGGCCGCGCTCCTCGGTAGTCAGGTCGGGCAACTGCTCGTCGCCCTGGTCGCCGTCGCGCTCGTCGTCATCGTCGGAAAGTTCGTCCTGAAGCTCGCGTGGCGGCTCATCACGATAGGTATCGTCGTCGTCGCGGCCTTCTACCTGCTGTCGACGCTCGGACTGATCTGAAAAAACGCGGTCGGAAAGCGGGGAGTCGAGCGCGGGTCCGGCCGGCCTACTGGAACGCGGCCGGTTCGGCCTCGTCGCGCTCCACCTCGGACCGTCTGAACTGCTTTTCTATCTCCTCGTACCGCTCGCGCGTCTCGGGGGTGACGCTGGGGTTCACCTCGCTCAGCGCGTCCTCGAAGTGTGCCATCGTCACGCGGACGTTGCCGACGGACTCGCCGACCTCCTCGCGCGTGACGCTGCCGATGAACTCCCGGGAGGCGTTCATCGAGGCCTCGCGGGCGACCGCCTCGATGTCGGCACCCACGTAGCCGTCGGTCTTCCGGGCGAGCGCGTCGAGGTCGACGTCGTCCGCCAGCGGCTTGTTGCGCGTGTGGACCTCGAATATCCGGCGGCGCGCCGTCTCGTCGGGAACGGGCACGTGGACGTGCCGGTCCAGACGACCGGGGCGCAACAGCGCGGAGTCGATGAGGTCCGGCCGGTTCGTCGTCGCGATGACGACGACGTCCTCCAGCGATTCGAGCCCGTCGAGCTCCGTCAGCAGCTGGGAGACGACGCGCTCGCCGACGCCGGAGTCGCCGGAGTTCTTGCCGCGCTCGGTGGCGATCGAGTCGATCTCGTCGAAGAACACGATGGTCGGCGCGTTCTCGCGGGCCTTGCTGAACACCTCGCGGACGCCCTTCTCGGACTCGCCCACGTACTTGTTCAGCAGCTCTGGCCCCTTGATCGAGATGAAGTTCGACTCGCTCTCGTTGGCGACGGCCTTCGCGAGCAGGGTCTTCCCCGTGCCCGGCGGGCCGTACATCAGGACGCCCTTGGCGGCCTGCATGTCGAGCTCCTCGAACACCTCGGGGTACTCCAGCGGCCACTGGATCGTCTCGCGGAGCCGCTCTTTGGTGTCTTCGAGCCCGCCGACGTCGTCCCAGGTGGTGTCGGGGACCTCGACGAACACCTCGCGGAGCGCGGAGGGTTCGATCCCCTTGATCGCCTCCTTGAAGTCCGCCTCGGTCACCTGAATGCTGTTCAGCACGTCGGCGTCGATCTCGTCGCTTTCGAGGTCGATCTCGGGGCGGATGCGCCGCAGCGCGTGCATCGCGGACTCCTTCGCGAGCGACTCGAGGTCGGCCCCGACGAAGCCGTGCGTGTTCTCGGCGTACTCGTCCAAGTCGATCCCGTCGGTCAGCGGCATGTTCCGCGTGTGGACCTGGAGGATCTCCTTGCGGCCGTCGCGGTCGGGGACGCCGACCTCGATCTCGCGGTCGAAGCGGCCGCCCCGTCGGAGCGCCTGATCGATGGCGTCGACGCGGTTCGTCGCCCCGATGACGACGACCTCGCCGCGCTCTTCGAGCCCGTCCATCAGCGAGAGGAGCTGGGCCACGACGCGCCGTTCCACGTCGCCGCCGGCCTCCTCGCGTTTCGGCGCGATGGAGTCCAGCTCGTCCATGAAGATGATCGAGGGCGACTCCTCGGCCGCCTCCTCGAACACCTCGCGGAGCTGCTCTTCGCTCTCGCCGTAGTACTTCGACATGATCTCCGGGCCGGAGATCGTGTGGAAGTTCGCGTCGATCTCGTTGGCGACGGCCTTCGCGATCAGCGTCTTCCCCGTGCCCGGCGGCCCGTGGAGCAGGACGCCCTTCGGCGGGTCGATGCCGAGGCGCTTGAACAGCTCCGGGTGCCGCATCGGCAGCTCGATCATCTCGCGGACCTGTTCGAGCTCGTCGTCGAGCCCGCCAATGTCCTCGTAGGTGACGTCCGGCCCCTCGCCGGTCCCGCCCGCGGCCTCGCCGCGGTCGGCGATCTCCTCGGCGGAGATCTCGGAGATGCTGATCTCCGTCTCGTCGGTGATGACCACCGTGCCGCCGGGGCTGGTCTCGGCGATCTTCATCGGGACCGCCTGCGACTGGCCGCCCATCAGCCCGAAGCCGAGCGACGTGCGGATCGTCTGCCCCTCGGTCACCGGCTGCCCGGAGAGCTTGTCGCGGATGAACGGGGCGATCTGCCCCCGCACCCGCAGCTGGCTGGGAAAGGCGATCGTGACCGCGTCCGCCCGCGAGACGTCGACGTCCTCGACGGTCACGCGGTCGTCGATCCCCACGTCGGCCTCCTGCCGGAGGCGGCCGTCGATGCGGATCACGCCGGTGCCGTCGTCCTCGGGGTAGCCGGGCCAGACGCGCGCGATCGCGGCTCCGTCCGACCCCTCGACGCGGACGATGTC
>NZ_CBVY010000020.1:9974-13794 GCF_000513435.1 Halorubrum sp. AJ67 | reverse complement strand
GACGCGACCGTGATCTGCGGCAACTCCCTCGGCGGCGCGGTCGCACTGTGGATCGCCTCGGAGCGCGACCTCGCGCTCGACGGACTCGTCCTCGCGGGCACGGGCGCGAAGCTCGCGGTGGCCGACTCCCTCCGCGACGCGCTCGCGACCGACTTCGACCGGGCGGTCTCGCTGCTTCACGAACCGAATCGGCTGTTCCACGACGCCCCCGCCGAGTATGTCGAGCTCTCGGAGGCGTCAATGCGGGCGTGCGGGCGCGCGGTGACCGAACGGGACTTCCTCACCTGCCACGACTTCGACGTCCGCGACCGCCTCGACGAGATCGGCGTCCCGACCCTCGCGCTCGTCGGCGCGCACGACGAACTCACTCCGCCGGCGTACCACGAGTACCTCGCCGACCGGATCCCGGACGGGGAGTGGACCGAACTCCCCGACGCCGCCCACCTCGCGATGCTCGAACGGCCGGCCGCGTTCAACGAGGCGCTCTCCGAGTTCCTCGCTCGGCTGTAGGTACTGACCCTTTTAGGTCGCCCTCGCGTCGTGGGGAACATGGTGGACAGCGACGAACGGGACGCGGACACGGGGCGGGCGGACGGTTCGGGCGAGCGCGTCGACCCCGCACGCGGCCCCGACGAGCCGGACATCGACGACCTGCTCGCGAAGCTCGACGCGCTCAGCGACACGGTCGACGAGGGCCACGAGCGCGAGAAGGTCCGACAGACCATCTCGCTCGTCGAGCGCATGCCCGGGCGCGCGGCGTTCGCCGAGCGGATCACCAAGTACACCTCCCGGGACCTGGCCGAGTCGTTCGTCGGGGCGGTGCTGTTCGCGCTCCCGCTGCTCGTCGAGGGCGGCGTCTTCGAGATCGCGGCGTGGTTCGCGGCGATCACCGTCGCCGGAGTTCCAGTCCTCCTCTTCGCGCACGTCGGGTTCGTCTTCGCCGCGGTCGCCGGCCTCCTCTACTTCGCCGACTTCCGGCAGATCGTGATCAGACACCCGATCCTCGGGATCATCCCCCGGCGGTACGCGGGCGTCCTCCTCGTGTCGCTGACCACGTCGACGGTGATGCTGCTGTTCTGGGGTCGCCTCCACGAGGGCGACCCGACGGCGGTCGAACGGCTCGGCCGGATCGCCGTCGTCTGGGCCGCGGCCGCGTTCGGTGCGGGACTCGGTGACATACTCCCGGGCGAGTCGCAGGGCGATGACATCGGCCCCCTCGATCTGGACCCGTTCGACGGCGACGGTCCGAAGCGCGGCGACTGAACGCCCCGCGACCGCGGGTGGACGGGCCGGCCTCCCCGCACGTCGATCCGCCTTTTCCACAGCTTTTTCGCCGCGGCGACCCTACCAGTGTCCATGTCAGCGCTACGCGACGCGCTCCGGGACCTCCCGGACGCGGTGTTTGCGGACTTACTCGAATCCGACGAGGGGTACATCCTCGTCATCGACCTCCCGGGCGCGACCGCCGAGACCACCGAGGTCCTCGTCGAGGACGGGCGCATCGAGATCGAAGGCCGCCGCGAGAAGGCGGTCCCCGAGGGGTTCGAGTACGTCCGCGAGGACCGCCCGCTGTTCCTCGACGCGGAGCTCCCGCTCCCCAACGACGCAGACGGGGCGGGCGCGGACGCCGAGACCGACCGCGGCGTCCTCGAGATTACGCTCCCCAAGCGCGACCGCGACGTCTCCCGGACCATCCCCGTCGACGACGCGGACGACGAGGGCGACGCCTGACGGGTGGTCACGCTGGTCAACCTTCGCGCCTACTGGCGGTTCGTCGTCGTCCTGCGGCAGTTCTCGCCGCTCATCGTCGCCTACTGGCGTGACAGCCGGCGCTACTTCCTGTTCGGCGGGAGCCGCGAGGTCGACGCCGAGACCCAGCGCGAGCGCGCCGCGGTGCTTCTCGACATCCTGCTCACGCTCGGCCCGACGTTCATCAAGCTCGGGCAGATCCTCTCGACGCGGCCCGACATCCTCCCGCCGGCGTACATCGAGGTGTTGGAGGGACTCCAAGACGACGTGCCGCCGGCGTCGTGGGAGGAGTCGAAGGTCGTCCTCGAAGACGAGTTCGGCCCGGTCGACGAGACGTTCGACGACTTCGACCGCGAGCCGATAAGCGGTGCGAGCCTCGGGCAGGTGTACACGGCGACCTACGAGGGCGACTCCGTCGCGGTGAAGGTCCGCCGTCCCGGGATCGAGTCGCTCGTCGAGGCCGACCTCCGGACGATCCGCTGGTCGATCCCGCTGGTCAAGCGGTTCACGGGCGCGGGCCGGGCGTTCTCGCTTGAGAACCTCGCGGACGAGTTCGACAAGACGATCCACGAGGAGATGGACTACGCCCGCGAGCGGACGATGCTCGAAGAGATCCGCGGCAACTTCGCCGACGAGGACCGAATCCGGATCCCGCGCACATACGAGGCGGTCTCCGGCCCGCGAGTGCTCACGATGGAGTACGTCCCGGGCACGAAAATAAGCGAGGTCGACGCGCTCGACGAGGCGGGCCACGACCGCACCGCCATCGCGGAGACGCTTCAGGAGGTGTACCTCCAGATGATCATCGAGGACGGCGTGTTCCACGCCGACCCCCACCCGGGGAACCTCGCGGTCGCGGACGACGGCTCCGTCATCTTCTACGACTTCGGGATGGCGGGCCGGGTCGACCCGTTCATCCAGGAGAAGATAGTCGAGTTCTACGTCGCGGTCGCCAGACAGGACATCGACGCCATCCTCGACACGCTGGTCTCGATGGGCACGCTCTCGCCGGAGGCCGACCGGGAGGTGATGGGCAACGTGATGGAACTGGCCATCGCCGACGCCAGCGGCGAGGACATCGAGCAGTATCAGGTGAACCAGATCATCGAGCAGGTGGAGTCGACCATCTACGAGTTCCCGCTGCGGCTCCCGCCGAACCTCGCCTTGGTCCTCCGGGTCGCCACCGTCGTCGAGGGGGTCTGTGTCACGCTCGACCCCGAGTTCGACTTCATCTCGACGGCGACCGACTACCTCCGCGAGGAGGGGTACTACGAGCAGACCGCCCGCGACCTCGCCGAGGACGCCGGCAGACAGGTGCAAAAGACCACCGAGGCGCTGTTCACGGTCCCGCCGAAGGCCGACGAGTTCCTCGACCGCGCCAACCGCGACGACCTGACCGTCAACGTCGTCTTGGAGGACGACACGAAGGTATTAGAGAAGCTGGCGATGCGGATCGCCTACTCGGTGCTGCTCGCGGTCGGCGTCCTCTCGGCGACGATCCTCTACTCGTTCACCCAGCAGTGGCGGATCGCCTTGGGTATCCTCGCGCTGTCCGCGCCGCTCGCGATCGCCTTGTACCGGTCGTTCCGCAAGAAGCGCGGGCTCCGCGCCACGCCGCAGTTCACCAGACAGGGGATGAAAAACCGGCGCGAGGACTGATTCAGTCCCGCGCTTCCGGCCCCTCGATCGGCCGACAGACCCACACGTCCTCCGCGTCCTCGACCGCGTAGCCGCGATTTCTCAACCACTCACGTAGTTCGGCAGAATCGTCGGTCGCAGAATCGGCTGCCTCGGCCTCGTCGTCCGCCGAGTCCGCGTCGTGAACCTCCACTACGAGCAGCGGCCGGTGGGTCGCGATCGCCTCCGCGGCCCCCCGGAGGACAGCGGCCTCGTGGCCCTCCACGTCGACCTTGATCGCGTCCGGCGGCGGGACGGCGACGCCCTCTGTCGGACCGGAGTCGCCGANACCCTCGACAAGGCCGTCGAGCCGCCGGACCGGGACCGACTCCGTGCCCGCGAACGCGCGCGCCCCAACCTCGTCGCGAGGTCGCGGTCGAAACGCCCGAGCAAC
>NZ_CBVY010000020.1:7374-8755 GCF_000513435.1 Halorubrum sp. AJ67 | reverse complement strand
CGACGCCGAGCGTCGTACGTCAGGTCGGCGACCCGGTACAGCGTTCGGAAGCCGAGCCGTTCGACTCGCGCACGCGCTCGCGAGGAGAATCCGGTCATCGTCGCGCCTCGGTGGGTGAGTTCCGGGTCATCGCGGCCTCACGCTCCGATGACTTGGATCGGCACCAAGAGGAAACAGAGCGCGCCGACGGCGAACGTGGCGACGCCGACCGCGAGCCGCGGCAGCCCCAGCCCGCCCTCGTCGGTCGGATCCGCCGGCCCGTTGAAGGCGATCACCGCCGCGAACACCCCCCAGAACGCCCACAGGCCGACGGACTCGTTCAGGCCGAGCCCCCGCCAGAAGTGGAGGTACGCGGCGATTCCGAACAGGACGCCGGGGACGAGCGCCGCGACCGTCTCCTGTCGGGGGCCGACCATCGCCCGAACCATGTGGCCGCCGTCGAGCTGGCCGACCGGCAGGAGGTTCAGGAGGGTGAAGAACATCCCCACCCAGCCGCCGATCACCACCGGGTGGGCGGTGAGCCGCGGGTCGCCGTAGCTCGTCGGCTGGCCGAGCGCGTCGGCGATGAGTCCCAACAGCGGCGGGTTGTTGAACCGGATCATCGCCCCCGACGAGCTCGCGAGCTCCGCCGGCACCCGGATCGGGTCGAGCGAGAGGCCGATCGCGGTCACTATCACCGTCGCGACCAGCCCCGCGATCGGCCCGGCCGCGCCGATGTCGAAGAGGACCTTCCGCGAGGGCATGCGGCCGCGGATGCGGATGACCGCGCCGAGCGTCCCGAACGGGAAGACGAACGGGATGACGTACGGGAGGGAGACGGGGACGCCGTGGTAGCGTCCGGCGGCGTAGTGGCCGAGTTCGTGGGTCATCAGGACGCCGAGGACGGCGGCGGTGAACGGCCACGCCTGAAGCAGCGTCAGCGGGTTCGACTGGATCTCCGCGAGCGGGACGTAGTACCAGCCGTACGCGCCGACGAAAAGCGTCGACAGCACGGTCGCCGCGAACATGGCGACGTTCACCCACGGGATCCCCTCGCGACCGCGGTCGAACGGCGTCGCGACGACGACGTGGCCCCCCTCGACGGCCTCGACGTCGACCTCGTAGCCCGCCTCCCGGAAGTACGGGGTCAGCTTCCGCAACAGCGTCCGCTCCGGGACGTACGACTCGCCGTGGTATCGCACGCGACCGTCCTCGCGGCGTACCTTGTCGATCCGGAAGAACGTTCGGAGCGGCTCCGGACGCGGCGCGCCGTCGTCGGGCGTCGCCGCGTCCTCGTGATCTGGCATCGGCACGTCGTAACCGGTCGGCGAGTATAAACCCCGCGTCGGCGGGCACGGAGACCGGGACCGGACGACCGGAGCGGTCGCTCGCGGGTCGGGCG
>NZ_CBVY010000020.1:1624-3872 GCF_000513435.1 Halorubrum sp. AJ67 | reverse complement strand
GATGCCGACCTGCTCGTGTACGCCACGAGTGCCGACGGCGTGTACGACGCCGACCCCAACGCCGACCCCGACGCGACGCAGTTCGCGTCGCTGTCGCCGGCCGAACTCGTCGAGGTCGTCCTCCCGATGAGCCGGAACGCGGGCGCGTCCGCGCCCGTCGACCTGCTCGCGGCGAAGCTGATCGACCGAGCGGGAATCCGGTCGATCGTCCTCGACGGGACCGACCCGACCGACGTCGTCGAGGCCGTCCTCCGCGGCGACCACACGGGGACCGACGTGGTGCCGGCCGACGGGAGCGAACCGAGCTACTGGGCGGGAGAGCGATGAGCGCTGACGACACCTCCGGCGATCCGGCAGACTCCCCGGCCGACGATTCCCCGCACATCCTCTCCGAGGCGTCCGCGCTCGACGACGAGGAGGCAGCCGACGACCGGGCGGACGAGACCTTCCACGCCTTCTGGGCCGACGTGGTCGCCGACGAGGTCGAGGCGCGAGACCCCGACGAGCCGATCGTGATCAAGGGCGGCGTTTCCCCCTCCGGCGTCGCGCACCTCGGGAACTTCAACGAGATCATGCGCGGCTACTTCGTCGCCGAGGTGCTTCGCGACCGCGGCCACGAGGTCCGGCAGGTGTTCACCTCCGACGACAAGGACCCGCTGCGGAAGGTCCCGCGCAAACTGGCGAACGCGGACGGCGACATCGTCGGGCTCGGCGAGGTCGACGCGGGCGCGCTCGGCCGCAACCTCGGCAAGCCGTACACGTCGATCCCGGACCCGTTCGGGGAGTCCGAGTCGTACGCGGCCCACTTCGCCGGTCTGCTGAAGGCCGACGCCGACCGACTGAACGTCCCCGTCGAGATGCTCTCGAACACCGAGCTGTACGCCGACGGCGACTTCGACGATGCGGTCCGAACCGTCCTCGGCGACGTCGACCGCGTCCGCGAGGTGCTCGGAGCGTATCAGGATAAGGTCGACGACGAGTACGTCCCCTTCAACCCCGTCTGCGAGGCGTGTGGGAAGGTGACCGAGACGGTGACGGCCATCGACCTCGACGGCGAGACCGTCGAGTACGTTTGTACCGACATGGACGCCGGCGGCAACACCATCGAGGGATGCGGGCACGAGGGGACCGCGACGTTCCGGGAGGGGAAGCTCCCGTGGCGGCTGGAGTGGCCCGCCCAGTGGGGCGTCCTCGGCGTCGACTTCGAGCCGTTCGGCAAGGACCACGCGGAGGGGTCGTGGCCCTCCGGCGTCGACGTCGCCCGCAACGTGTTCGGCGAGGAGCCGCCGGTGCCGATGGTGTACGAGTGGTTCACGCTCAACGGCGAGGCGTTCTCCTCCTCCGAGGGCAACGTCGTCACCGTTCAGGAGCTGTTGGAACTGCTCGAACCCGAGGTGCTGCGCTACTTCTTCGCGCTCCACCCGAAGAAGGCGCGCGACCTCGACATCGAGCGGCTCGACCAGCTCGTCGACCGCTTCGACCGGTTCGAACGCGCATACTTCGGCGAGGTCGACGACCCGGACCTGACCGCCTTCGCCGAGCGCGCCTATCCATTCGTCGTCGGTCGCGTCGACGACCCGCCGACGGAGAAACCCATCCGGCTCCCGTACACGTTCGCGGCGGTCCTCGGCATGGTCGACGACCCCGACTTCCGCGAGCGACTCGCCCGCGACGAGGGACACATCCCGGACGACGCGGACGCAGACGCGGTCGACGCCGCGCTCGCCCGCGTGGAGCAGGCCCGAAACTGGGCGGAGCGGACCGGAAACGAGTACGATTACCGCCTCCAGACCGACCTCCCCGCGGTCGAGTTCGACGACGACGTCACGGCCGCGCTCGACGACCTCGCCGACTTCGTCGCCGAGGGCCACGACGGCGAGGAGATCCAGGGAGCGATGTACGAGACCGCCCGCGACCACGACGTCGAGGTGAGCGACTTCTTCGCGGCGGGCTACCGCCTGTTCTTCGACGACACGCAGGGACCGCGGCTCGGCGAGTTCCTCGGCGAACTGGAGCGCGACTACGTCGTCGACCGGCTGCGCCGGGAGGCGTAGATGTCCGAGGACCGTTCGCTCGACAACTTCGCCCCGGACGCCGACGGCGAGACCGGTGACGCCGGAACCGACGGCGCTGTCGACACCGAGCCGGACGGTGCCGTCGACGACTCGACCGACGCCGAGTCGGACGCCGCTGCTGACGCCTCAGACGACGTTGACCCCGCGACCGCCACCTCGACGTGGCACGCAGA
>NZ_CBVY010000020.1:0-1604 GCF_000513435.1 Halorubrum sp. AJ67 | reverse complement strand
TGGGGTTCTCTACGGGGGGGTCACCTACCACCGCCGCCGGGCGGAGACCGCCCATCGGGACCTCGAAACCTCCAACCAGCAGCTACAGGTGTTGAGTCGGGTGTTCCGTCACAACGTCCGAAACGACCTCAACGTGATCCGCGGGTACGCGGACCTCCTCGGCGACCGGGTCGACGACGACCGGAGCGAGGGGTACGTCGAGACGATCCGAGAGACGACCGACGACGTCGTCGCGATAAGCGAGAAGCTCCGAGTGATCGAGGACGCGTCCTCCGAGCCCCCGGACGGCCGCGTCGACCTCGTCGATGCGGTCCGCGAGGCGGTCGGATCCGTCGACGTCGACGACGCCGAGGTCACGGTTGAGACCCCCTCGGCGGCGTGGATCCGCGCGGACGACTCCGTCGCGTTCCCGATCCGCGAGGTGTTCGAGAACGCGGTCACGCACAACGACGCCTCGACCCGACGCGTGGAGGCGACCATCCGCGAGAACGGGACGACCACGTGTCTGGAGGTCACCGACAACGGCCCGGGGATCCCCCAGGACGAGCGCGCCGTGTTACAGGCCGAAGAGGAGACGGCGCTCTCGCACGCGAGCAGCATCGGGCTGTGGCTGGTCAAGTGGATGTGCGAGACGCAGGGCGGCACCGTTCGGTTCGAGGCGGGCGACGACGGCACCACGGTTCGGCTCCGGTTCGAGTCGACGACCCCGCCCGCTACTCCAACTCGGTGATAGTCACGGCGTACACCGCGCCGCAGTTTCCGCATTCCACGTGAACCCCGCGGCTGGTCTCCCCCCGGGTGAACTCGGAGATCTCCTCCGAACACGAACACTCGAACTGTACCTTCATTGACTCCCCTCCGTTCTTCTCGTATTTAAACGAACCCGATACGGACTCAACGGCGAAAACCGGAGATCGCGTTACCGCGACCCACGGATTGCGGTCCGCCGGCCGCAGCCAGCGTCAGTCGTCGTCGACGATCACTTCGACAGGTCCGTCGTCGTCCTCGGACGCCCCCTCCTCGGAGACGGCCGCGCCGCCGGACTGCTGTTGCTGGTAGTACAGCCCGCCGGCGACCGCGAGGACGACCCACGACCGCCAGTTGGCGAGGTTCAGCGTGTAGCCGATGCCGAACGGCTTCTCGACGAGCATCCCCTTGTCGGGCTGCCAGTACGACGAGAGCAGCCGTCCGAGGCTCGGACGCTCGAAGTTGTACGGAATGCCGAGAATCTCTCCCGACGACTGTTTGTCTGCCATACGACTCACTCTATCGGCCGGCACTATAAATCGTGGCGCAACCGCTCTCCGATCGCGCCGCGCGGCCCGGCCGTCCGGCGGGCCGTTCGCTTCAGCGCCGTCAGCGGTACCGACCGCGGTCGGCGACGTCCCGAAGCCGGTCGAGGACATCGGGGTCGCCAGCGGACTCGTACCCCGCCTCGAACGCCGCGATCAGCGGATCGGGGTCGCCGCGGTCGCCGGACCGACCCTCCGACACGTGGAGGTCCGACTCGCGTGGTCCTCGACGTGACCGTACTGGTAGCCGACGTCCGAACGTACGATCAGGTAGTCCCCGACCGTCTCGTTCGACTCGCCCCCGCCGTCCGG
>NZ_CBVY010000019.1:123738-125801 GCF_000513435.1 Halorubrum sp. AJ67 | reverse complement strand
ACGAGGTCGCCGCCCCGCGGTAGGGGCGACCGGCGCGAGTCGCCCCGGTCCGAACGCCGCCACCGAGCGGAGAATCGACCGAATAACACCTAAAACAGTCATTTTCACCGATTCGAATCGGCTCGTCGGCCCGCGCTCGACCACGCCGAACGTCCGGGATATTTTGTTATCGATCGTGTCGTTTCGAGTCGTCGACGAAGAGCGCGCCGAAGTTGACAGAATTTAATTCTTACCTTTAATCCTGTAATAATATTGTCCCGACACGCGGGGTTAACCATCGGCCGAAACACGACTTAGATGTGTATGTTCGGTCAGCGAACTCCTTATTAAATCGGGGTATATTCGGCTAAGACGTGAGAAACAACAAATTCAGCGGGATCTTGTTTGATTCCGTGTGGATGTCACGTAACGAGTCGACCGATCGGTTCCCGTCCCGGCAACGCGTGGTCGATCCGTTCGACGACCGGGCGGTCAATCCCGTCGACCACCGGGCGAGCGCGTCGGAGGGGATCGCATGAACAGCCCGATCGAGATGACGAAGTACCGGACGCTGCTGCTCGCGACGGTCGGATTCAACTTCTCGTTCCTGATCTGGTTCTCGTTCGCGCCGTTCACGGGGCCGATGGCCGAGGAGTTCGGGCTGTCGGTCGCGGAGATCGGGATCTTGGCGAGCGCGGCGATCTGGCTCGCGCCGTTCGGCCGGATCCTGACGGGGTGGCTCTCCGACAAGTTCGGCGCGCCGGCCGTCTTCGCCATCGTCTTAGCGTACGTCGGCGTGTTCTCGATGTGGAGCGCGGTCGCGGAGTCGTACGCCGTCTTCTTCGGCACGCGGCTGATCGTCGCGACGGCCGGGATCACCTTCGTCATCGGGATTCAGCACGTCTCCGAGTGGTTCGACGAGGCGGAGCTCGGCACCGCCGAGGGGATCTACGCCGGGATCGGGAACGCGGGCGCGGCCGGCGGCGCGCTGCTGCTCCCGCGGGTGTTCTCGACCGGCTGGGACGGCCCCCTGTTCAGCGTCAACTGGCGGGCCGCGTTCTTCTACACCGGGGTCGTCTCGATCCTGCTCGCCGTCGTCTACTACGTGTTCGGCGAGGCCGCGAAAAGCGACGAGAAGCGGCGGGCGACCGCCGAGGGCGCGAGCTTCAAAGAGTGGGTGTTCACCGCGACCCGGTA
Source organism: Halorubrum sp. AJ67 (assembly GCF_000513435.1). NCBI lineage: Archaea > Methanobacteriati > Methanobacteriota > Halobacteria > Halobacteriales > Haloferacaceae > Halorubrum > Halorubrum sp. AJ67. The sequence continues at coordinate 124,625 of NZ_CBVY010000019.1, read as the reverse complement.
CGGGACGGTCGTGCTCGCGTTAGCGTACGTGATGACGTTCGGCCTCGAACTGTCGATGAACGGCTGGCTCGCGACCTACTACCGCGAGGGGTTCAACACGGAGAACCTCGTCCTCGCCTCGACGTTCGCGGCGACGTTCTCCGTCGCGGCCGGCCTGCTGCGCCCGATCGGCGGGTACGTGAGCGACCGGCTGGCCCGCGCGGAACGGAACATCCTCCCGATATTCCGGGGGCGGTACCGCGAGCAGTGGACGTTCGTCTCGCTGTGTTTCGTCGTCGTGACGATGTTCGCGATGACGCTCGCTGGGCTGAGCGGGCGGGTGGCACTCGCCGTCGGCACCGGGTTCCTCGTCGGGATGGGCTGTGCGTTCTCCGAGGGAGCCATCTTCGCGCAGGTGCCCGCGATGTTCCCGAACAGCTCCGGGGCGGTCGCGGGCGTCGTCGGCGGCGTCGGCACCGTCGGCGGGATCGTCTACCCGCTCGTCTACGCCGCGCCGTTTCTCCCGAACCTCCACCTCGGCTACTCGATCGTCGCCGTCACGATGGTCCCGATCGTGCTGCTGACGGCGTGGGTGTTCCAGCCGCACGTCGCCGAGCGGGCGACCGACGCCGGGTTCGTCGGGGACGACGAGTCGGCAGCCGTCGCGGACGACTGATCTGGCGCGGCCGACCCGGTACAACCGACCGACACGGGGCGGCCAACCCGGCGCGGTCAAGACGGGACGCGTCGCTCTAAGAGAGTTCAGCGCGCGTCGTTCGAGAAAATGCTCCGGCTGGGATTCGAACCCAGGTCATCACCGTGAGAGGGTGATATGATTGGCCGGACTACACCACCAGAGCACGTCCGTTCGTCGCAAATCTACGGTAGGAAAGACGATACTAAAACAG
>NZ_CBVY010000019.1:116504-119924 GCF_000513435.1 Halorubrum sp. AJ67 | reverse complement strand
CCCGATCTTCGAACACGACGGGGAGACGTTCGCGGAGATGAACACCGACCGGAAGAACGCGGTTTCACACCGTGGACGGGCGCTAGAGAAGTTCGCGGAGTGGTACGCGGACCGCTAGGCGGGAGCCGCAGCCGGCACAGTCGGATCAGGCCGCCTCGGCGATCGCGTCGGTCAGCAGGTCGGCACCAAGGTCGATCTCGCGTTCGGTGACGTCGAGCGGCGGGAGGATCCGGAGGACGTTGTGGCCGCACGCCAGCGTGAGGAGTCCGCGCCCGAAGGCGTTCTTCACGACCGCGTCGCGGCGCTCCTTCGTGTCGAACTCGACGGCGAGCATGAGTCCCTTCCCGCGGACATCCTCGACGGGGTCGAGGTCGGCGTCGCGCATCGTCTCTTTGAATTGGCGGCCGCGCGTCACGGCGTTGTCCATGAGGTCGGCCTCCTCGATGGCGTCGAGCGTGAGCGCGCCCTGCGCCGAGGCGATCAGGTCGCCGGCCCCCCACGTCGAGGAGAGGCGGCCGGTCTCCTCGGGGAAAACGTCGGAGCGCGAGACGGTCGCACCCACGCGGAGCCCCTTCGCGCTCGCGATCACGTCCGGTTCGTAGGCGTAGTGGTCGGAGCCCCACATCTCGCCGGTGCGGCCGACCCCGGACTGGATCTCGTCGGCGATCAGCGTGATGTCGTGTTCGTCCGTCAGCGCCGCGATCTCGTCGGTGAACGCCTCCGAGGGGAATCGGTAGCCGCCCTCGCCCTGGATCGGTTCGAGGATGAGGTAGGCCACGTCGTCGGGGTGGACGTTCCCCCGCTTCGGGTCGAGCTTCCGGCGCAGCCGCGAGACGCCGTCCGCGAAGAAGCCGCACGAGCAGGTCTCGGCCGAGCAGGTGCGGTCGTCGCAGTAGGGGACGTCCATCACGCCGCTCACCTCCGGGAAGTCGCGGCGGTACACCGCCTTCGATCGGTTCAGGGAGAGCGCGCCGAGCGTCCGGCCGTGGAACGCCCCGTCGAAGGTGATCGCGTACTTCGCGCCGTCCGACTCGTCGTAGGCGATCTTGATCGCGTTCTCGACCGCCTCCGCACCGGAGTTCGAGAGGAAGACGGTGTCCATGTCGTAGTGGGCGGTGAGGTCCGTCAGGCGGTCCATAAGTCCCGAAGAGCCGGGCAGTCCGTCGTCGGGCGTGGGGCCGCCAGCGGCGTAGAAGTCCTGTCCGGCGATCTTCAGCGGGTCGACGAGGTCGAACTCCTCCAGTCGGTCCATGATCAGGGGGTTGTTGTAGCCGAGCGGCGCGGCGGCGACGTGGCTGGTGAAGTCCATGAGGACGTTGCCGTCCACGTCGGTACAGAACGGACCCTCAGCGGGGGCGGTGCGGTCCCAGACGAACTCGTAGACGTAGGTGCTCGGCGCGGCCGACTCGTGGTGGTACTCGACCCACTCCCGAGCGCGCTCGCCCGGGAGGTCGTCGACGGCGGGCGTGGCGGTGTCGCGGTCCATGGGTCCGAGTGGCACGCGGATAAAATAAGTCCGGGGCGATCGCGAAACGGTTGGATATTTCTCCAACTGGGCTTCGTGGGTTCGGAGAGTGTGGGAGTGCGCGGCGTCCGGCGTTCGGGACGCCGGGAAATCGGATCGGAACACAGTTGTCCGAACGGGTACGAGGATCGGTGTTCAGATGACCGAAAGCAACGGTTCCGACCGCGCCCGCAGTCAGCCGGTCGTCGTTCAGGAGGACACCCATCAAAACGAGATCCCGGAGAACATCGACTCGGAGCTGTACTCGGCGGACAGCCCGAGCAACTCTTTCCACGAGTTCAGGATGGAGCCGGGCGACGACCTCGTCGAAGCGCTCCGCGAGAACGGCCACACGGTCGTGTTCAGGGACTAATCCGGGGCCGACACCGCGCCGACGCGCGGCCGACCCCGTACGACTTTGAAGATCCGTCGCCACGGGAGAGACATGAACCGCGAGGAGTTCGCCGCCAGCATCGACCACACCGTGCTCGGCCCGGAGACCACGTGGGCCGACACTCGAACCGTTCTCGACGAGGCCGCCGACCACGGGATGAACGCCTGTATCCCGCCCTGCTACGTCGCCGAGGCGGCTGCGTACGAGAACGCCCCCGACACGATTGCCACCGTCGTCGGGTTCCCGCACGGCCAGCACGCCCCGGAAGTCAAGCGCGACGAGGCAGTCGCGGCGTGGGAGGACGGCGCGGACGAGATCGACATCGTGATCAACGTCGGCCGGCTGAAGGCCGGCGACGACGGGGCGGTCGCCGACGAGCTCTCCGACGTGGTCGCCGCCGTCCCGGTCCCCGTGAAGGTGATAATCGAGACCGCGCTCCTCGACGACGGCGAGAAGCGCCGCGCCTGCGAGGCCGCCGTCGCCGCCGACGCCGCCATGGTGAAGACTTCGACCGGCTTCGCGGACGGCGGCGCGACGGTCCCGGACGTGGAGCTGATGAGCGAGTACCTCCCGGTCAAGGCCTCCGGCGGCGTCGGCTCCTACGAGGAGGCGATGGCCATGCTCGACGCGGGCGCGGTTCGGATCGGGGCCTCCTCGGGCGTCGAGATCGTCGAGGGACACCCCGAGAGCCCGAATTAACGTTCGGCTGACTGCTCCCGATCGTCTGACGACCTGTTTCGGCTATCTGACGGCCCGTCTCGTCCGTCTGACGACCCGTCCACCTCGTTCGACGGCCGTTTCCGCCCGTCGCCGTCGGCGGCGAGCCCGTCGTCGGGCGTCGAGTCGTTACCGGGCGTCGAGCCCTCGCCGGATCCGGCGGTCGCTCCGTCCGTTCCGTCGTCGATCTCGTCGGGGTCGACGTCGACCTCGAAGGCCGAGACCGACTCCGAGAGCGACGCCGCCTGGTCCCTGAGCCGGTCGGCGTTCTCCGCGATGGTAGTGACGGTCGCCGTCTGCTCCTCGGCGGCCGCGGACACCTGCTCGGACCCGGACGCGACCTCGCCGCTCACCTCGGCGACGTCCTCGACGCCCTCGACCGCGCGCTGCGTCGACCGCGCCTGGTCCTCGGCGGCCTCGCTTATCTCCTGGACGCCGTGGTTCGTCTCCTCGACCGCGTCGACGACCGCTTCGAGCGACGAGGAGGCCTGTCGGACCGTGTCGGCTCCCTCGTCTATCCGGGCGTTCGTCTCGCGGATGTTGTCGACGGTCTCGTCCGTCTCCTCGCGGACGCTTTCGATCTGCGATTCGATCTCCGCGGCGGCGTCCTGCGTCTCCTCGGCGAGGTCCTTGACCTCGTCGGCGACGACCGCGAAGCCCTCGCCGGCCTCGCCCGCGCGGGCGGCCTCGATCGAGGCGTTCAGCGCGAGGATGTTCGTCTGCTCGGCCACGTCGGTGATGAAATCGACGACCTCGTCGATCTCGTCCATCCGGTCGTCGAGCGCCTCCATCTGATCGACCGCGG
>NZ_CBVY010000019.1:110252-112982 GCF_000513435.1 Halorubrum sp. AJ67 | reverse complement strand
CGTCCGCGGCCGCGTGGTCGACGCCGGCGCGGTAGCCCGCCTCGAACTTGCGCACGAGGTCCGACTCGACGCCGCCGACGTAGCCGACGGTCCGCTCGTCGGGGCGGGTCGACCCCGCGCCGACGGACAGGTCGCGGCTCGTCACCAGCCCGGCGAGGTGGCCGGCCTGGAACGACCCCTCGTGTTCGCGGAACACGTAGCTCGCCACGTTGTCGCGGTCGACGACCGAGTCGACGATGGCGTACCGCTGGTCCGGGTACTCGCCCGCGACCGTCGAGAGCGCGTCCGCCTGAAGGAAGCCGATACAGCAGACCAGGTCGTAGTCGGGGTCGTCCGACGCCGACAGGTCGGCCTGTGTCGTCTCGAACTCCGGAACCGATGTCGGCTCCTCGTTCGCGAACGCCACGTCGTGGTCGAGGCGAGCGCGCTGGATCCCCCGGTTGGCGGCGTCGTTGAACGACCTGTCGTCGAGCCCGCCGAGGGCGTATATCATTCCGACGGTCGTGCCGGCGTCGACCGCGTCCCGATCCCCATCCGTCCCGCCGTCCGTCGAGTCCCCGTCCCCGGACTCGATCGACGCCGCACCGGACGTCTCGTCGCCGAGACAGCCGGCCAGCGTGCCCGCGACCGCGCCGCCGAGACCGGCGGCGAGACGGCGGCGAGAGAGCGTCGTGGTTCGAACGTTATTCATCTCGTGGGTATCCGCAGGAGGGGAATAAAACGCCTCCGCGTAAATTATCAACGCCGATAGAAAGTGACGGTAGCCACTCTCTCCCGCGGTCTCGGCGGCGTTCTCCGAGAGTGAGAATCCCGCCCGACGGGTTTACCTTCGAGACGCGTACGGGGAACCATGAGTCACCAATCGGGATCGCCACGCTTCGACCTCGACGCGGCGTTCAAGGCGTTCGGCGCGGTCGGGATCGCCATCTCCGTCGCGCTCGTCGTCGCCGTGTTCGCGCTGACCGACCCGTTCGGAGAGTACGTCACCGCCTCGCCCGCCGTCTTCGGCACCCTCCTCTCCGTCGTCCTCGTCGCGGCGGTCGGCTACACGACGTACGCCCTCCGGCGGCGCTGACGGGACGTGCGTTCCGCGGGTCGAGCGCGACGGCGGGAGACATAAACCGCTCGCGGGCGGACGGACGCGTATGACCGACGAGTCGACCGACGCGGCGGTGGAACGGTTCCTCGACCGAGCGGCGTCAGCGTTCGACGACTACGATCAGGGGTACGCCGACGCGGACGCGACGCTGGCAACGCTGCGGACACACGTCGACGAGCTGTCGGCGAGCGTCGAGGAGACGGAGGAGTAGGCGGTACGGCGGTCCGACTACGGGCCGGCACCGATCAGTTCTCGCACGCGACCGACGTACTCGGCGAAGGCGGCGTCGCCGCGCTCGCGGGGGCGCTCGACGTCGACATCGACGACCTCGCGGACGCGGCCCGGGTCGGCGGCCATCACGACGATCCGGTCCGCGAGCGTCACCGCCTCCGCCACGTCGTGCGTGACGAAGAGGACGGTCTTCCCGGTCGACTCCCACACGTCGAGCAGCTCCCGCTGGAGCATCTCGCGGGTCTGGGCGTCCACCGCGCCGAACGGCTCGTCCATCAGGAGGAGGTTCGGGTCGACGGCGAGCGCCCGCGCGATGGCGACGCGCTGTTTCATCCCGCCCGACAGCGACTTGGGGTAGGCGTCGCGGAACTCCGTCAGCCCGACCAGTTCGAGCATCTCGTCGACCCGGCGCTCGCGCTCGTCGGGCGACCGGTCGCTCCGTTCCAACCCGAACCCGACGTTCTCCGCGACGGTCAGCCACGGGAACAGGTGGTACTCCTGGAAGACGACGCCCATGTCCGTCGTCGGCCCGGTGACTTCGGTGCCGTCGAGCAGCACCCGCCCGTCCGTCGCCTCGGTCAGGCCGGCGACGATCCGGAACAGCGTCGTCTTCCCGCACCCCGAGGGGCCGACGAGACAGACGAACTCGCCGTCGGCGACCGAGAACGACACGTCGTCGAGCGCGCGCACCGGATCGCCGTCGCCGTCGCCGGCGTACGTCTTGCCGACCGCGTCGAGCGCGACGCTCGCATCCGCGGGCGGGAGGGAGCCCGTCTCTTCCTCGTCGGCCGCGCCGTTCTCGTTCACGCCCGCCATACCAACACCCTCCGTTCGACCGCGCGGAACGCCACGTCGACGAGCAGGTACATCAGGCTCAACACGAGGATGTACGCGATCGCCTGGTCGACCGCGAGGTTGTTGCTGGCGCGGATGATCTCGCGGCCGACCCCGGGAACGCCGAAGATCTCCGAGGCGACGACGAGCATCCAACACCGTCCCAGTCCGGTCCGGATCCCGGTCATGATCCCCGGCGTCGCCGCCGGCAACACGATCGACCGGACCGCGTCGAGGTCGCCCCGGACGCCGAGCGTCCGTCCCACGTCGAGGAGGTCCTCCGAGACGCCCTCGACGGCACCGTACGCCGCGTAGAAGTTGATCCAGAACGCGCCCACCGCGATGATGAAGGCCGCGCCCCAGTCGTTGATGCCGAACCACGCGATCGCGAAGCCGATCAGCGCGAGCGGCGGCACCGGCCGCAGCGTCCGGACGAGCGGCGCGGTGAGGTCGTCGAGCAGGCGGCGTCCACCCGAAACGGGACGGACCCTCCGTTATAAACTTACGTTATAAATAGTATTGTCTATTAACGAAAGTTAATTTAACGGTAACGAAACTCGTACCGT
>NZ_CBVY010000019.1:108354-110232 GCF_000513435.1 Halorubrum sp. AJ67 | reverse complement strand
CCTATCCCCTGTGTGCCTTGCCTCCCACGACTCGCGGTCCCGGCGACGGTGCCGGGGATCCAGTGCCGGACGCTCTGGTAGAGCGCCGTCGTCATGTCTCCCGAGGCCAGTTCGCTGCCGAACGCCCCGGCGACCGCGACCGGCGAGGGGACCACGTACGCGGGCGAGCCGAGGGAGACGACGTACCAGACGGCGAGGAACCCCGCGACGCCGAGCGCGCCGCGGAGGAGCCGGCGGGGGTCATCGAGACCGATCGCGACGGCCGCGTCCCCGTCCAGTTCCGATCCGGTTTCTGTCGCCATCAGAGCGAGTCGTACACCTCCAGATCGAATATCTCGTCGGTCGACAGCTGTTCGTCGATCTGGTCGTTTCCGGCCGCGAACTCCGAGAACACCTGCGTCGCGTCCGTGATCTCGTTGGGGTCCGTGATGAAGTTCGACAGCGGCGAGTCGAGCGCGTTCCGCGCGCGGTCGACCGGCATCCCGATCCCCTCGTTGACGTGTTCGGCCGTCGCGTCCGGCTCCTCGCCGATGAACTCGGTCGCGCGGACGTGCTGTTCGAGGAACTGCGCCGCGAGCGGCGAGTCCCGCACCGCGTCGCTCATCAGGGTGACCGCGGCGGGCTGGCCGGGGAGGACCTCGGCGGCGGTCCGAAGCATCGTCACGGACGAGCCCTCCGCCTGCGCGATGGTCGGCACCGGCTCCATGATCGAGGTACCGTCGATCTCGTCGTTAGCGATCGCCTGCCAGACCGAGCTGGCACCGCTGATCTCGATGATCTCCACGCTGTCGTTCGACTCGGGGTCGACGCCGACGTCGCGGAGCCAGTAGCGGAGCAACACGTCGGGAACGCTTCCCTGCGGGAACGTTCCGAACGTGAACGGCTCGCCCTGCTCCGCTTCCCACGTCGCGAACGCGTCGCCGCCCTGCTGCTCGAACGTCTCGTGGAACGACGACTCCGCCATGATCCCCATCGGCTCGCGGATGTTCGCCGCCGTCACCCGCGCCGGGATCCCGTTGTCTATCGCGATCATGGCGGGGACGATCCCGAACATCGCGACGTCGATGTCGCCGCCGCCGAGCGCCTGAACGATCGCCGGGCCGTTGCCGAACTCCTGTCCGGAGACCTCGGCGTCGATCTCGGAGAAGTAGCCCTCGCCCTCCATCACGTACCACTGGAGGTCGGGGTAGATCGGCATGTGCGCGACCGTCAGTTCGTCGAGTCCGCCGCCACCGCCGCCGAGACAGCCGGCGAGTCCGACCGTCGCAGTTCCGCCCGCGGCCGCGAGGAAGGACCGCCGCGACGCTGTCCGCGTTGATTCGTACATACTAACGGAAACGGGTCCGCGGGGAACACCCTCGCGTCACCAGCAACTGAAGCGGATTCCAATGACGCCGTCAGATAGCCAAAAACTGATTTGGGGACCGCTTTCGGGATATTAACCGGTCACAACAGTTGATGGCCCGTCACCGATCGGCGCAAATATTGTTGGTATGTGTCCTCGGCCGCACCGCTCGCACGGCGGCCGGTCGCGTCCCGTCGCTCACGGGTCCTCGGTCGACTCCTCGTCGAACAGTCCGAGATCCTCGGCGACGAGGTCGGCGAGGCGGTCTTTGATCGCCGGATCGACCTCCGCGACCTCGTCGCCGTCGTGTTTTTGCGCGTTGTGTTTATCGAGCGCGTCCGCGAGGTCGTCGAGGGGGACGCGGGTCTCCGTCTCGCACTCGTCGCACACGATCGGGACGGACGGCTCGTCGGTGGACATTGTTCGGGCAATCGCCCGTCGCGGGTATATGCCTTCGGGCGTCGACTCGGAATCGGGCGGCGCGTTCGGACGGGATCCGGTCCGATATGCGGGTCCCGGTCCGATATGCGGGT
>NZ_CBVY010000019.1:105000-106140 GCF_000513435.1 Halorubrum sp. AJ67 | reverse complement strand
CCGACCGACTGTACGATCGGCTCGTCCGCGCGGGACTCCCCGGCGGGATCCTGTGGCGGCTGCTCCATCGGTGAGCCGCCGCTGTTCACCGCGAGTCGCGCCCGCGGTCAGTCGTCGGCCGCCCCGGATGACGCCTCCTCGGACTCGTCGGCGTCGTCCGCGGTCTCCGTTTCGGGCGTTTCGGATTCTGTCTCGCCGGTTTCGACCGAATCAGTTTCGGCCGCGTCGCCCTCGTCGTAGAACTCCTCGGGCGAGGCGTCGATCCGCTCGAACTCGCCGAAGTCGCGCTCGTGGTGGCGGATGATCTGTTCGACGATCCACGCGCTGTACCGCTCCGAGTACGCCCACTCGGCGTCGGCGTCGGCCACTTGGAAGCGGCCGTCGGTGGCGAGCGCGGCGTACAGGTGGTAAAAGCCCAAGACGACGTCGCCGAAGTCGCGCGCCTCGCCGCCGATCGCCGCGCGCTTCTCCGCCAGTTCCTCGCGGCCCGCGTCGGTGAGCGCGAAGTACTTGCGGTCCGGCTCGTCGGCGCGTTCGACGCGCTCCGCGACCCCCTCCTCCTCGAACTTGTATAAGATTGGGTAGACGGAGCCGTAGGAGGGCTCCCAGTGGCCGCCGCTTATCTCCGTGATCTCGCCGAGCAGCTCGTAGCCGTACCGCGGGCGCTCGTCGAGCAGCTCCAAGACGAGGTACGAGATCAGTCCTTTCGGCGGGCCGCTTTTCCGCATTATCCCCACCTTTCGGGGTCGCGCTGAAAGGGTTTTGGTCACGGCGACGAGGAACGCAAGCCGCGACGATCCCGGCGATTCGAGCGCTTCGACGAACAGGTATTTGCGGTGGCGTGTGCCTGCGAGCGGTCGCCCCTGGCGACCGCGAGACAGCACCGCGCGAGGTCGCCGGCGGCTTTGCCGCCGGCTGCCAGAGAATCTTCGATTCTCGCTGGAGTCAGTCGCCGGAGCGAAGCGGAGGCGACTGACGAGGCTGGGGAGGCGTGAGGTGCGGTGCTGTGCGGGGCGGGACTCGAAGGGGCAGTCGCGAGGACGAAGCACGACGGAGCAAGCACCGCAGGAGCGAACGCAGTGAGCGACGAGGAGCACAGCGAGTCGCGCGAGTCCCGCGAGCGAAAGCGAGCGGGACCAC
>NZ_CBVY010000019.1:99729-101504 GCF_000513435.1 Halorubrum sp. AJ67 | reverse complement strand
GATCACCACACGGACGAGGGACGGCAGTCACGGGGTCAAGGGGACGCCACGGCGATCACGGCCGGCGACGGCGGTCACGGCGACGAGAGCGACGACGCGGACATCCGCGGCGAACTCGCCGACCTCGACATCTACGCCGGCAAGCCGCACGGCGAGGACGTGTACGCCACCGTCCTCTACAGCGAGGCCGACGTCGACGAGCTGTTCGACGAGGTCGAGGGACTGCGCGGCAACTTCGACCACTACGGCACCCACGTCAAGACCGCGGTGTACGAGGGGCGTCACACCGACCGCGCCGCCGTCGTCTCCATCTGGGACACGGCGTCGGCGGCCGAGACCGCGGGCGGCTTCCTCTCGGAGCTGCCCGACATCGTCGCGCGCGCCGGCGAGGAGTCCGGGTTCGGGACGATGGGGATGTTCTACACCGTCAAGCCCGACTACCAGACGGAGTTCGTCGACACCTTCGACGACGTGGGCGAGCTGCTCGCGGAGATGGACGGGCACGTCGAGACCGACCTGATGGTGAACGTCGAAGACGAGAGCGACATGTTCATCGCCAGCCAGTGGAACGCGAAGGAGGACGCGATGCAGTTCTTCCGCTCTGACGAGTTCTCCGAGACCGTCCAGTGGGGCCGCGACGTGCTCGCCGACCGACCGCGACACGTCTTCTTGGCCTGATACGGTTCGGGTCGGTCCGTTCCGGTCGGTGAACGACGCGCCGATTTTAGATCGCTGATCAGCGCGAACACCCCCGAAGTCCCAGCCGCTCGGTACGACGAGACTACTTCCGACAACACGGCCACCGAAGCCCCAGCCGCGAGGACGCCGCACGCTCGCTGCGGTCCTCAGTCGCTCACTTCGTTCGCTCCCTGCGGTCCTTACGTCGCCTGCGGCGTCCTCGCGGCTGCCCCTTCGAGTCCCGCCCCGCACCGCACAGCAACAGCACCTCACGCCTCCCCAGCCTCGTCGACCTCCCTCCGCTTCGCTCCGGTCGGTCGACTCCAGCGAGAATCGAAGATTCTCTGGCAGCCGGCGGCTTCGCCGCCGGCTATCAGAGAGACCGGAGGTCTCTCCCTACTCGCGCCACCGCACTACGGTTCGTCAAATTGCCGACGACCCGTTCCCAAACGTCTCGCTCTCGGATCGGACCGACCGCCGGGTTTTACCTACTCCACCAGCCAACGACCGTCCATGTTCGACACCATCGTGGTCGCGACCGACGGCTCCGACAGCGTCCAGCGAGCCGTCTCCGTCGCGGTCGACGTCGCGGCGCGGTTCGATGCCGAGGTCCACGCGGTGTACGTCGTCGACGCCAGCGAGGTGGAGTCGTCGCCGGACACGGTGCGCGACGACCTCCGCGAGGCCTTAGACGACCAGGGCCGCGACGCGCTCGACCGCGTCTCGGACGCCGCCAGCGACCGCGACGACGACCTCGACGTGACGATCGAGGTCCGCGAGGGGCGGCCCGCCTCGGAGATCGACGCCTACGCCCGCGACGTCGACGCCGACCTCGTGGCGATGGGGACGCGGGGGCGTCACGGCGAGAACCGATTCCTCATCGGCTCCGTCGCCGAGCGCGTCGTCCGAACCTGCCCGATCCCGGTGTTGACGGTGCGACAGCTCACCGAGGAGGACCCGCGGCGGACCACGATCTGACGGGCGGCGAGCGACACGCGAGAGCCACGCCCCCGTGACCGACGCCGGGTCCCGCGACCGCCGAGCCGGCGCGAGAGCGGCGGAGTTTTCCGGCTGCCGCCCGGCTCGACGGTATGGAC
>NZ_CBVY010000019.1:96445-98767 GCF_000513435.1 Halorubrum sp. AJ67 | reverse complement strand
GACGGTCCGCCGCGGCGGGTTCGCGGTCGAGGCCGTCGACGCGACCGGTGCCGGCGACGCGTTCACCGCCGGGTTCCTCTCGCGGATCGCGGGCGGTCGGAGAGACGAATCCGCAGACGGCGACGGAAACGCCCTCCGCGAGGCGATCGCGTTCGGTAACGCGACCGCGGCGCTGTCGGTTCGGGAGGTCGGCGGGATGGGGTCGATCCCGTCGCGGGAGACGGTCGAGTCGTTCCTCGCGGAACGGGAAGAGAGAGCGGGGTGAAACGGGGAGAGAGCGAACGGGGAGAAGACGGGGAGCGGGTCGCGTCGTCTACGAGGAGGACGGCGACATCTCGATGTTGAGGCTCTTTTGGACGATCTGCGTGAACGCCATCGAGCAGAGGAAGTACCAGAGGATCCACATCTGGATCGGGCCGACGATCCCCGTGTCCCACGTGACGGTGCCGGCGAGCGGGACCACGAGCTCCTGTGCGGCGACGGCCGGGTACTCCGCAGTGGACCCGCGGTAGCCGATCACCCAGAACATCCAGAGGAACGCCGGGATGGTGAGGAACATGATCCACACCATCGGGCGGAACTGCTCTTTGAACATGCCGAGCTGGTCGCCCATCGCCTCCATCTGCTCTTCTTGGATCTCGTCGAGCGCCTCGTCGTCGTCGCGCTCTTCGGCCTCCTTCCGGCGTTCTTGGATGTCTTTCATCCGGTCTTGGTACATGGCCATCTTCTCCATGTCCATGAGCCCGGCGCGCAGCAGCGTCGAGTACAGCCCCGTCCCGAGCGCGATCACCATGATCACGACGTAAAAGGGGACGACGTTTAGGAGCGGCCCGAGGACGACGTCGATCCCGCCGGCGATCGCGTTGCGGACCGGGCCGACCGCGTAGCCGACGAACGCGCCGACCGTCGCCAGCCCCGCCAGCTTGTCCCACTTCGACCAGCTGGTCGTCTCGGGGGTCTCCACGTCGCTGCCGCCCGAGTCGTCGTCCTCCAGGCCGGCCTCGATCTCGTCGCGGTCGGCCAGCGCGAACCCCTCCTCGCCGTCGACGAGGATCTCCTTCTCGATGAGCCGGCCCCACTGTCCGCTGGATATCTTGTCGCGGACGTCGACCCATCGGACTTCGCCGCCGCTGGCGTTGTCGAGAACGGTCTCGATGGCGTCCCGCATCTCGCCGTCCTCGCGGACCAGCGAGCGGACCCGCCGTTCGACTTTGCTCATTAGCGGCCGATTAGCAGTCGACGGTTAAGAACCTTGTAGGATCGCGGCTCGGGTCGGTCTTCGACGACGCCGCGATTTGGCTTTCGATGACGACGCGATTTAGCTCTCGACGACGTCGGCGATCCGATCGAAGACCTCGTCCGGCGTCGCCTCCCCGTCGACCTCGACGAGGACGCCCTCGTCGCGGAAGTGGTCGACGACCGGCTCGGTGTTCTCGTAGAAGACCTCCAGCCGCTCGCGGGCGGTCTCCTCGGTGTCGTCCTCGCGCTGGATCAGTTCGCCGCCGCACTCGTCGCAGACGCCCGGCTCCTCCGGCGGCTGGAACTCGACGTGGTAGTTCGCACCGCAGTCGTCACAGACCCGGCGTCCCGTGAGCCGGTCGACGAGGACCTCTTCGTCGACGTCGAGCAGGATGACGGCGTCCAGATCCGTAATCGAAGAGAGGTACTCCGCCTGATCGAGGTTGCGCGGGTAGCCGTCGAGGACGAACCCGTCGGCGTCGGCCAGCGCGGCCTCGACGATCTCGTTGACGACCGGGTCCGGGACCAGTTCGCCCGCGTCCATGAACGACTTCGGCGTGCCGTACTCCGTCTCCATCTCCTTGTTCGCGCGGAGCGCGTCACCGGTCGTGACGTGTTCGACGCCGTACTCGTCGGCCAGCTTCGCGCTCTGTGTCCCCTTTCCGGCACCGGGTGCCCCGAGGAGTAGAATTCGATGGCTCATACCGGACTGGTCGCGCGCCGCCCCTAAAGACTTGAAGATTCCGGCCAACGCTACTCGGCCGCGTCGCCCCCGTCGCCCTCCGGCTCCTCGATCTCGCCGTCGGTCCTCGACTCCCCGGTCTCGACCTCGGGGTTCAGCCGCAGCCCCATCTCCAGTTCGAAACTCTCGGCGTCGGAGGTCTCGAAGCCGATCTTCTTGTACAGAGAGACGGCCGCGCGGTTCCACCGCTCGACGGTGAGCCACACCTTCTCGACGCCGTTCGCCTGCCCGTGGCCGAGCAGCCCGCGGATGAGGTGCGTACCGATCCCGGCGCGCTGGTACGCCTGGTGGACGAACGACTCGCCAGTTTCATAGGCGTCGCCGTCGGGGCACGAGCGTCG